>CP003083.1:1229107-1536384 GCA_000306725.1 Methanolobus psychrophilus R15 | reverse complement strand
TCTCACCAGCACATGGGCGTTATGGATCTTATATTCGCCAAGGATGGTCTTGATGAGCTCATCAGACATTTCCAGGTCAACGGTGCTGCTGATGGTCACACCTCCACGATCCTGTCTTTTGATAACTACGTCCGGATGCTTCTGGTTGAGGCGTATGCCGGCATCGTAAAGCTCCTGGGTGAGCACCTGGTAGTGCTGAGGATGGTATACATCCATCAGGAACAACACAAGGTCGCAGTTCCTTACCACCGCAATAACTTCCTTGCCTCGTCCGCGCCCGCTTGCGGCACCTTTTACAAGTCCCGGCACGTCCAGTATCTGGATCGTTGCGTTCTTGTATTCAAGCACACCGGGGATGACATCAAGTGTAGTGAACTCATAGGCGCCCACCTGTGAATTAGCGCCGGTGAGTTTGTTCAGCAGGGTGGATTTACCGACCGAAGGGAAACCTACAAGGGTAACGGTAGCGTCGCCTGACTTCCTGACGGAGTATCCTTCTCCTCCTGATTTGCTGGATGCCTTTTTGATTACCTCGTCGCGCAGACGGGCAAGTTTGGCCTTAAGCCTACCGATATGAAAGGAAGTAGCCTTATTGTATGGCGTTTTCCTGATTTCTTCCTCTACTGATATTATTTCTTCGTTTATGCTCATTTGCACCTACAATACCGTGCTAAACTAAAAAAGATTTCCCGATAAATCCCAATTCTCCCGTCCAATCGTTACATTTCAGGCAGCGATATGGTCTCACCGGTTCTCTCATAGGTACGTAACCCTGCAGGAAGCCTCTCTGAGAATTCATGCGAGTTCAATACTGAAAGGAACGACTTGATCTCCTTTGCATCCAGTACATCTTTGCGTATCACAAAATCGAACTCATCCTCTGTCACAGGAAGGAATGCAAGTCCTGCCTCCTCAGCCGCAGCCTTCAGGCCAAACCCCACATCCGCTCTTTTATCCTTTATCGCATCGCATACAGAACGGTGTGTCTTTGATCCGGAGTTGTAACCTTCAATGGCTTTTGCAAGTTCCGCCCTGGAAATGCCCTTCTCTGCCGCAAGCCTCCCTATCTCCCTATCCAGTATAGCCCTTGTCCCTGATCCCCGGTTCCTGTTGATCAGGCGCAGGCCGGGCAGATCCCCAAGTTCCGCCACCTCCATCCCGGGGAGGAAGATAAGTCCAAGTTCGCGCCTGTATCCTTTGACAAGCACAACGCCTGTAAGGCCCATTTTCATAATGACCGGAAGGTTATACTCTCCTTCTGCATCAGGCATGTTGACGCCTGCAATATCAGTGGTGCCCCCTGCAATTGCTGTGAACCCTGCGCTGGACCCCATGTTGAGCGTCCTGATCATCTTTCCTGTCATGTCCTCAAGCAGGTCGACACCCGGACACTGCCCGCCAACAAACATTATGTCCGGGCTTCTGGCATTACCGAACATTGTGACCTCTACCGGAATGCCTGCCTCTATGTACTCTGTCTGCGCCCTGATTTCAATTATGCCGTCAGCATCTGCAAGGGTTGTAATGGCACCTGATGTCTTATCCGCAGGATATGCCCTGCCACGTACCACTCCCACAGGGAACAACTCCTCGCGCCCTCCCGAGCGGATGCCTGTTCCCATTACTGCAGATACCTTTGCCTTAAATGTAGGCGCGATCCCAAGCGAATTATATATGATCGGTGCCACGAATTCGTTGAATATGCTGAGTGCAGAGGTCGGATTCCCGGGCAGCCCTATAGTGGGAACCCCATTGATCATCCCGATGACGACCGGCTTCCCGGGTTTGATGGCAATGCCATGAGTAAGTGTTTCTCCCTTATCCTCTATTATCCTGTACATGATATCGCCGATACCAGCTGAAGTACTGCCAGAGGTCAGGACAATGTTGCACTCATTTATCGCCTTGTCAAGTGCTTCTTCCATCAATTTACCTTCATCCGGGACAATGCCATACATCCTGGGTATTGCGCCGCATTCTTCTACATTTGCGGCTATGGCGTAGGAATTTGCATCAAATATCTTTCCTGGCTTCAGCTCCTTCCCCGGTTCGATGAGCTCGTCACCCGTTGAAATAATGCCCACAAGAAGTTTTTTTACAGGAACTTCCATTTTGCCGATGGATGCCAGCACCCCTATCTCTCTTGAACCGATGCGGGTATTCTTCCTGAGCACACGCTCTCCTTTCATTATATCCGAACCTGCGCGCATGATGTTCTCTGCGATGTGCACCGGCTGATAAATATACACAGTATTTTCTGTCTGTTTTGTCTGCTCAACCATTATGACCGCATCAGCACCTTCTGGAATGGGCGCACCGGTTGAGATCTCTATGGTTTCCCCGTCATTAACAAAGAACCTGTCAGCACAGCCTGCAGGTATGGATGCTGTAAGTCTGAGGGAGATAGGTTCCGGCTCTGTTGCCTTGTAAGTGTCTTTGGCGCGCAGGGCGTAACCATCCTTCACAGAGCGGTTAAATGCAGGCACATCAACAGCTGAGAGCACATCCTCAGCCAGGATACGCCCGGTAGCATTGCCGACATGTATATATTCGGTTCCTGAAAGTACTTTTATCCGGCTTACCAGTTTTCTTGCATCTTCCACAGGGGTTAGCTCTCTGAATTCCTTACGTTCCATGTGCTCTTACTTTTCTTCAAGATATGCTATAAGCGTTTTGTTAAGTTTGAATATCCTTGAAGTAACATACCAGAGCCCCAAGAGGTACACAGCCCACGTGGGAATGGAGAGCAGTTTCAAGGTAGGATTGTCATCAAGAGCTTCAAAGACTATCAAAAGGGTCACAGGCATAAGCAGTAATATGGCCATTACCGAATCGTTCAGATATTTCAGGTTCTCCATTACTACTTTGCCTTTTTCTCCTGTTATTTCCATTGTTATTCCTCTGTCAGGTTCTATAATACATATATACACATTAACGGGCTATCTTGCTGCAAAACCAGTGTGTTATCAGCAGGATATTATTCTCCTATTTGTATATAATTCTTATAGTATATAATCAGGTGATGCCTGACATAGTTCAAAAAAAGTACATGGAAGGGATAATCCTTCCAAATCAGTTCACTTGAATATTGGAGTGCCTGTATTCTGGGTGATGTGTTTGAAGGCCTCGACCATTTTCTTTGTGATGGGTCCTGGCTTTCCGTCGCCTATAGCGCGCCCGTCGACCTTGACAAGAGGAGCGGCTTCTGCAGCTGTGCCGGTGACGAATATCTCATCAGCCGTATAGAGGTCGAACATACCCAGATTCTCAACATGGACCATAGTGCCCATCTCTTCAAGCAGCTCGATGGCAGTCGCTCTAGTAATGCCTCTCAGGTTGTTGACCGTCGGAGGAGTATAGACCTTTCCGTTCTTTATGATGAATATATTGTCACCCGAACCTTCTGAGAGATAGCCGTTGCTGTCAAAGAAGATTGCCTCATCACCGCCTTTTTCATTGGCTTCTATCTTGGCAAGGATGTTGTTAAGGTAATTGAGTGATTTGATGTTTGGCGAAAGCGCATCTGCGGCGTTCCTTCTGACCGCGACAGTAACTCCTGTAAGTCCGGTCTCATAGAGATCACCGTACATTGCACCCCATTCCTGGCTGATGATGAATACATTGGGCTTTGGACATTTCCTGGGATCAAGTCCAAGGTCGCCGTTACCTCTTGAAACGATAGGTCTGATGTAAGCATCCCTGAGATTGTTCCTCCTGAGAGTTTCAAGGATTGCTTCCTCCATTTCTTCCTTGGTCATGGGGATTTTCAGGGCTATGGCCGTTGCAGAGTCATAGAGCCTGTCGACATGCTCGCGTAATTTGAAAACACGTCCGTTGTATGCTCTTATGCCTTCAAAGACGCCGTCCCCATAGAGGAAACCATGGTCATAAACCGATGTCGTAGCCTTCGATTTTGGGACATACTCGCCATTATAATAGATCAGTAGTTCGCTCATTATAAAGCCTCATTAAATTAATGGTAGATTTGATGCTAAACTATTATATATTTCTATTCGCGCATCGAATTACCTGCTCAGATATTTATGTACTTTCCTGTTTGATACAAAAGACTTTTATGCATAAACGCCTATTTCGTACCTCTGAGCATCTAAAGTGGTCCCGTGGCTTAGCCAGGATATAGCATCGGGCTTCTAACCCGAGGGTCGAGGGTTCGAATCCCTTCGGGATCGCTTTCTATTTTTTTTAATCTCTTTTACATACCCTCTAAACTACCTTTTCTAAAATTAGTGATGAAAATGTTTAATGTCGTTACAGGTTATTTTGCTTTTTAAAAGAGCTATTAAACAAATTACGGAGCTTAATATTTATATATGGAACAGTATATTTATAAATACTCACAGAATACTTTAATTTAGAGTTACTATTTAAGGAGACTGTTGTGCTCCGATCAGAAGGCCGTTTATAAATTTGATGGGCATGAAATGGAAAAACATAGGGCTTGAAACTAAATTGTTGTTCCTTATAACCATTGGAACAGTACTGGTTATGGTCGGGGCCACAATGGCTATTACCTCGACTGTCAGGAACCAGCAAACAGAGCTTGCCTACCAGCAATCAGTGACTACGGCTGAGAATTATGCCAACCTGTTCGACAAGGATATGCAGGCAAGCATGGCTATGGCACGAACCATTGCAAGCACAATGAAACAGCACAATGGGGACCGCAATGAAGTAAACAGTATCCTTAGGCAGATAACTATGGATAATCCTTATCTGCTAGGCACCTATGTATGCTATGAACCCAATGCATTTGATGGCATGGATACTGAATACGCGGGGAGTCCTGGTCATGATGGAACCGGGAGGTTCATACCTTACTGGAACAAGCTTAACGGCTCTGTCCGGCTTGATCCTCTTTTGTATTATGAGACATCCGATTATTATCAGATGCCTAAACATCTTGGCGCGGATGTCATCACGGAACCATATTTCTACGATGGGGCCCTGATTGTAAGTTTTGTTTCTCCGATAACTGATAACGGGACTTTCATAGGTATCGGGGGAGTGGATCTTTCACTTGATTACATCGATAGTATTGTCAGCAACGTAACCATTTTTGATACCGGCTATGCTTTCATGGTCAGCAATACGGGAATACTGATGTCCCATCCCCAGGAAAAAGAATGGATAGGCTTCAGTGCGCTTCAGGAGTTTGGCAATCCCGGCTTTATGGAAATGGGCGCAGATATCATGGACGGTAATAGTGGCTATGTAAGAACCATCGACCCAATCACAGGTGAGTATGTTGTGATGTTCTATGAGCCTGTAGGGTCAAGTGAGTCTTCCTTCGTACTTGTGGTACCTGAAAAAGAGATGTTTGCAGGCGCCGATGAACTTCAACGGCAACTTATGACTATTTCCGCGATTGCCATCCTGTTCATGGGAGGTATGGCTTTTTTGATCGCAAATTCCATAACCAGGCCGATAAGCAGGATTGTCAGCGATTTTCAGGATATTTCCAAAGAAGCCTTGCAAGGGAAACTGACCATCAGGGCAAATACAGATGTTGATGTTGATTTTAAGGAAATCCCACAGGGCTTGAATGACATACTCGAGGCTCTGGAAAAGTCCAGCATATCCATGAAAGAGATGGAAAATGTGGTAAACAGCAGTCCTGTGATAGTGTTCAAGTATAATTTTACCAGTGAATTGCCGATAGAGGTTGTTTCCGATGGTATAAGGAATCTGGGCTATCACCCAAAAGAACTGACAAGCGGCCATATATGGTACAAGGGTATTGTTCACCCGGAAGATCGTGAACGTGTCCAAAATGAACTTAAGGGTAAAATCGAAGAAAGCGAAAATGATTTCCAGCAGGAATACAGGATATTGACAAAATCCGGAGAGGTTCGCTGGGTAGACGAGAGGACCCTGATAAAACGTAACAGCAAAGGTAGCATTCTCTCTCTCCAGGGGATCATATTCGACATTACTGAAAGTAAGGAAGCTGAAAGCGCCCTTGTGGAAGCAAAAATGATGGCTGAGTCAGCTAACCAGACAAAGAGCCAGTTCCTTGCTAACATGAGCCATGAACTTCGCACGCCTTTAAATTCCATAATCGGTTTTTCAGACATACTTGCCTCTGAACTGTTCACAGAGCTGGACCAGAAACAGAAACAGTACGCATCCAACATTAACCGGAGTGGAAGACATCTACTCAATATTATAAATGACATCCTTGATATATCAAAGATAGAAGCCGGTAAAATGGATATGAACCCTGAGACTTTCAGGATATCCGAATTGCTTTTAGAGCTCATGCAAACCATGGAGCCGCTTGCAAAACACAAGGATATCCGTCTTTTCACTACAGCACAAGGGCCGGGTTGTGAAATTCATGCTGACAAATTGAAAATAAGGCAGGTAATGTACAACCTGTTGAGCAACGCAATAAAATTCACTCCGTCTGGCGGCAGTGTCGAAGTAATACTGGACTGTAATGCAAATGAGATGTCTGTCAGCGTGAAGGATAATGGTATTGGGATATCCGACCTGCAGCAAAAGGAACTATTCAAACCGTTTAAACAACTGGATCCTGATATAAACCGGGCATATGAGGGAACTGGCCTTGGCCTGGTGCTGGTAAAGAAATTCGTAGAAATGCATGGCGGTAGGGTATGGGTTCAAAGCAGTCCGGGAAAAGGAAGTGTATTCACTTTTGTCATTCCTTGTGAGGCAGAGGCATAAATGTAATCTAATGCCGTATAAAATTAAATATAGTTCCAGACACGTGTTTTTATAAAATAAAAAAGACATCCATTCATGCCCTTTTAGCTCTTCCTGTCTATTTCAGGTTAGCGGTATTCCCAAAAAGGTCTATGAATTTGCCTTTTAGAAAAGATTATTATACTTTTGTTTTCATTTGCAATTTTCTGACATCATGCGGTGTCATGATTCTGGACTTTCTTGAACCACTTGTCAAGCTCTTCCCAGTCTACTATATTCCAGAACGCGTCTATGAACTTGCCTCTTTCGTTCTTGTAATCCAGATAGTAGGCATGTTCCCATACGTCAAGGGCCATAATTATCGGGTAGTCAGGTATCAGGTTGACATTGTGCTTTTCTATCTGCATTATTCCAAGTCTGTTGGTGTCTGTGCAGAAGGTCAATGCCGCCCAGCCGGAACCTTCCACGCCTGATGCTACCTGGCTGAATTCCTTTTTAAATCTTTCAAAGCCTCCGAAGTTTTCTTTTACTGCATCGGACAATTCACCGGTTGGTTCTTTGCTTGCTTTTTCCGCAGGTGTCATCTCCCACCAGAAATAATCATGCAATACGTGACCGCCCAGATTAAAAGCAAAAGCCTTGGCAGTTGCCTTATAGTCGAAATCCGTTCCTTCTTCTCTTGCCTTATCCATCATCTGCAAAAGTGAATTTGCATTATTCACATAGGATTGATGGTGTTTGTCATGGTGTATTCGCAATTGTTCCTCGGATATGTATGGTTCCAAGTCTGCATAACCATATTTCAAAGCCGGTAGTTTATATAATTCTTTAGCCATATTCTTTCCCCACTCTTTCTAGATCACTGGTATGGTTTCTGGAAAATTCTTTGATACTAACGCGAATGAATTTCCCACCTACTATACTTACAGAGAATGATTATCTCAAAACGCTTTGTTTTATTTCCCCAAATACAAATGTTAAGATTGTCTCTGCAATTCTAAATGCATTTTTGAAATGCATTTTTGCATAGATAAATATGAATAAGCACAAAATATAAACCTATTGGAATACGGTTCTGTAGAAGACTTTTCTTATCGTCATTTACAATAACTATTTTTGTTTCTCCTTAACAGAGGGGTATTAACGATATCCATGCAGATTTGAACAGCATCTTCCAGCCAAACGATTCAGGAGAAGAGATTGCCTATCTTTCCATATCTCTTTCTGTCTGAAGTATCCTGGGCACTATCTGCATCACGGAATCGGGATTAAGGGAGATCGAATCAATGCTTTCTCTTACAAGGAATTCCGCAAATTCCGGGAAATCGCTGGGTGCCTGCCCGCATAGCCCGCTATGCTTGCCGTTGCGCTTTGCTCCCTGTATGGCCATGGACACTATTCTCTTGACCGCCTCATCCCTTTCATCAAAGGACTCTGCAAGTATGTCCGAATCCCTGTCCACTCCAAGGGTGAGCTGGGTGAGGTCATTGGAACCTATCGAAAAACCATCAAAGTATTTGCTGAACTCATCTATCAGGAGCACGTTGCTAGGTATCTCGCACATCACATACACCTGAAGACTACTCTTTCCTCTTTCAAGCCCGTGTTTTTTCATTTCTGCAAGCACTTTCCCCGCCTCGTCAACACGTCTGCAGAAAGGTATCATAAGGATCAGATTTGTAAGCCCCAGCTCTTCCCGCACTCTCTTCATCGCCCTGCACTCAAGTGCGAACCCTTCCCTGTAGCGCTCATCGTAATAGCGTGAAGCACCACGGAATCCCAGCATTGGATTGCTTTCCTCAATCTCAAAGTACCTGCCTCCCAGCAGGCTCGCGTACTCGTTTGATTTGAAATCGCTCATACGCACGACCACAGGCTTGGGATAGAATGCAGCTGCAATGGTGCCGACCCCAAAGGAGAGCTTTTCGACAAAATAGTCCTCTTTGCTGCTGTAACCTTTTGTGAGTCTCTCAATTTCCTCAGCATCGTTTGCATCAGCAACTCTTTCCGGATGCACCAGCGCCATGGGGTGCACCTGTATGTAACTTGAGATAATGAACTCAAGCCTTGCAAGACCAATACCGCTATTGGGGATCATGGACAGGGAAAAAGCTTCTTCAGGGTTTCCGAGGTTCATCATTACCTCTGTCCTGGTGTTCTCCAAATCCTTCAGGTCAAGGCTTTCAGTATGGAAATCGAGTATGCCCTCATAGACTCTCCCGACATCACCTTCAGCACAACTTACAGTGACTTCCATGCCTGTCTTTAGCTTCTCAGTGGCGCCTGCGGCACCCACCACAGCCGGTATGCCCAGTTCACGGCTGACAATAGCTGCATGGCAGGTCCTTCCGCCCTTATTTGTAATGATTGCGGCAGCTTTTTTCATTATCGGCTCCCAGTCAGGTGTTGTGGTATCTGCCACAAGCACCTCTCCGGCTTTAAAGGAAGGGAGCCTTGAAACATCAGGGATCACATGTACCTTGCCCGCTGCTATCTTGCGACCGATGCTTCGGCCTGTAACAATAACTGAAGATTTCTGATCAAGATAGTAAGTTTCAAGGACATCCTTCTTTTTCTGGGACTGCACGGTCTCAGGCCTTGCCTGCACAATGAATAACTCTCCGGTTTCACCGTCCTTCGCCCATTCAATGTCCATTGGCATCTTTTTCCCGTTCTTCTTGGAGTAATGATCCTCAATGGTTACTGCGTACTGAGCGAGAAGGAGTATCTCCGCATCGTTGATGCAGAATCTTTTCCGGTCCGCCTCCGGAACTTCCACATTGCGGGTGAGTATACGGGAATCACCACGCCCGTAGATCATCTTGATCTCCTTTTCACCTAGTTTCTTATCGATAATTGACTTATATCCTTCTTTCAGTGTGGGCTTGAACACATAGAACTCGTCAGGGTTGACAAGTCCCTGCACAATGTTCTCTCCAAGTCCGTAGGCAGCAGTTATGAATACGACTTCCTCAAATCCACTATCAGTGTCGATGGTGAACATAACTCCGCTGGAGGCCAGGTCCGAGCGCACCATCTTCATCACTCCGATGGACAGCCCAACCTTGAAATGGTCAAAGTTATTATTGACACGATAGGAAATGGCCCTGTCCGTGAAAAGCGAGGCAAAACACCTGATACATGCATCTTTCAGGGAATGGTATCCATGTATGTTCAGATATGTTTCCTGCTGGCCCGCAAATGAAGCATTGGGCAGATCCTCCGCGGTTGCCGAGCTACGCACTGCTACATCGGCATCAGGGCCGTACTGTTCACTCAGTTTATCATATGCTTCTTTTATCTCACTCCACAGATCATCAGGCATATCCGCATTGAGTATAATATTCCTTGCCTTTTTCCCTCTTATTGCAAGGTCGCGTACATCTTCGGTGTCCAGCCCTTCAAGGGTCTGCTTTAGCTCCCCAAGCGCGCCCGCAGATTCGAGAACATGCCAGTAGGCGTCCGCCGTAATCGCAAAGCCGTTAGGTACTTTAATGCCTTTACCTGTCAGTTCCCTGTACATTTCCCCTATAGAGGCATTCTTGCCTCCGACTGAAGGAACATCTTCTATAGTTACCTCTTCAAACCATCGGATATATCTGTTATTTTCCATTGCCTAACCCCTCTTACGTATGTGTATGTTGATCATGGTAGATAACTTCTATATTATCCCCAAAAACAGGTATGAGTCCTTGGCGTAATTCTGCTTTTGACCTTTCCTGCTGCTCTGCCAGGCTTTCCAGGTGCATTTTCTCCTGAGCCAGTTCTTCTTCTATTGAACTCATCATGTTCATGTACCGTACCCTGTCATTTTCCATACGTTCCCTGTCACGGTAAACCTGTATTTGCCCCAACTCAGCTTTCAGTTCCTTCATTCTGGAAGAGTAGCCTTCTTTTATGTCACGAAGATCTGATATCGTTGAAGGGTCTTTTAGCTTGCTGACCTGTCCGAGTATCTTATCATACATCTGTTCTTTCAGTCCCAGATCTTTGTTCTTCACCCGTGTTGCCAGTTCATCAAGAAAAGGGTCAAGCTCACTTTTTGTGAGCGAACCAGGTTTATCCTTTATGGCTGCAAGGACTGTCCGGTTCTCTGCTGACAGTACATGGATCTCGTTCTTATCCTGCTTCTCCATCCTGGAGATTGCTTTTGACAGGGGAGTGAACAGTCGCTCTATATCTGAATCGATGGCTGATATCTTCACTTTGAGAGCATGGATCTCTTCCTCGAGTATTTTTGCCCTTTCGAATTCACTGCTTCTTTCAAGTGCATCCAGTGCCACAACAGAGGCAGCGAGCTTTTCACTTGCAGTTCCATGCTTTGACTCAAAGCTGTGGATATTCTCCTGGATTTGTAGCATATCCCTTTCTGTCTGGCTAATGTTCTCTATCTCACCGGGAAGCCTCTCGAAGGCATCCATTTTTTCCTTTTCAGCCTTTAGGATGCTATGAAGCTCACCAAACCGGCTTTCAAGTTCTGTAAGGCCATGTTTTATCCTCCCGAATTCCTGGGGATAAAGGGCTTTGATATACATCTGGCTCCTACGGGTATTATCAACGACAGTTTTCATAATCGACCTTGAATCAGTGTAAAGGTCGATGGCATCCCTGGGATCATTGCTCCGGGGAAGAGTGATCTTTTCAATGATCAGGTCAAGGTTATGAGCTACATTTTCCCGGTTGGAATCCCCAAGCTTTTCCATTCTCTTATTTGCGTTCTCCATCGGTTCTGCCTGAAGGAGGCTCTCTTTGATATCCCTGAGCTCTTCCAGTGATGTCTCTATCTCGGTATACTTCGCCCTGATAACTGGTCCGATATCGTCCAATTCTTTTTTTGATTCTGCCCGGACCAATTCAGGTAGTCTTCCAAATTCCAGCCTGAAAGTGTCCTGCGGGGCACCTTTTGGTTTTTTCCTGAAAAGATTCTCCAGAAATTTCATTATATGTGAAAAATGAAATACTATCTTAAAAGCCTGATGGAAGGTGCCCTTTAAGTCCTATGCATGGACCACATTTAAGATGAAGGCTCTTATACCCTAAAATACCGCAATCTTCCGTTTATCCAGTTTCACTTTGCAGGCATCTCCTGCTTCAAGGTGCAATTTCTCAAAAGTCTGATTGGATGTTTCAGCTATGAGAAGATTTTGATGATGCCCGATATCAATATAAATAAGCTTGCTTGCACCCTTATTCACAATGCTCTTTACCGATGCACTGAATACATTCTCTTCCAGTGGATCAGTTTCGTCCTCTTCTGATAAGATATGGATGTTCTCAGGGCGGATACCCCATGAGACATTCCTGCCCGCCTTCAGCTTCTGCAGCATCGCGCTTACCTGCAGTTCATCCTTGCGGAGCAGGACAGTACCCGTAGCAGTATCTTCGTCTCCCACAATAGCATCTTCAAATATGTTGGTCATGCCTACCAGTTCAGCCACATGACTGTTCTGGGGATGATAGAATACCTCTTCGGGAGTGCCTGTTTGCTGGACCCGTCCGTTATGGAAGATAACCATCCTGTCAGCCATAGTGAAAGCCTCCACCGGATTGTGAGTGATGAACAGTATCGGAATGCCAAGCTCCTTCTGTATTCTCCTTATCATCTCTCTCAATTTCATGCGTACGACCGCATCAAGCGCCGAAAAAGGCTCATCAAGCAGCAGTATTTCCGGCTTTGGCGCAAGTGCGCGGGCCAGTGCCACTCTCTGTTTCTGTCCCCCTGAGAGCTGGGAAGGATAATTGTCCTTAAGGCCCTCGATATGGAGCAACCGTAGCATTTCTCCGACCCTTCTTCCTTTTTCCTCCTCATTATATCCTTTCAGTCCGTAGGCAATGTTCTTTTTCACATCCATGTGCGGAAAAAGAGCATAGTTCTGGAACACGTATCCGAGGCTGCGCTGTTGCACCGGCAGGTCGATCCTTTTATGGCAGTCAAAGTATACCTTGTCGTTAACGATTATCTTGCCGCCATTGGGTTCCAGCAGTCCTGATATGCACTGCAGTGCTGTGGTCTTCCCGGAGCCTGATCGTCCGAAAAGGACCACCAGCTCATTTCCTGCCTCGAATTTGGCATCAAGCATGAAAACAGGTTCTATGCCTTTCTTTTTATCACTTTTTTTCATGTAATGACGTTTTCTGAAATCCACTTTGATGCCCATAATGTAACCTCATATCTTCCAGCGGTTGACAAGTCTTGCAGTTATAGCCATGGAGAGCAGGGACACGGTCACGAGTATGATCACCAGCATGTTGGCAAGCTCATTGTTGCCCCCCTGGAAGGCGCTGTAAATGGAGATGGCCATTGTGTTCGTTCTTCCGGGGATGTTCCCGGCAACCATCAGAGTCGCACCGAATTCTCCCACTGCCCTTGCAAAGCTCAGGACTATACCTGCAAGTATTCCCTTTTTAGCAAGGGGGAGCGTTATGAAAAGTGCTGTCTCAAGTTCCTTTCTCCCCAGGGTGAATGCTGCATATTCGAAATCCCTGTCCACGGCCTCGATGGCTGCTGTGGTGGTCTTGACCATAAGTGGCAGGGATACGACAAATGCGGCTATGACTGCCACTTGCCAGGTGAACAGTAAACTAATACCTGTCAGGTCGAAAAGGACCTTCCCAAGGATCCCGTTCTTTCCCAGGAGCACGATGAGAAGGTAGCCGGTCACTGTGGGAGGGAGTACCATAGGCAGTGTGACCAGCACATCGACCAGCCACTTTCCCATGAATTCCCTTCTGGCCAGGATGTAAGATATGATGGTGCCCAGTATTGCCACTATGAGAGTGGATATCGCCGCTATCTTAAGTGTTATTACAAGGGGGAACCATACCTGTTCAAGCATTCGAATTTATCCGTTATTAGGAATACTGAATCCATATTGTTCCAGTATGGATTTACCTTTTTCTCCTGTGACGAAATCAACAAAGAGCTGGGATTCTTCAAGGTGACTGGTGGATGAGACTACAGCTATGGGGTAGGTGATGGGAGTGCTTACAGGTACAGAGGTAATGACTTCAATTGAGCCAGGTTTTGCAGGTGACGCATCAGTTCCGAATACAAATCCGGCATCAACCTCTCCCCGTTCCACATAGACAAGTACCTGCTTAACGTTCTCACCCATAAGCATCTTGCCTGAAACGCTGTCCCATATTCCTGCATTGGTCATTGATTCCTTTGCATATTTGCCGGCGGGTACTGTCTCTAGATTTCCGATAGCTATATTCTTTACTTCTGGTCTTTGCAGGGCTTCCATGCTGGTAATCCCGAATTCATTGCTCTTTGGAACGATCAGCACTAACGAGTTTTCCACAAAATCCTCTCTTGTATCGTTATAGATGAAATTTCTGAAGGCGAGCATGTCCATCTGGTCCTGAGCGGCTGAGGCAAACACATCTATGGGTGCTCCACTCTCTATCTGTGACCGGAGCGTACCTGATGCCGCAAAATTGAACACGACATCAATATCAGGATTCTCTGTTTCAAATTCCGCCTCCATATCAGTGAAAGCCTCCGTGAGGCTTGCAGCGGCGGATACTGTCAGCGTGACCTGTGGTTGTTCTGTCTCTTTATCTGTGCATCCGCTTGCAAAAAGCACGATCATCAATATGACTGCTATTGCCATAATATGTTTTTTGTTTAATGCCATGCTGTTCTCCTTTTTTTATTAGCCAGAACAACGGTGGATTCGGTCTGTCTCCGTTATGTTCTGTTATACATAACGCATATCTTTCGCTTTTTATTATAAATATTTTTCTGAAACATGATTCTGTTAAGTTAAGGAGTATGCCTGAATATAAAAAAGAGAGTCTGCTAAATATAAAGGACATAATAAAATAATATAATAAATGAAAAAAGGAAAGAGCAGTATTATGGTGCTGCTTAAATGAATTTATTCTTCAACAACAGTGACTTTCTTCATCACGTCTTTTGGCTTAATCTTGTTCACGACATCCATGCCTTCGATGACCTGGCCGAAGACGGTGTGTATGCCGTCAAGGTGTGGTTGTGGGGAGTGAGTGATGAAGAACTGGCTGCCGCCTGTATCCTTGCCGGCGTGTGCCATTGAGAGCGCACCCTTGCCGTGCTTGCGCGGATTACCTTTTGTTTCACACTTGATGCTGTAACCCGGTCCACCGGTACCATCGCCCTTGGGGCATCCACCCTGAATCACGAAGTTGGGCAGAACCCTGTGGAAACTGAGCCCGTCATAGAATCCTTTGTTTATCAGTTTCTCAAAGTTCTCTACGGTCTTTGGCGCATCCTTCTCGAACAATTCCAGTACAATGTTGCCTTTCTCGGTTTCAATGATCGCTTTCTTCATAAGTTTCACCTTTTGGCTAGATTAACAGAAGTAACCGATTTAAGTATTGTGCAAGAGATAGTTCAAATTTATTTGAATATCATATCTACATTCTTTTTATATATTTAATATGCATATATTATAGTATAGTGTCGACCATCAAAAATCGAAAGATTAAAATCTATTCCCAGTAGCTAAATCACTCACAGGTGTCTATATGAAGTGCCCCAATAAGTTTATCTATGCCTCTATCATCTTTCTTGCCATCAGTCTATCCGCTTTAGCTTTGGATGTTGAGATGCTTACTACGGACATGCAGAGTAACTCCGGTGAACCCGTGGATGTCATTGTGAGAGTAACAAATAATTCAACTCCTGTGAATAACACTCTCGTAAACTTCACAACTACATTTGGTATACTCAATTCATCTTCTGCGTACACCGACACATACGGCATTGCGGAAATACAGATAAATTCCAGTGTTTCTGGAACGGCACAGGTCAATGCAAGCTCAGGTACTTCGTACAATCTAACAAATATTACTTTCCTTCCTCTGGCTGCCAGTTCGATTCTGGTAGATGTCGATTATCCCGTAAATGTTGCAGGCAATATCACAAATATTACTTTTACCCCTGTGGATATTTTTGGCAATATCAATTCAAGTGAGCTGATATATCTGGATATTGTCATAAGCGAACATTCGGAAAATGTAACACTTTCAATAAGTCCTGGCAACATAACACATCTTGAACTCATCCCCGAAGGCGCAGCAGGCGTAAACTGGACCGCCCTGGAGATACTTGCCAATCCTGTAACCGGAAATGCTGTTCTGAGCTTGAACTCTACCATTGCAGGCAATATTAACATCACATCGACAACCGGATCAGCCTCCAACTTTACGGAATTGGTGGTCATTCCCGGGGAACCCTCACGGATCGGAGCTGTATACAACGATGAATATACAGTGAACACGACCTCCAGCATGTATGTGCGTCTTTATGATATCTATGACAATCCTACACCGGATGTCAATCTCAATTTCAGTTTGACATCTCCTGAAAACACTGCCTACAACAGTCCTGTGGAATATAACTCTGCGGGACTTGCGTATTATAATGGGACCACGGATCCCAGCGGGCAATTTGCCAATATTTTCAGGACCGATAAAAGAGCAGGTGCAAACATCATTAACATAGTTGTTGCGAATACTTCACTTCAGGGCAACATAACTATAACAGGTCTTGCAGATGAGATCGATAATTTGTATCTCTCACATAATCCTGGACTTGCTCTTTCCAATAACAAGGATTCCTATGTCCTCTCAGCCCGGCCGGTAGATCAGTTCTTAAATCCAATATTGCCCCGCACGACTCCTATTAAAGAACTGGTCAGGTTCACAACAGCTAATGGTAATCTTGTGCTGATACCTTTAAATAACCAGGGGCAGGCAAATACTATAGTTGGTCCTACTCCTTATGTTGAGTCCCTCGCAGTAACAGCGACCTACAGGGATGCTTCTGGTTATACTAATTTCACAAACAGCACCACTCTTTATTTTGCAGCTGGCCCTTTATATCTGTTGGACTTGTATTCGGTTCCAAATGCCGTACTTGCACAGGGATTAAATGGTAATCATGAAGCTACTGTTTCCCTTGTCGCACTGGACGAATGGGGCCATGCAATCCCTGGCATTTCTGTGACTCTCAACAATACCAATACGACAGTCGGTACCCTGACAGTCGATGGTATCAACGCTACGAATATTATTAATGTGGCAACAGATGCCAGTGGAAAGGTAAAAGCCTCCTTCTTAGGCAATGTTTCCGGAAATGCGACAATCCTGGCTACCAGTGGCAGCATCAACGCCTCAACAAATATAAGCGTGAAGTCCGAGCCTTTCATGAGTGTGATACTGGATGTGGAACCATCCAATGTAACATCCGGTGGTACTGTGAACGTAACAACGATCATCTCAATAGAAGGAGAACTCCCAATCATACGACCCGCAGCAAGTGCAATGCTGGTCCTTGACCGCTCAGGAAGTATGGCTCCTGACTACTATGCGGGAACTCCTCTGGATGTCGTGCTTGTTATTGACAGGTCGGGGAGTATGAAATTCTTGGGCACTTCCCCTGAACAACCAATGACAGACGCAAAAACAGCTGCTAAAAACTTTGTAGGCAATCTGATATCTAATGCACAGGCAGGTGTAGTTTCATTTTCCTCATCTACCAGCATAGATAAACAACTCACCCCTCTGGACTCATCTGATAATAAAACTTTAGTAATTAGTGCCATAGATGTTCTGTCAGCAAATGGGGCTACTTACATGGGTGAAGGTATGACAGATGCAAACGGCATGCTTATGAATGGGCGCCCGGAGTCAAAAAAAGTAATGATAGTACTTACGGACGGTGTCTGTGATGATCCAAATAAGGTTAATTCAGCCATTGCAGTTGCAAAGGCAAATGGAATCATCGTCTATACAATAGGTATGGGAACTGCTGAATATCTCGATGAGCCTCTTCTACAGAGTATAGCTTTTGAGACTGGGGGACTTTACTATAACGCGCCTACGAGTTCTGAATTAAGCAAAGTGTATAACTCCATTGCACAGGAAATAAGCGATTATGATCTGGATTCTGCAGAATACGGGGTAGAAGGCTTCACACCTTACGACTACTCCTTCAATGGTATGCTGGGTGCCGGAAACTCATTTGAAACCACTTTTGAGATAAATGAAACTATCAGCGACTTGAAAGTGAAGTTGGACTGGATAAGCAGTTCTTCGGATCTGGATGTCCAGCTGATAAGCCCTTCCGGAAAGATATATGGTAAAAATAATGACACTACAGGTTATTATTTTGATAGCAGGGAAGAGGTGCCAATAGATGTGCGCTTACCTCTGTTTGACACTTATGTCACTTCTGTAGAACCGGCAGCAGATAAATCAGCGGACACAAATCTTTATGTTACGGATAGGGGCCAGGCATCCATTATCTTTCGGTGGAAGTTGCCGGATGCTCCAACCCACAATGCACAAATTGAGGGCGTAAAAATGTATTTGTCCGGGCCTACAACCTCTTATGCACAGGACCCAGGCAGCAGTGGTCGATACATAAGGGCGTATGATGTTTTGACAGATTATGACACTCCTTCGTGGATGTATAATACTTCTGGCAGCACTTGGGTATCAGGCGACTTCAGTACTGCAGATTTTGACACGTCATATACTATCGAATCCAAATATCTGACGTCAACAGTTAGGAATAAAGTTATCGATTTCGACATAACCAATGCAAAATGGGGTAATGATAGGATTCCCGAATGGGGCGAATCATGTGATATTGTGCTAATAGGTTCCGGTTATAACTCCGGAAGGTCTGATTTGTTCTTATCTTCGGAAACGAACCCTAATAATCACAAGAATCATCTTAACGGACGAATGCCTCTGGTCACAATAACTTATTCTCTGACAAGGGACACCTCTGAGTATATCTGGCTCAGCCCTCTTTCGTATATTCATCCGGAGGATGATTATGTTGAAATAGGGGAATGGACGCTGAAAGTTATTAATCAGGGCAGTGCAAGTGAAAACTTTGCTGTATCAACTTATATTGATAAATTGAGTGCAGCCAAGTTATCATCCCATGCATTCATTTCGAGTTTTGATGAATCCCGCGGTGACAAAGCAGGCCTGGCTCTTTATAGTATTGAAGGCACTTCACTCTCCGACAGCCAGACAAGTTATTTGCTTGATAATGGTAGCTGGACCGGTTATTTTACTCCTCATTCTACTGGTCTGTATGCTTTTGATCTTTCATGGGCTGATGCTTCTGGAATGATAGTCTCACTTTATGATGGCATAGATTATTTGAACTCATCAGCCAGCTCCACAGGCCTTTGTCAGGTAAGCTCACTCCTGTATTCTGGAAATACGTATCTTCTCAATATTGCCAAGGGATCGCATTCAGGCACAGATACCCTCTTCACGGTAACAGTTTCAAGTTCACCTGTGGACACCGTCATGACCGCTTATTACGATGGCAGTGAGGACAGCGGAAAGAGCACTCCCAAGTACAGGACATGGTTCAGTGAAGAATCGCGATGGTCTATGGAAAAATCTGCTCAAAATATTGATCGGATTCCATATTTCGTATTGCTGGAATCAAGCCCTGTTAGGCCTGAGATAATAATGGTTACAGGTGATGATCTGAAAGATGTAAATGCCCAGATATGGGACGGTAACTCCTGGGGTTTGGTGAGGGAGCTCAGTACTGAACTGAGTCAGAGCACAAGAAGAGGCTTTGATGTAAAATATGAGCAGTTGTCTGGTGATGCTGTAGTTGTCTATATGGATGTGAAACAGCATTCCCGTGTGCCTCGCTATCAGGTGTGGGATGGATCTTCATGGAGTTCTCCGGAATATACGAATAGCACCTACACAGGCTCCGGTGAAGTAGGGTGGATACGGCTTGAAGCAAACCCAAATTCAGATGAAATGGTACTTGTAACTCATGATAGTAACCGGAATATACGCGCACAGGTATGGGACGGCGAATCATGGGGAAATCCTGAAATTATTACAAATAATGCAAGAGCCTATAGTTACCAATGTTTTGATGTTGTTTATGAACAGGAATCTGGGAATGCAATGGTAGTCTGGGCAGATATCGGGCCAAGTGGTGGTACTCAAAGTATTGGGAAATATCGCATATGGAATGGCAGCTCATGGAAAAATGAGCAAACCATCTACAGCTCACCTGATGCTGTCTATTGGGTAAAGTTGGCAGCAGATCCTAATTCTGATACAATACTTATGGGTTTACAAGATCATGCTTATTGGATTGGTGTGAGTGTCTGGGATGGTTTATCATTGTCTGGATCATGGAATAATATTGATTGGATTGAGGATTATACTTATCGCGCTGATGTCAGATCATTTGATGTAGCATTCGAGCAACAGTCAGGCAAGGGGCTGGTGGTCTGGGGAGATCGCAGTACCGTTCCTAAATACCGGACATGGTCCGGTTCATGGAGCAGCGAGTCATCAGCACTGGACCTTGGAAGCAGTGGATATACTAGGTGGGCACAGCTTACTCCTGATCCGGCTTCAAATGAGATGTTCCTCATGACATCTGATGGAAACACTGACCTGAACATACAGAAATGGGACGGTTCTTCGTTTACTTCGCTTTCTCAGGTTGAGCCATATTCAACGTGGAGCTCTGAATGTTTCGATATTGTATTTTCTACACCGGAAGCATCTGTTGAAAGTACTCCTGTCTCCTGGAGCGGGTGGACTGCCAGCGTGACATCAACCCTTGAAAATGACTCCATTTCCCATCTGAGCAATGTGATAGATACAATTACAGCCGACGGACTGACAGCTATAGATGAGGGATTGTACGTTGCCAATAATGAACTCTCCTCAGTGGATGCCAATTCCACGATTGTCATCATGACAGACGGTATAGATAATGCAGGTTATCACTCCCTGCTGGAGGAAGCATATAGGGCAAAAGCCAACAACACCACGATCTACACCGTAGGTTTCGGTAACACCGAGTCTGAGGTTGACCCCATACTTGCCGAAATTGCAAGTATCACCGGTGGTGAATACTATTTTGCTCCGAACTCAAGTGTCCTTAAGGAAATCTTCAAGGGAATAGCAATGCAGATTACGAACTTCTCCGCGGGTGGTCCGGAACTCAACCTGCATGTTCCTTACAATTATGTATCTCCAATGGCTGTGGCAAAGGTCACATATATTTCGGGAAGCAGCAATGCAACGACCGGCAATCTGACCCAGTTCGATATCCCTGTACCTCCCGGAAGGAACAATGCAGAGCCTGCAATCACAACATCCGGTACCATGTCCATTTTTGAGTGGAAGCTGCCGACACTGGGTCCTGGTGACAAGTGGGGTATATGGTATCAGATGAAAGTGGAAGGCGCAGGTTATGTGCCTCTGATACTGCCATCATCCACGATTACGTATACTGATCTGAGTGGTGAGAACATCACCATCTACATTCCCAGCGCAGGAGGCATGCCCGTCGGAGGAGGAGGTGGTTTAAGCCCCTTGTCATATTCTCTGGGAGAATTGTCAGTAGTACCTGACCATTCCGTGCTGCTCATAGGCGAATCCACAAATATAACCTTAACAGTAAATGATATTACCGGGAATGCCAGTTTTGCCTATGTGGTGCTTCACACAAGCCTTGGATCCTTCACCAACTATAACACTTCGGACGGTGTGACTCTCATAAATGCCACTGTCATTGGTTCAGACACTGTCAACTTTACGAGCCAGATTGCAGGAAATGCCTACATAAGTGCCTATGCGTATAACACGAACAATGTAAGTGATATGTTAAACGAGAGCGAGCTGATATTAGTAAGGCCGAAGGGGATGATAACTATCAGTTAATATCCCTTCATTGAAAGTCCATTTCTTTTTTATGCATAAGTGGGGCAGGGTCTTTGTAAATCCATGTTCCCTTATTGCTCTTTTTCGCACATGTTCTTCTGTACCTTTTCGACAATCTTCTATTCTCATTCTGTTGTTTCTGCGGGCACTATTAAGTTGTTCTCTCATCATTATTATCATGACAACTTACTACATTAATTAGCAAAGTTTATATCCTCACAAAACAACTCTACATAAAGTACAAACATTATGTACGTAAGAAATGGTGGTACAATTATGGTAAAAAGAATCATAAGTGATGTGTTCAGGCACGTGCCTGTCAGAGTGCTGGCCCTTGCCATAGTGGTATTTGTGGCACTGACACTTCCGGCATCAGCATGTCACATAGGTGACCTTGTGTGGGACGACCTCAATGGGAACGGTATACAGGATTCTGGAGAGCCGGGAATTAAGGGTGTAAAGGTAGAGCTCTATTCTAAGAACGCCAATGGCAATTTTGTAAAGATAAGAGAAACAACGACTAACTCCAACGGCATCTACAAATTTGCCGTAAATAACAATAAAAATTATAAGGTCAAGTTCATTCTGCCTTCAGGATATGTATTCTCACCTATGGATCAGGGCACAAATGACAATAAAGACAGTGATGCCAACACAGCAACTGGCATGACTTCAGTAATCAAGATCAGGAATTATAACGATAACTGCACCATTGACGCAGGCATGTACAAACCAGCAAGTGTTGGTAACTTTGTCTGGGAAGACCAGAATAACAATGGTATCCAGGATGCTGGTGAACCCGCCATTGAAGGAGTTGAAGTCAAGCTCTACAAGTGTGATGGGGAACTTGTTGCAAACACAACAACAGATAACAGTGGATACTATATATTCACAGGACTTGCACCAGGCAGCTACTACATAGAATTTTTGAAGCCTACCGGATCAGTTTTCGCTCCGCAAGGGCAGGGCAGCACAGCAACTGACAGTGATGCAGACGAATTCGGGAAAACAGATTGCTTTGCACTTATCTCAGGACAGTACTATGAGGACATAG
Source organism: Methanolobus psychrophilus R15 (assembly GCA_000306725.1). GTDB lineage: Archaea > Halobacteriota > Methanosarcinia > Methanosarcinales > Methanosarcinaceae > Methanolobus > Methanolobus psychrophilus. Next base: position 1,513,916 of record CP003083.1, on the reverse strand, counting down.
ATGCAGGAATTTACTTCCTGCCCGGACAGGAGATCCCTGAGTTCCCGACCATCGCTTTGCCAATAGCAGCGATCCTCGGTCTTGCATTCATAATGCAGCGCAGGAAGGAATAAATATAAAAGGAGTAAATACTCCTTTTTCTCTTCTCTTTTTTCTTAATTGCGATCAAAGGTGTTCGCGATTATTTCATATCGACGTCAACTGTATGATGACTTACTATCAGTCTTGTATCATTCTTAGTGGCTATGACAGTCGAAGATGGGCTGCTGGGGGAGATATAAAAGCCGGCATCTTCTAGGTACATTTTCCACGCAGGGGCATGTGCGCTGTCTATTTGGACTGTTACGTCTGTAGGTCCCGATGGCAGCATCTCCATTCTACTGGAATTGTGACTCATTGTAACGGTTGTGATTCCCCTGCCTGAAAGCCACGCATTTCCGTTGATCGAGACTATGCCGATAGTTGTCACACTCTGATTATCCATGGTACTGGTGTATATGGGAGGCTTTGACACCATGATCATGGATGTGGGGGAATATCTCTTAATCACACTTCCCATTTCATAGCTTATGGATTTTTTACCTTTTGAGAACTGTATATCCCCCATGGGGTAAGTTCCGAGGTGAGTACCGTCATAACTAATACTTATATTAGATGAATGGTCGTTCACTGAAATCTCGGAACCGTGAAGTTTCATCTTTAGGGTCTTCACAGGTGCCTGGTCGAAGGACACCCTTTTCATGTTGCTCTGGAGTACAATAAAGCTCTGCTCTGCACTTTCAAACACATTTGCATCGATATTTGACTGTAGCACCGGATAACCAATAGCATATATGGTACCCATCGACAAAGTCACAATCCCGAACAATATAATGTATCCCAGAGTCTCAGAGACTGCGGCATTATTCCTATGTAGTTGAGTCATAGCTGATCACACGATGTGTGGAGCTGCTTGATACCGTGCCGTTGATAGGCATTGTTGCAGCAATCCCTCCTATAGTCACTCTTACTTTCTGACCGGATGAATAGGAACCCACTTCTATTATCTGGTCTTCCGGACCATCATCCAAATTGATATCCGCATTAATATAATACGTCTCCTGTCCTGCTTTATCCGGTATCCTGTATTCCATTTCCATCATTCCGTTGGCAGGAAGGATCAGGTACATGTCTGTAATCACAGTGCTCATCATGTTTCCGATGTCACTGAACTGGTCTTCGACAACGACAGAATTTGGGCGCTGAAGGAATATATCATAGGAATTAACAGTGATCACCATGAAGAATCCGATACATATCAGCGTCAGCAGGATATATTCTACGATGACTGAAACCCCTTCTTCATTTTTCAATAGCGGTCTCATTTCTCCACCTCTATGACTTCCGGACTTGAAACATATCTGGTTCTGCCGTCATTATATTCGATATTCACCCAGATGATATCTTTCCCGGACATGTTTGTTTCATTAGTAATCTGCATCTGCATCATTCTGGTATCGATTGCCTGTCCGCGTATAGCGTAAAGTGCCTTCATTTGATCATTGCAGTTGATGAAAATATCCTCAAATATTACCGGCACGGTTTTGTTGTTTGTCTGGTTGAGTTCATAAGACATATCCAGGATCATCCTTGTATTCTCCCTGGTTTGCAATGTCAGCTCCCTTATGTCCTCTTTTGGCAATTCCAGCACTGCATTCGATGAGTAATAACCATTGATGACTGCCTGGTTAGCAAGCACTGCTATCGCCACCAGGATGAGGGATATGACCAATCCGGAAAGTACTATCCACTGACCTTTGTTATCCTTTCTTAAACTCTCCATGCTGTTAGTCTCACCTCCACGATCAACAACTCATCATCTGCAATGCCCCATGCTCCGCCAGAACTGGAAACCGTAGAATTGGAGAGTGACACTAAACGCCTGGCTACAACAGCATTTTCTGTGGGCGCGCCGTTAACGATAACCTTCTTGTCTGTCAATTTTTGTGTGCCCACATCAAAATATGCTATGTTGACATTGTAGAGTATATCTGGAAGAAGGTATGATAGCTCATTATCAAGCATCCCAAGATTGTTTACAGTCAGGCTTGCTTCAGTCATGTTCCAGCTCGCAATGCATTCAGTCAGATCGTTCCTGATCGTTGCCTCCGGTGCGCTGTCCAGTACTGTCAATGCATCGGATGCAATTTGTTTTAGCTGGACGTCCATCACCAGTTCGTTCTGTGGTGTTATTATCATGGCACTCTGGGTAATGGTCAGTATCGTCAATGTCATCAGCAGTGCAGCAGCAAGACCTTCCAGAGTATGCAGTTGTGCTTTATCGTTCATTTCCACACCATCACATTGAGGTAAGCAGGCTCATAGAAAGCCTCCTCTCTTGATGTATACTCCAGTGGTGCTCCTGACATTGTGAACCAGATATCATTGAATGTCAGTTCTAACAGGTAAGTCTGGTTTGCGCTAAAAAGACTGGAATTGAGATCCAAACGCAGCATGTCATTGCACTCTAGTGACTCACTTAAGTTTATGGGTGAATATATGCCGTTAATCCTTTTGTATGCATTGAAATCAGAAGAAGGAGCGAGTGTGGTTCCATTCAGCTCTATGCTCTCAAGTTTAGGATTGGTTCCTGTTATGTTAAATTTGCTTATGATTACTGTGACATCTTCGTTCTTAGGTCCGGCGACGCTCAATGAAGTCATGTTAGATGGGGTAGGATAGGGTGTAATAAATTCATCTGCATCAAAGTAAGCGACTTTTCCTGTTTCTATCAGGACGATGCGCACTATTTTAATCACATCTCTGTCTGCAGGGATCATGCTTCCACGAGCCAGAGGCACATTTTCCAGGACCAGGGATGCACTATCTGTGATATTCTTTGTGATAGATATGTTGTAGCCGTAATAAAAAAGGGCTTCATTTACGTTATCATACAAGCCCAGTTTCTCCACGAAAACTTTTTCATCTATCTGCATCATTGCGAGTGTTTTATTCTTTGAGATGAGGTTTGGGCTATTTGTCAGTTTTGAACTGCTGTCATCGTCAGCCGCAAGACCAATTCTTTTGACGTCAGCAGGATTGTGTTCCCAATCCGTATTGCTTGTAGTGGTGTTCCCCCACCATCCGGGATCTTCAGCAAGGACCGTGGCTGTCCTGTAGGCAGTATGATCAAGGCTTCCCTCGTTTGCCGAACCGGGCAGGAAAAGACCTGGAATGAATTGTACTATGAACATAAGAGCAATTAGGAACAACGAAATCCCAAGAAGGAAGTCCACGGCAATTTGCCCTTTTTCATCTATCATGCAGATAATATATGTACAATGTCATATAAATATTATTTGCTTTTAATGTATCTGATTAAAATCTCTAAAGTAAAACCTGCCCATTTCATGTTTCTTACTTTTTTAACCCAGTCTTAACCCCTTTAGGGCACACAGAAATATGCAACACGTCTGTGTCATGAACCAAACTTCAACGGTAAAAACTTATAGCTAATACGATGGCTATGATTAATAACAGATAAAGAAAAAGGGTGAATATAACTTTTGTAGTATCTGATACGGCGCTATTGCCTTTCCAGAGCATACTTCATCACACTACCTTATAATATACTTACTTTTGGATGCGCTTTTATATAATTCTTCTATGAATTTTCCTATCCAAAGCTTAACTCAGTGTAATTGCAAGGTCGTTCCTGCTCACATGAAGGTAAGTGATACTTCCCGGCATCCCGTCATATAGCAGTGTCAGCGTTGACTCTGAATAGTCCACAGGATCTGATTTTCCAGGTGACTGTATATTGAACATGACTGAACCATCCATTGTGAGAAGTTTCATATAATGCTGAGAAACATCATACAATGACTGTGTGCTGTTTTGAGTTTTTGTGATATCCATATCAGGTGGTATGCTTATGAGACTGACAGGACCCCAGGAGAAATCTGGTGAATTTGCAGTATACTTCATATCAAAAGAGTTACTCAGCAAGTCTACGCTGGAAGCTTGGTCCTCCTTTGAACCGTTTACAAAGAACACATCTGTCCCTTCCCATGTTTCGGTGCCCCCTCCAATAGCTGTATCTTTATAAATTAGTCCCAGTTGAAGCTGGTTGGCACCTCCTTTTTTTGCAAGGGTGTATGTAAGGGTCTTCGTGCCAGATGAAGCTGTTATCTGATAATTGCTTGGATTTAGTCCCTGACTTGACTTTGCCTCCAAGTTAAACAAAAAATTATACATCGGTGCAGGATTTGACTGGTTAAGGGCACCAATCTTGAATACTTGCTTGAGCTGATCCTTTCCCATTTCCGGCATCACTTCAAGTTCTACAATGGCAGTCTGGTTCAGTTCATCGGTCTGTGCACTGGCGTAAGTTAAAGAGTTTGCATATTCAGCCCACGCTGTGTAAAACTCACTTTTTATATAGATGAGAACTTTGTCTGAAGCTAAAGGATTCACTTTTTTTGTATTGATCGCATTCTCAGGATACAACACTACAGGCATGTTATTAGAACTCACAGTCACCGCAACATCTGTCCTCCCGCTGAATACCTCATTTCCATCAATTTTCATTATGGGCAATGTAAGCGTTTCTCCATTATAATGGAACTCCGGAGGGGATATCATGACTGCCTTGCCGGTTGGGTATTTTGACCATACGCCCCCACCTTCATATCCTATGACCCGATCTGCTTGGTTGTAGGTGATACTTCCCATGGATGCATTGAACACCGTCATGTTTGGATAACTCTCATAAGCTGCCCAGCTGTTCCATTTATATCTGTTGTTATTGAAATTAGTATACCATGGACTACTATTGAGCTGGGTGCATACCACTACTATCTGGCTGTTTTGATAAGATCTATCATCCCCGTTGACGCTAACACTACCGTCCATAATGGAGAATGAAGTTGTCTGGCTCGGTGATTCTCCCAGTGCCACCTTGCTAACTCTGGAGTCAAACACTGTAAATGCCTGCTCAACCCTTTGGGAATTGGCCATATCCTGCATGCTATTCATTGAGGGAGTTGAGTATAGAAGGATAACACTTATAGATACAATAGTCAGTGCAAGGAGTATTATTATTCCAACAACGGATGATACGGCTATTTCGGACCTGGACATATTTCTGATCAACATAACACCTCTTATTCGATAGTTACAGTCATTGGGGTTACTGTGACAAACACATCTATGCCGGGAGAATACGCACGGCTTACATATACTGTATTGTTTGCAGCATCAATAGCATTGATATCCATGTCCAGAGTTTCACTAAAATATCTTCCCCAGGCTTCGTAGTAGTTGCTTTTAACAGTCATGTTGACCATGGATACGTTCTCATATACTGATACTGATATTTGCCCTCCCTGGGAAACCACACGTGTCAGCCCCGCACCTGAAATGCTCTTTGATCCTGAAATAGTCACCATGGGAATAAGTAATACGTTATCATGATACGCAAAATCCGGTTTTGAGACTGTTACGGAGCTGCCATGTGGATATCTGGCCCATGCACCTGTGTTCTCATAGGCTACGGCATTCTCCCCATATTCATTCTCTATAGTCCTCATCTGTTTTTCAATAGACTGGGTATTATAGCTGGAACTGGTGCTATTCCATACCTGAAGGCTCAAATTCATGTAACTGGTCCCTGTAACTGATATCATGCTTCCGTACATCTTAAGTTCCACGGATTGGGAAGGAGCTTTCCCGTATGCCACTTTGTTAATATTAGGCTGCAACACTGAAAAGCTTTGTTCAATGTTCAGGAGATGCCCCCTTTCCTGCATTTGTTCTATCATGGGATAACCTGAGATTCCTATTACAGCAAGCGACAAGACCAACACTCCTATGGTGATACTGAAACCCAGTACTTCTGAAACAGCATCTTCAGATGCACTTATCTTTTTTCTTGCCTTTTTTCTGCTGTCCATGCACATTCACTCTCAGGATATATCGATCGTATTTGTCAGTGAGTTATAATCTATCAGGTATTCACCTTTTGAGCTGTAAAGAATGGTTGGCGTTACATTGGTATCTTCCGTGGAATAGGGTACCATGACTCTGGTTTCATACCTTCCTTCAGACATGATGATTATATCATCTGTAAGATTTGAGAACTCGACCGAATATTCCTTCCCTGCTATCCTGTCCGGCAGGGATAGCCTGTAACCTATCCCTTCAATACTGGCACCTGCCTCCCTTGCTATACCAACAGTAGTATCGATGGCTGTTATGCGGGCTGCAATATCGCTTCCATGTATTTCGAATTCATCACGCATGACGGTTTGCTCTGCCTGTCCTATCAATGAATAAAATGATGTAAGGACAACCACCATCACAAGGACTGAGATAGTGAAAGTGAGTATGAATCCTATCGGAACAGATACTGCCTTCTCATCGCCTGCCAGTTCTCTCATAAGCCCCCTCCGGGAAGGGAAACAGGTATTGTCCGGTTTATACTCATTCGGCTGGAAGCCATCCTTAGGGTTGGATTTGCCACCTTATGTCTTATAAGTGTAAATGGCTGTCCGGATGTGAGGTTCCCTGATATTGTGTAAATGCCAACAGTAGTGCTTCCGTTGTAGATATTTATTGAATAGTCATGGCCTGATGTGGAAGCAGAAAAATTGAATGAGACCATTTCTGCATTAATCTTATTGCCTGTTATATTAAGATTGACCACTGTATCAATTATGCTTTTGGTATTGGATGTTAGAGAACCGTCTGTAATAGTGATATTTACCTTCCCGCTTGAATTGTACATCTCAATTGACCATAGACTCATACCACTTTTGACAGCTTCAATTACAAGTGGATTAGACTCATTTCCCATAATGGACGTGTTTGGAATGTCTATAAGAAATACTTCCGTAGAATTTACATTACTCACAAGGGTCCAGTTGTCTTTTCCTCCTGCAAGTCCGTTGTTAGTGAAGTAGGGGTCTGAGAAATTATGGTTCTGAAGGTGGAAAGTAAAACCTGCGGTTGCATAGTTCTGTGAAGCTTTTTTTGAATATGAGTCGATATAATTGTCATAATCGCCGTTTGTGCCATTATTCATGGAATACCTGTAAGCATCCTGATATGCTTCAGTGGTGGTCTGGATGGCGTTGGCAATATCATAGCGGGAAGTATCGATACTTGATTCCGATGCCATGTTGCTGGCATATATCACGTTGTTCAGCATGACTGTAATTATAACGATGCCTACGCCTATGGCAAAACCTGCAATCAACAGTAACTGAGCGGAATCACCTAATCTTTTCATACGATCACTACATTCTCCATAGAGTCATCTTTACATTCACAATATTGTAGAAACCAGTAGGATCAGCATCCGGGATTCCAGTGCGTGCCATGAAATCAGCTGCATTGCCGACATCGGTATCGGATAAGTGAACTCTCTTTGATATGACTACAGCGTTGTTTGAGGGGTCCCCGTTGTAGATGTATCTCCGGGAAACAGCGACCCCATCTTCATTTATCCAGCTGAAATGCACATTGTGGGCAATTCCTCTTCTGACTGCGATGAATTCGAGTGTCTGCGCAAGTGAACTGGATTGAAGCTCGTGCTGTGGCGTTTTAACTGTCCTGTATACTACTCCGTTCCAGACATACTGCTCACCGTCCCAGTTCAGGATATCTATCTTCAGATCTGAATCCTGTCCGTAAGATGAATAAGAAAGAGCATTGAGTATGTCTTGGCCCATGGTCTGGAGCTGGGCTTCTATGTGAGCATTGGCTGTAGAGGAAGTGAGAGGGGTCAGAGAGGTTGCCTGTACGGTGAATACAATAATAGCGAACATGATAATTGAAGCCATTATTGCCTCAAGGGTGTGCATCTGGGCATGTGTGCCCTTTTCAGATTTGAATATAATGAGCTCTCTCATGTTACCACACCCTGAATGACAGAATTATCATTTCTGTGCTCCCTGAATTCTTATCTATGCACAGGACAATTCTTCTTGTTTGTCCTACGTTCACTTGCTGCGGGATTTGTTTTCCGGCAGCAGAAATGATACCACTGCTGTTCTCTGCAGTAACATTCAGGTCATATCGAAGATAGCTGCCGTTCATACCCAGGGAATCTATGGTTGAAGAATATTCTATATCTAGCTCATCAAAGAAAGCCGCCATCTTCTGATCATTGATGAGATTAGGGACATCCTCGTCCCCGGCGCTCATCCTCTTTTCAACTACACTTATAGATACCCTGTCCGCTATCAATGTGACTTCATCAGAGTTAGACTGGAAAGGCGTGAATAATCCTGATGTATAATTGAATACAAAGACCATTGCAAGCAAAAATATTGTAATGCTTATCAGATAGTCGATAGTCATCTGTCCTTTGGTGTCCATGGCTCCTCTAATATTATAGTGCCAATTATTATAATTATATGTGTAGTATATGTAGGTTGCCTTTGAGCGACTGTGTTTCATTTTGTTGACAGCAACAATGCCTTAACAGGCAATCTTAAAAACGGGTAATGCGTATCATATCCCAAGATGGATGAAACAAAAATAATCCACACAGGGGATACACACTTAGGTTACCGGCAGTACCACAGCGAAGTACGCAGGCAGGATTTTCTCGATGCTTTTGCAAAGGTGATCGATGATGCCATTTCAATGAAGGCCGATGCTGTTGTACATGCAGGTGATCTTTTCGACTCAAGAAATCCTACCTTGGATGACATTCTGGAGACAATGAAACTATTCTCCCGGTTAAAAGATGCCCGGATTCCTTTACTTGCGGTTGTGGGTAACCATGAGAGCAAGCAAAGCACACAGTGGCTTGACCTTTATGAAAGCATGGGGCTTGTCATACGCCTTGGGACCACACCTTACAGGCTGGGCAGCGTAGCTGTATATGGGATTGACCATGTACCCAAATCCCGGATTCCTCTGTTCGATTATTCTGTTTTTAATATTGAGGATGATGCACAATATAATCTGCTTGTAATGCACCAAATGATGAAGCCCTTTGCTTTTGGGGAGTGGGATGTGCAGGAGGTTCTGGCTTCCCTTCCATTTGATGTGCATGCCGTGCTCCTCGGTGATAATCACAAGCATGAAATAATCAAGGTAGGAGAGACCTGGGTTACCTATTGCGGCAGCACCGAGCGCAACGGTGCATCCGAACTTGAGCCCCGCTCCTATAATATCGTCACTGCAGGCGATGATGGGGTCGAGATAAGCAAGAGGGTAATACCTACCAGGGATTTTGTATTCATACATGTCAAGCTCAGCAAAGGCTCACAGGCTTACGAGGAAATATTCTCTGCTATCAAAGAACGTGATGTCGAGGACAAGGTAGTATTTGTGAATATCACGGGAGATCCTGAGATCAAGATCAAGTTCAGTGAGATAGAGGAATTCCTGTTTTCCCGCAAGGCCCTTGTCCCCGCTATAAGGGACCTGAGGGCCGGTGACATTTCCCCGGATGTATATATGTCGTTTTCTTTTACAGATCCCGATGAGGCGGTCAAAGAGGAACTGGGGAAGATGAATCTTACACAGGGTGGCATCATGATCGACGAGATAATCAGGGACCCTGTGCTCGTAAAGAGCAGGGTTGACACTGAAGTAGAGGACAGGCTTGGTGAATTGCTCGACAGGATGGATTTCACGAACAGGGTGGAGGTTCCCTTAGTTGTGGCATTGCCTGAGGGCGAGTCTGTCGAACCTTCCTCGCAGGTGGTCTCCCATGAAGCTACTCATGAATTTATATCAGTCACTGCATATGGTAAGGCTGAGGCTGTTGCAGTAGATAACTGTGACCAGAGCTTTGACCAGAGTGTTAAGACAAAAGAAGATGTTTCCGATGCAGATGAGGCAACTGAATTAAACGAAGTGCCCGGATCAATTGAATCAACCGAAGCACTCGAGTCAACTGAAATAACTCAAATGCCCGAAGTAACTGAAGGTCATGCTGAACAGAAGCACGATGCAGATGTCCGGCAGTATATATTCTCTGACGATGATGCCTCTTCTGTAGAGAAGGCTCATGAGATCGTTGATCAGGAAAAGGAACCGGAAGCATCTTCTGATAGGGGACATAAAGCTGCTTCCAAACCACGGCAGTACAACCTTGGTGACTACTTATGAGGATAAAAAGACTGCAGATAGAGAACATAAGAAGCTATAAGCAACTGGACATCTCTTTCCAGGATGGTGTGACCGTAGTCTCAGGAGTCAACGGGAGCGGAAAATCCAGCTTGCTTGAAGCGTGCTTTACATGTCTTTTCGGCAGCAAAACGCTCGATAAGGATTTTGTCATTTCAGATATCATCCGAAAAGGTGCTACAAAAGCTTCTATAATGCTGGATTTCGAGCAGAATGGTCATGATTACTCAATAGAGCAATTCTTCAGGAATGATCCTGAAAAGGGACGTGCTTCCAATACGGGTGCTATCCTCAGAAGGGATTCTGAGATCCTCTTTGACCAGCCTACACGTACATATGATGCTATCCGTTCATTGCTTAACATGGATGAAGAAGCCTACAGGAACTGCGTCTACATCAGGCAGGGTGAGATCGATGTGCTGATAAACTCCAGGCCAAAGGACAGGCAGAAGATGATAGACGATCTCCTGCAGCTTGGGAAACTGGAAGAGTACCGGGAGAGGGCATCAAGTGCACGCGTAGGTGTTGGCCGCCACCAGAAGGATACGGAACGCCGCATCAAAGAAGTGGATGCAGCCGCCAGGGATATAGAAGAATCAAAGCCTGTTGAAAAACTTGCAGAACTGCGCACACGCTCCGGGAATCTTGAAAGGGAGATCTCCTCTCTCAATGATAAGAAGGACCGTGCGCTGTCATTGAAAGACGAGACCTCAAAAAAGATTGCCGAATTCAGGGAATTGGCAGGCAAAAAGGTTTCTGTCCAGTCCCAGATAAAGGAACTCGATGAAAAGAAGACCCGCGCGTATATCCAGATAGGGTCCATGGAGAAGAGTATCGCTTCCTCAAGAGTCGGGCAGGAGGAGCTACGAAAGAGGATCAGGGACGTTTGTTCTGAATTCGGCTTTGATGATTCGGACATAGAAAAGACAATATCAAGAATAGACACCAGTGAGCGCTCATTGAGAGACAGGATAAGCAATATAAGCAAAAACAAGGCGGTAATTGAAAAAGAACAAACGACCTTTGCTGACTCGCTGGCAGAAAACCAAAAACATGTCCATGAGCTGGGAAAGTCTGTTTCCCAGGGCAAGGGAAAGCTTACAGGTATACAGTCAGATATTGAAACATCGCGCGCCAAAATAGCACAGCTTGAGGAAAAGAAGGTTTCTGTTATCTCAAACCTTGAGCCTCTTGGACTGACACGGGAAAAGCTGGAGAACATCGAGGAGATCTTCGATCTTGTGACCGATCAGCAAAAAAGTATGCATGGCAAGGAAAAAGAGCTTTTTGCAAAGTTTACAGAAATACAGGAGCGAATAAAAAAGTCTGCTCAGCTCCTCAGCGAAGGAAAGTGCCCGACGTGCATGCAGGATCTTAAAGGTTCATGCATTGAGGAGGCTACAGCTTCGGACTCCCAGAAAACGAAGGAGCTCCAGACAGAACTAGCTGCATTGAAGAAAAAACAGGAGGCTCTGGATTCCAAACTGGGGCGTGTCAGGGAGGCCAGGGTTCACAGAAATGAAATTGAGGCCACAGGCAGGGAAATAGAGTCCTCTGAAGAGAACATACGTAGTCTTGAAAAGCTGGCTCTGGAATACCAATCTCTGCTTCTTGAGCATGATAAGAAGAAAGAGGAGCTCTCTTCCCGGCGGTCCCTTATAGAGGAGTCTGTAAAGGGATTACAGGACAAAGTCCGGCTATTGAAGCAGGAACTGGAAGTAGCTGAGAAAGAGCATTCTGAGTGCCTGAAACTCCTTGAGGCCGCTCGGAAGGTTCGCACGGACCTCGTTGAAGCAGACAGGATGAAAACCGATATTGCGCAGATGGAGGACAAGATCACAAATTTCAGGGAAATGATCGTTATTTTCGATGGTCAGGTCGCTGAAAAGAATGAGTCCCTTCGTGAGATAAGCAGCAAGGTGGGAGACTTTGATATAACTAAGCTGGAATCACTGCTCAGGGACTACGAAGAAGCCTTTGGTGTCATAAGATCGGAGATCTTCAGGCTGCAAGCGGAGCGGGAAGAGATCACAAAGCAGGCGGGAATGCTTGAAAGTGAGCTGAAGCGCTTCGAAAGCCTGAGAATTGTTCTTGACCAGCTCAATAACAAGGTGGATTATCTCAATGCTATCTATGTGGATGCGCAAGAGCTCGAGGCGATGTATATGCGCATCCGATCTCAGTTGCGCTCCAACAATATCGGGGCCCTGGACGCTTTCATTAATGAGATATTCACTTTCATGTATACTAATAATGCTTACTCCCATGTAAGGCTTGATGCGGACTACAACCTTACTGTGTTCGAGAAGGACGGAACTTCCCTTGAGCCCAGGCTGCTGAGCGGTGGGGAGCGGGCTTTGTTCAACCTTGTACTAAGGTGCGCTATATATCGCCTGCTTTCGCTTGGCGTAGCCGGAAAGCAGGCCGGACTTCCTCCTCTGATCATGGACGAGCCTACAGTTTTCCTGGATAAAGGACATGTTAACCAGTTGATCAAGCTGATAGACATGATGCGCGACATCGGTGTGGGTCAGATCCTTGTAGTATCGCATGATGAGTCACTGATAGATTCTGCAGACCATGTATTTGCTGTGGAGAAAGACCCCGTGACTAATAGTTCGGCGATCATTGCAAAATGATTCCTGCCGCAAAAAAGGCTTATTTAAGAGTTATATAAAAAAAGCAACCATAAGTTATATTATACTTTTGTCCATATAATATATCAGGATTTTTGAAACACATGAGGGACCGAATGATTTTGCGAGGCTTTGCATGAATGAGAACAGAGACTTTATAGTTGAGAGGCTTGAACGCCAGTTGAAGGAAAAGGAAGCGGAACTCGAGGATATTAAAAACACGCTGCGAGATTCGATTCTGCGGGAAATACGTAGTGATCTGAAGAGTGATTTTGATGTTAACAACCGGATCGTCAACCTTGAACACAAGATCCAGTCGCTTGCCAGCAACCTTAATGGCGTAATGGATGAACTGCTCGACCAGAAATCCATGATTCGGTCCCTGAGTGAGATCTCTGTTTCCCGGCAGCAGAAAAAAGAGGAGTTCAAACCGCAAGTAACTGTTGAAAAGGCGGTTGAGAAGCCAGTCGAGAAAATGGAGCCCAGGTTATACAGGCCTGAGCCTGAAAACGAACCCGAGCCTCCACGAACCCGAGCTTCTCCTCCTTCAGCTACTCCCATTATAACAGCTCCTGTCAGGCAATTTGTTCCTCCGCAGCCAGCGATTCCTGCAAACAGGGCCAATGTTTCTGTCAGGTCCACAGAACAGTCCCGCAATGATTCCTTCAACACTGTCGGCAGGCCTGCCAATGCACGCCTTAATATCAGGGAAGCACCTCCGCAAGTTGAAGCAAAGCCTCCTCAGAGACCGCAGTCCCGTTCAGAGTATATTGTCGCAGAAACCGATGACGAGAGGAAAATGCGTAAAACCCTTCCGGAGCCGCACAATTCCTGTGATTATATTGTTGCAGAAGATGAAAACCGGGCCAGGCGCAAGCAGACTGAGACAGATTACGAGACGGTCGAATCCCGCGATAATGAAGATGCAGTGGTAACTGTTACCCGCAGGAAATAATCCTTTGTAATGAAAGGGGAATCACGTGCATATTAAGGAAATTGAGTTTATAAACTTCAAGTCCTTCGGTAAAAAGGTCAAGATCCCTTTCTACGAAGGTTTTACCACCATATCCGGGCCCAATGGTAGTGGCAAGTCCAACATAATAGATGGTATCCTTTTTGTGCTGGGCCTCTCAAGCTCAAGGACAATGAGGGCTGAGAAGCTCACAGACCTTATCTATAACGGCGAGAGCGCAAAGAGACCGGACTTCGCCCAGGTCACTATCAAGTTCGATAACTCGGACCACAAGATGCCGGTCGCAAGTGATGAAGTATCCATTACGCGCAAAATACGCGAGACAGATAGTGGTTACTACAGCTATTTCTATTTCAACGGCAAGGCAGTTAGCCTTACTGACATACATACTCACCTGGCAAAGGCGGGAGTCACCCCGGAAGGCTACAATGTCGTGATGCAGGGTGACGTTACCCGTATTATCAACATGACTCCTGTTGAAAGACGCAAGATCATTGACGAAATCGCAGGCGTGGCAGAATTCGACAGCAAGAAAGAGAGGGCTTTGAATGAACTTGAGATCGTGCGCGAAAGGGTTGAGCGTGTCGACATCATCATAGGGGAAGTTGGCCAGCAGCTTGAGAAGCTCAAAGAGGAACGTGACCAGGCTCTTAAGTACCAGTCCCTAAAGGCAGAGAAGATGAAGTTCGAGGGCTTTGTGCTGCTTGCCAAGCTCAAGGATGCAAAGACGGAACTGGGTTTAGTGACTGCTGATATTGAAGCGAAGGAAGATGTGCTTGAGAAGCTGGCAACCTCGCTTGCAGAAAGACAAAGCAGGGTGGAAGAGCTTGAAAGGGCTTTAGAGGAGCTGACATCCTCCATACAGAAGACCGGAGAGGATGAGCAGATCCGGATCAAGAAGGATATTGAAGGGATAAGGGGTGAAATGTCCCGATGCAGGGACAGCATCGAGCTTGCAGATAACGAGGTTGAGGATATCGAGTCCCGGCGAAGGAAGACATTTGTCGAGATCGATGAGATCAAAGGCAAGCTTGAGGTGCTTGATTCCAGGGTATCCGAAGAGTCCGAGCGCAAGGAAGGCATCCTGGCAGAGATGTCGGACCGCCGGACACAGCGGATGATACTGCAGAGCAAGATCGCGGATGTGGATGCCAGGTTCGCGCAGACCAGGGATGAGATCTCCGCGCTCAGGTCCCAGCTGGAAACAGCAAAGAATGAAAAAAACGAGTTGATGCGCAATGAGGACCGCCTGTTGGACTCTCTCAGAAGGAAATCCGCTGAAGTGCGAGATATCGAAAGCGAGATAGAGGATGCGCAGTCAAAATCCCAATCCTCTGAAAGTGACACGCTTTCAGTAAAATATGACATTGAGAAGCTGAATGAGAAGATAGACTCTCTCACCAAGGATATTGATGACCTTGAACGTAACCGCTCCCAGATACAGAGCGTCATAAAAGATCTTGAGGCTGAGCTGCGTAACTATGAGAAGGATTACGCCCGAATTGAGGTGCGTGTCAGGGGTGCCGAGGATCACAGCAATTATTCCAAGGCTGTCGAGATGGTGATGAACGAAAAGAAGCACCATGGACTTCCTGGGATATATGGCACAATTGCAGAGCTTGGGAGTGTGGACCATAAATATTCCACAGCTCTTGAGATAGCTGCAGGCGGAAAGATGCAGTCCGTGGTTGTAGAGAATGACGAAGATGCGGCAAGAGCCATTGATTATCTTAAGCAGAGGCAGGGTGGCAGGGCAACATTCTTGCCATTGAACAAAATGGAGCCGCGCAGACCTTATAAGGACCTGTCTGACCGGCAGGGGGTTGTCGGGTATGCTATAGATCTCATTGATTTTGATTCCAGGTTCGAGTCCGCTTTCTGGTACGTTTTCAGGGATACTCTTATAGTTGACACCATGACCAACGCCCGCCCCCCTAGGGGCGGCCTGAGGATGGTGAGCGGCCTGAGGATGGTGACCCTTGAGGGTGATATGGTCGAGAAGAGCGGTGCTATGGTGGGAGGTTCGAAGCAGCAGCGTTCGGGTCTTTCATTTGCAGCCTCCGAAAAGGATAAACTTGTCAAGCTCGCCGAAAAGATAACCGAGTTCGACTCAAGGCGTAGCACTTCTATCAAGAAGCTCGACCAGATAGAGGGTCATATAGCCCAGGTCAACCGCGAGATCCATGAGTATGACAAGGAAATATCAAAGAAGGAGATGCACCTTGAGGAGATTTCCGGTAGGGGTGAGCGACTTACCCAGCTTATCGAGTCAAAGAATGCCGAGCTTGCAGACATTGAAGAGTCCCGCAGGCTACTCCGGGATGAGATGGAAAGCGTTGTTTCCCGCAAGGAAGAGAGAAGCTTGTTTGTGGAATCCCTTGAAAGGGATATCTCCGTGCTTGATGAAAAACTTGCAGGCTCCCAGATCCCTGAACTCAACCGGCAGGCTGAACAGCTGGATGAAGAACTCAGGCGCCTTGATAACAGGGTGCGTGATATTGAATCTGATATAAATGCCCTGAAACTTGACCGGGATTACTCCAACTCAAAGATGGAGGAGAACAGGGAGCTTATCAGGACCATGGAGGAGAAGAAATCCTCCCATAAACAGCGTGTCAAAGAGCTTAAAGTACAGATAGAAGGACTTGAGCAGTCCCTCTTGGAGAAAAAACAGCGTGAAGAAGAACTTGCAGAGCAGCTGAAAGAAATGCAGCAGCAGCGCGCTTCTCTTCACGAAGAGCATGTTGCTGCCAGGAAGCAGTTCGATGCAACAAGGTCAAAGCATGAAGAGGCCCAGCGGCACAAGATGGCGCTTGATGCCACAAAAGTGGCCCTGGAAGAGCAGGTATGCGAGCTGATAGAAGAGCTCCAGAGACGTGGCATAGATGACAGTGCTGAAGTCCCCAATTATGAGACCGTGCGCACAAGGATAGCTTCGATCGAAAAGGCTATGGAAAGACTTGAACCTGTCAACATGCGTGCCATCGACGAGTATACTGAAGTAGAACTGAGAATAAATGAACTTATCACAAGGCGGGACACTCTTTCAAGGGAAAGGGAGCAGATACTTGAAAGGATCCAGCAGTACGAGGAGCTTAAAAAAGAAACTTTCATGGCCACTTTCCATGGAATAAACGAGCCTTTCAGGGAGATATTCAACGAACTTTCCGATGGGATTGGCGAATTGGTCCTTGATAATTTCGATGAGCCGTTTTCGGGTGGGCTCACCCTTAAGGCACAACCAAGAGAGAAGACCCTGCAGCGCCTGGAAGCGATGTCGGGAGGGGAGAAGAGCCTTACAGCCCTGGCATTCATATTTGCTATCCAGCAGTATCGGCCTGCTCCTTTTTATGCATTTGACGAGATCGATATGTTCCTTGACGGTTCCAATGCAGGAAAAGTTGCCCAGCGTGTGAAAACAGCTGTAAGGAATGCTCAGTTCATCGTGGTCTCCCTGAGAAAACCCATGATAGAGGCTGCTGAAAGAACCATCGGGGTAGCTATGCAGGAAAACAATATTACAAGCATTACAGGTGTGAAGTTACGATGAACGAGCTCATCGGGGATATGGATATTGGATTGACTGTGGAGGCCATCCCTTCGGTAGAGTCTCCGTTGCATGGATTTATAGACCCTCAATTCATGGAAACTCTCAGGGCACTGGGTGTTGATATTTCCCGGATAGAGTTTTCAGAGGATGTACTCAGTGAGCCGGTTGAGATACTGCTGAATCTTGCAAAGGACGGGGACATCAATCCATGGGACATTGATATCGTAAGTGTTACTGATATCTTCCTTGATCGTATAGAGCATATGCAGATGATGGACCTGCGCATATCAGGCAGGACTCTGCTGTATGCTTCCATCCTCCTGAGAATGAAATCCACGGGAATCGTCCAGGAAGATGAAGAAGATGCTGGTTTTGATTCATTTGAAGATGACCTGGACTTCTATGATGTGGAAGAGTATCCTATGCCAAAGCTCCCCATCCGCCGCCAGGCCACGCGACCTGTCACTTTGCATGAACTTATACTTGAGCTGCAGAAGGCAGAAAAAGTGGAGACGCGCAGGAAGGACCGCAACGTCCGCCGCAGGCTGGAGGAAAGGTCTGCTGTCACTACTGATGAAGTTCTTGGCATTGCTCATGAAGAAGATATCCTGGGGCGTGTAAAAAGCCTTGGGGAGAAGCTCAGGCAAGATCTTCAGCAGCAGGACTTCATAAAGTTCTCAGACCTTCTGGGTGAGGACAGGTCCGAGAATATAATGACATATGTGTCCCTGCTTTTCCTGGCAACTGAAAAGAAAATATGGCTGGCCCAGAAAGAGCTTTTTGGCGAGCTTTATGTGTATCCGTTTGATGGTGCCGTTAAGGCGGTCTGAAGAGGTGCACGACAAAATATGAATGACAGGGAAGCAATTGAAGCGGCTCTTTTTGCCGCGGGTTCAGCAATCGATGCATTGACACTGGCAAGGCTGCTAAACAAGCCCAAGAAACAGGTGATCACTGTTGTCAAGGGTCTCATTGCTGATTACACAGGGCGTGAGAGCGGCATTGAGATACTTGATCTGGGAGAGCGCTATGTAATGCAGGTGAAGCCAGCTTATGCGGAGATCGTACGTCCATTCGCTCCCAAAGAACTGAGCGCTCCGATGCTGCGAACCCTTTCAATGATTGCATATCATCAGCCGCTGGTCCAGTCAGATCTGATCGACCAGAGAGGTAACTCTGCTTATGATCACATACGTGAGCTCAAGGAAAGGGGGCTTGTCGAGGCTGTCCCTCATGGCAGGACCAAGCTGCTCCGAACAACTCCTCTTTTTGCGGATTACTTTGGGCTGCAGTCCAATGATCCTGAGGCTATCAAGCAGAAGATAGTCGAACTTTCCAGGCAGCAGAGCGGGCAGAGTGGCCTTAACAAATGGCTTGGACGCAGGTTCGTGGGAGTGACACCAATGTATGAATCCCTTATGGGGATGTGCGGCATCCGGGATTACAGGGTTATCAATGCATATGATCCGACGGAGGAAGAACTGGAAGATCTTGCTGATATCTATAAGCTTGTAATCTCCAGGGGATACAGGGAGCGTGTCAGCAAGTACTATGACGGTGAGATAATCGAAGTCGGATCTACAACATTTGACGACCTTATCGAA
This sequence comes from Methanolobus psychrophilus R15, assembly GCA_000306725.1. Taxonomy (GTDB): domain Archaea; phylum Halobacteriota; class Methanosarcinia; order Methanosarcinales; family Methanosarcinaceae; genus Methanolobus; species Methanolobus psychrophilus. The sequence continues at coordinate 1,495,025 of CP003083.1, read as the reverse complement.
GCTATGAAGGCGCTGGAGAATATTTCCGACCCTGAGAAGGTGAAAGAGAGCACCGAGTTTATTGAGGACCTGGAAGAAAGATATGTTTCAAAGGCTCTTGTTTTCAGTAAGAAGGTCAAACCGGCAACAGAGATGGTAGCCCGTATCGTGAAGGATTTGCGGCTTGGAGTATCTGCAGAAGGCGTAATTATAGCTCCTGACTATGGTCTTTCGGCCGGGGGCGTGAATGTGAGCGAAGGGGCTGACATACTTGTTCCCACCCACAGGAACCTGGATGGAAGCCTTATCGAACGGGTGTGCAGCAAGTATGATGCAATCCTTACAGGCCTTAAAAAAATTCAAGGATGACTACTTTATATAGGATATTGCCTGTTGTATGCGTGGGTGGGCCTGGACAAATGCCAAATGCATTTCTTTAAAAAGATATATAAGCAAGAGGGTATAAGTTTATATATCCAATTGCTGAATATAACTTCGCTTTAAATACGAGGATATACCATGTCAGATTATAATATCAAGATTGAGAATGTAGTAGCGTCTACAAAGCTTGCAGAAGAATTCGATCTCACTAAGATAGAGGCTGAATTCGAGGGTGCAGAGTATAACAAACAAAAGTTTCCCGGCCTCGTTTACAGGGTTTCTGATCCAAAGGCTGCATTCTTGGTGTTCACATCTGGGAAAGTGGTATGCACCGGCGCAAAAAATGTAGCTGATGTCCACACGGTCATAGGCAACATGGCCAAAAAGCTCAATGGAATAGGCATCAAGACTATCGAAAAACCAGAGATCACCGTCCAGAATATAGTTGCCTCCGCAGATCTGCAGGCTGTCCTGAACCTGAATGCGATTGCAATAGGGCTTGGTCTTGAGAACATCGAATATGAGCCAGAGCAGTTCCCGGGGCTTGTCTACCGCATTGAGGATCCTAAGGTAGTAGTGCTCATTTTCAGCTCAGGTAAACTGGTTGTCACCGGCGGCAAATCCCCTGAGAATTGTGAGCAGGGTGTTGAGGTCGTAAGGCAGCAGCTTGACAGTATGGGCCTCCTCTAATCGGACAAGTGTGAGTTCATTGCCCAACGAAGAAGTGTGTGTTCTGATACCCACACTTAACGAGGAAGCCACTATCGGACAGCTGATACAGGATTTCAGGTCCGAGGGCTTCGACAATATCCTTGTAATTGACGGTAACAGCACTGATGCTACACGAAGCATAGCGGAGGCTGAGGGTGCCCGTGTGATTGTCCAGAGTGGTAAGGGCAAGGGCCAGGCTATCCAGGAAGCATTTATCCTTATCGAAAGCAAATATATTGTAATGATAGACGGCGACGGCACATATCTTGCAAGCGACGTGCATGCAATTATGAAACCTCTCCTGGACGGCAGTGCAGACCATGTCATGGGAAACAGGTTTGCAGATTACGAAGCAGGAGCTTTTACAAAGCTTAATCACTTTGGTAACCGGATGCTTAACAAGCTATTCGGCTTTGCATACGGGGAATGGCTTGATGATATTCTGACCGGTTACAGGGGTTATACCCATAAAGCTGTGAAGTCTTTTGAACTGAGGGAGAAGGGCTTTGAAATAGAGTCCGAGATGACCATTGACAGTATCAAGAAGGATCACAGGATAAAGGTCGTCCCGATCTCCTACCTGAAAAGGCATTATAAAGCTGATACCAAACTCCATCCGGTGAAAGATGGTGCGCGAATAGCCAGGACTATCTACAAGATGGCCAGACTGCATAATCCTATGTTCTACTTCGGTATCATAGGCGTGGCTTTTATGCTGGCTGGTTTTATTACGGGCCTGTTCGTCGTCTTTCAATGGGTGCAGGGTGTTACCCGCATACCTCTTACAATTCTTACCGCCATTCTTCTTCTTGCAGGTTTCCAGATGTTCTTTTTTGGAATGCTGAGCGATCTTACGGTATCCCTTCACCGGGAGAACCTGCGCATGCTCCGCAAATTATCAGAGGACTTAAGGTCTCTTGAAGACAAAAAGAGATAATATCAGGCTGGATCTGAGTTTGCCCAACCTGTTATTTTTTTTTGTTTATGCATCTCATTTTCTTTATTATTATGTTCTTTATTATTATAGCAAGGTTTTAATCATCATCTCCTGCAAAATTCTATCTATATATAAAACAACACAACTTAATTTAACATCAATTCAATTTAGGTTTAACAAAAGTCACATTTCATCCATTTTGCAATCTCTCTCATCTTTTTTTCTGTAAAATATTCTGTGTATATGTTGTACTTTTGTATGTTACAGATAGCAAATAAAGTTAAGTTGATTTTCATTAAAGTAAATTTTTTAAAAAGTGTTATATACGATATGATTCTTGTAGGGTACATCAAATACCGAGGAACAGATCATGACAATAGTAACAGATGCAAAGAATGGTATAATTACAGAAGAGATGAAGATCGTAGCCAAGGATGAAGGCAAAGACCCTGAGTTCATAAGGCGCGGTATCGCTTCAGGCAGAATCGTTATCCCCATGTCACCATACAGGAACGTCAAACTCTGTGGTATCGGTGAAGGACTCAGGACCAAGGTCAATGCATCCATAGGTGCATCATCAGATATCGTTGATGAAGAGATGGAAATCGCAAAGGCAAAGGCAGCAGAGGCAGCAGGCGCAGACACACTTATGGAACTCGGTACCGGTGGAGACTTCCTTGGTATCAGGAAGAAGGTGTGTGACGCAATTTCCCTTTCAGTAGGTTCAGTACCACTTTACCAGGCATTCATTACCGCAGCAAAGAGGGACGGTTCCATTGTCCACATGACAGAGGACGATCTATGGTATGCAACCGAGGAACAGGCTAAGCTCGGCACGAACTTCATGGCAATCCACACCGGTATCAACAATATTGTCCTTGACAGGCTGAAGGCACACGGCAGATTCGGTGGTCTCTGTTCCCGTGGAGGTGCATTTATGAGCACCTGGATGCTCCACAACGAGAAGGAAAACCCACTTTTCGAACATTTTGATTATCTCTGTGAGATCCTTAAAGAGCACGAAGTCACCCTTTCAACAGGTAACGGAATGCGTGCAGGTGCAGTTGCCGATGCAACCGACAGAGCACAGGTGCAGGAGCTCATCATCAACTCCGAATGCGCACAGAAAGCACACGACAAATACGACCTTCAGGTAATCGTAGAAGGACCGGGTCACGTACCACTTGACCAGGTAGAGATGAACGTCAAACTTATGAAAGCAATGAGTGATGGAAAACCATTCTACATGCTCGGTCCACTCGTATCAGACATCGGTGCAGGCCGCGACCACATCGTAACAGCAATCGGTGCGTCAGCTTCCGCAGCAGCAGGCTGTGACTTCCTCTGTTATGTAACACCAGCAGAACACCTTGCACTTCCAAACCTTCAGGATGTAGTTGAGGGTGTCAGGACATCAAAGATCGCTGCTCACGTTGGTGACATGGTCAAGTACCCGGAAACAGCCCGCAATGTTGACCTCGCAATGGGCAGAGCACGCGCAAAACTTGACTGGGAAGCACAGTACAAACTCGCACTCGACCCTGTACTCGCAAGAAGCATCAGAGACAGCAGAGCACCTGGTGACGAAGACGCATGTACAATGTGCGGTGACTTCTGCGCACTCAAGATAGTCAACAAGAGCTACAACCTCTTAAAGTAATGCCCAGAGGGCATTACTTTGTTTTCTCACTCTTTTTCTTTTTCCAGAGTATCTCTTTGCGTATCATACAAATTTTATAGTACTGCGCAAATCCAGCTATTATGGCAATCGTGACCCTTACAACTGATTTCGGTACCCTCTATCCTGCTTCTCTCAAAGCTGTGATACTTGGTATCTGTCCCGGTATGGATATTGTGGATATCACACACTTGGTCCCGCATGCGGATATACGCGCAGGCGCCTTTGCCGTCTACAGTGTGGTAAAATATTTTCCGGAAGGGACGGTCCATATAGCTGTTGTTGACCCCGGAGTGGGCACCTCCAGAAAAGCGATAGTGATAGTTTCGGGAGGACAGTACTTCGTAGGTCCCGACAATGGACTCATGGTGCCTGCAGCAGGGAAGCTGGGTGATCCTGAGGTCTACGAAATTACCAATAAGGATCTTCTAAACACTGTCTCATCAACCTTTCATGGCAGGGATATCTTCGCACGCGTAGGGGCTTTTATCGCAAAGGGTATGGATGTCGGAGAAGTTGGCGGAAAGATCGATGATTATATCGGTCTTGATATTTCGGATGCAGTAATCCGGGATAATTGTATACTGGCTGAAGTTAACTATATTGACGACTTTGGAAATGTGATAACTAATATCCCTCATAATCTCGTTCACCGGAAAATCCTGCCCGGAACGGTCCTGGAGATTGAAGGTCATTGTGTCCCATTCCTTCAAACCTACGGGCAAGTGCAGGTTGGCGACATACTTTGTATCATAGGAAGCCATGAGTTTTTCGAGATTGCAGTGAACCAGGGAAGTGCTGCAGAAATACTGGGCCTGCGCAATGGGGACCGAGTAAATATTCAGATCACAGAAAATAAGTGACAAGGGTACCTGGCACCCCGTTATCTTACAATTTCTTCTTTGCTGCCAGGAACATGCCTGCCAGTGCAAAAATAATCAGCGCCGATTGTCGGTAGCCTGCTTTCTTTGTCTGGTCTGTGTTCGATGGTGGGCTGGTGTCCCGTACATCGCCTACAAGCACTCTGCCGCTCTTAATTACCACCGGTAATTTTGTACCAGTGGAGTTAGTGATTGTAACATCCCTGAGTTCAATATGGGCAATACCTTCCTTTCCTGTGGCGATGAACTCTATGTTTGCGAAAGTACCTGCATCAAGTGCCTTCCTCTTCCCAGCACCAGTACGTACACTCCGCTTAGTGTACCGTTGGTATTGTCACTGCCGGGTGAGAACATGGTTTGTTCTTCTTCCTGATTAAGGAAAACGCCTTCAGAAACACGAATTATTTTCACAAGTGAAGGGTCGTATGTCAACACGAACTCAGCACCTGAAACCACAGCATCAGGCTCAATGAACACTTCCAGGGAGAAGTTCCCGTTCTCACTGACGTGCGTCACTTCGGGGGATATGCGTACAACAGTTTCTGCGCTCGCACTTGCTACCAATGCCGGCAATGCCAGCAGAAAGGATATTATAGTTAGAAGAAGGACCCTGCGGGTTTTTGGAGATATCATGGAAATCAACCTGTCTTAGATATCTCATATATTATAACATAAATTATATAAAATTAGTCTTAGATATATGGACTTCAGCTCACATCCAGTCATAGTGTCTCATGACCTCAAGATTGAAATCATAGAGCATGCTGTTTTCCACATATCCGAAGAACAGACATTTTTCACATTTTGCCGCGTTTTCCTTTCTTTCTTTACGTGTCCTTTCCCATACATTTTCAATGCCATCCCTGATGTTTCCTACCGGCTCCCTGTGTACCCTGCAGTTCTCAATGCTCCCGTCTGATGCAACACACAGTATCAGGTCATTGGCATGGCATGTATAGTCAGTTCTCAGATCCCTTATCATTCCAAGGTATGTCAGGGAATTGATCACAGGGTAACCTTTTTTCTTCATTTCGATGATCCTGTTAACAGTACTGCGATATTTTTCCATATCTCTTATGCCAAGCTCTTTCCATGTATCTGAGGCAATGCTGCCAAACTCGTACATGGGTTCAAAGGATATCTTCAGGTCGAGGTTCTTTGCAAAGAGAATGAGTTCCTCGATATCATCAAGATTCTTTCCGCTGATGACGCAGTTCAACAGCAAGGGCTTGCCCATTACTTCACGGGCCCTGATGATGCCGGGCAGTATCCTCTCAAAATCGACTCCTCTTATCTCTTTATAGCTGGATGTACCGTCGACTGACACTGAGAGATAGTCTAGGTGAACAAGTTCCCCGGCTCTCTTCTCCAGCAGAAGGCCATTGGTTATCATGGATGTCGTCATTCCGAGATTTTTGGCATGCTCGAATATCTGCGCAAGGTCAGTTCTCAGCAGCGGCTCAACGGTCCATGCATTGTAGACCTGTATGCCAAAATCTCTTGCCTCGTCCAGTAGCCCGAAAACCTCTTGCAGCTCCATCTGGGGTCCGCTCTCCTTCCAGTACTCGCAGAATTTGCATCTCATGTTGCATGAAGAATTAACTGCATGGGAGAGTACAAAAGGTCTTTTTTTGATCCGCATTTGCCAGAGGGCTTTTGCAGCAGTTATTGGTGAATATTTTGTCATGACAACAATCTAGGATAGTGTTTCTTTCTTATTGAAACCTTGCGTCAAGTAAAGATCCTTTCTGAATCACTTCTATATGAGTTGCCATTAATATTCTTAATCATAGCATTTGTTATTATAACCTTTATTAATAGCCGCTCTTAGTAGCAACAAGTATTTATTTAGTGTTATCTACCATCTTCAATTACTAAACCAATTGGAGGTTCAATTTGAGACGAATTATCTTAAGTTTATTCTTAGCAGGGATCATTCTTTGTTCATCAGGTATTGCAGCTGCACATTTCACTATGGTTTTCCCCAGTGATAGCGAAGATACTATCTGGGATGTAGCTCCGATAGACTACATTGCAGAACTTGGAGACACAAAAGACATTTACATTATGTGGGGTCACCCTTACGAACATATCCTTTTTGATATGTCTACTGTTCCTGAAGTAACAGTTACAAAACCAGATGGTACGGTTGAGCAACTCACAGTTGAAGAAATAACCGTTGACGGAATGGATGAAGACGGGAACATGGGTACCTTTGTTGCATATAAGACCTCTTTTACCGTAGATCAGATGGGAGATTCAGTTATCTCTGTAAAATATGAGGATGTTGACGAGGATATGGTAGACTTCACCAAAGCCGTTATTCACTCTGGCGAGGAAATGTGGGTTGGCTGGGATACTGAGGTTGGCCAGGAAACCGAGATCATTCCTTACATGAGACCCTATGGAATGGAGGAAGGATTTGTCTTTGCCGGGAAAGTACTCTACAATGGTGAGGCTCTTGCTGGCGCTAATGTTGAAATAGAGATATATAATACCCTGGAGGATGGTATTGAGATAGTGGAAGCAGCTGAAGAGATGTTCCCCTATGATGCACCGATGGTATTCACCAGACTTGCCAAGACAAATGATAATGGTGAGTTCCTTTATACTCTCGACGAGCCTGGAATCTGGTTCGTTGGAGCAACCATGGAGCCTGAACAGGGTCAGCCGATAAGGGGCGTATTCATCGTCCCGATAATAGAGTCTTTCCCTTCAAAGGCAGCAGGGGAAACACAAGCTACCTCTTCAGGCAAGACCGCAAGTGCTCCCGGATTTGCAGCAACAATTGCCCTTGCAGGTATTCTTGGTGCTCTCTATAAGATAACGAGGAAAGAATAAATTTGACTGATAGGGTGACCATCTATCCACCCTATCAATTGTTTTTTATATATTGCTATTCATTCTCTGGTCGAAATCACATTAATGTAAAAGCAATTCATAACTTATCTTAACTCTGAGGCTAAAATTATGCATATTTCAGACGGTGTGTTGTCTTTTTCGGTCATTGTTGCCGGCTGGGCAATATCGCTAGCTTTGAATGCTGTGATTCTCTGGAGTTGCAAATGCAAGCACAACATGGCTGAAGAGATTCCAAAGATCTCCATCATGACAGGTTCTTTTTTTGTCGCTTCCTTGGTTCATGTTTCCATTGGTCCGACAAGTGTACATCTTCTGTTAAACGGACTCCTTGGTGTTGTACTTGGCATCATGGCATTTCCTGCAATGCTTGTTGGCCTCACTTTGCAGGCATTCCTTTTCCAGCACGGTGGCATCACGACCGTTGGTATCAATAATGTAATGATGGGTGTGCCGGCCCTTCTTGCATATGCGACTTTCAGGTTCGGATATAGGAAAGGTATCAACCCTTCATTGTTAGGTGCCCTGTGTGGATCACTGGGGATATTCTTATCAGGTATCCTTCTGGCCTTGATGTTGATAAGTACTGGAGAAGAGTTCAGGGAGATAGCTTATGTGGTGATAGTGGCCCATATTCCAGTAATGGTCATTGAAGGGGTCATAACAGGTTCGGTTGTTACTTTCCTCTTGAAAGTGAGACCTGAGTTGTTACCACTGGAAAAGGGGGATATGAGATAATGGATTCTTTAAAGATTATCAGGATCTTAGTTTTGGTAAGTGTGGCCCTGGCACTTTTGACGCCTGCAGTTTCTGCACACAGGGTCTATGTTCAGGAACGGATTACGGAAGTTGAGGTTAAGGCCTGGTTTGGTGGCGGGGACCCTATGGCCAATGCAGATGTCATTATCTATACTATCAAGAATGGTGTAGAGGAACTGTATATTGAGGACACGGCCGATTCGGATGGGATGTATTACTTTACACCCAAACTAGGTGTGTCTGAATACAGGGTAGTTGTTTCTGAAAGTGGCCACAAGAGCGAAAAGACTTTTAGTCTCACAGGTGATGCGGTTAGTGGGCCGGAAGAAGCTGAATTGCCACTGGCTACAAGAATTGGTGCGGGCTTTGGGTATATTCTTGGAATTGCAGGTATAGCACTGTACTTGTCATCAAGGAAATCTAAAAGTGAATAAGTTAACACTTATATTTGAAATTGAAGGTGGCGTTTAATGGAATATCCGGAGATAGATGAATTCGCATCAATGGATTCGCCAATACATCACTTCGATCCCCGTGCCAAGGTAGTATCTTTCACCTTGCTTATTTTCTCTTTTGTTTTTGTAAGCGATATCAGGATTGCTTTATTAGGGTTCTTGTTCTCACTGTTCATATTAATTATATCCGGGTTACCACTTGGTTTTGCCCTGAAGAGAATACGTATGGTTTTCTTTTTCCTTTTCCCTTTGTTGCTGATCATGCCTCTTACGGTTGAAGGCACGGAACTCATAAACATAGCCGGGGTTTCGGTTTCAATGGAAGGCCTGGCATATGCTTCCCTTATAATAATCAGGGCCCTTGCTGCAGTTACACTCGCTATTACCATGCTGGCAACTACAAGATTTGATCTAACCATAAAAGCATTATATGCCCTCAGGGTTCCAGGCATACTTGTGCAGATGCTCATGTTCACATACAGGTACATTTTCGTCATAATGGATGAATTCAGCAGGATGTGGGAGTCAATGGAATGCAAGGGATTTACCTTAAAGGCTAATTACCACGGTCTTTCCATATTTGGTAATCTTCTGGGTATGCTGATAATTAAAAGCTATGACCGTACAAACAGGGTATATCAGGCTATGGTTTCCAAGGGATATACAGGTAAACCAATGACTCTGATAAATCTCAGAATGAGCACAAAGGATTATGTATTAAGCACATGTATGGTGGGGATTGCTATCTTTGTGCATGCTTATCAGTTGGTATCATTATGGTAGAAGCAATTAAGGTCAAGGGTCTGAGCTATTCATATTCTGATGGGACAGCAGCTCTTGAGGATGTGGATCTCACGATCATCGAAGGTGAGAAAGTGGTGATAGTCGGTCCTAACGGCGCTGGAAAGACCACATTTTTCCTTCATCTGAACGGCACGATCAAAAATCCTACTGGTAATGTCTCAGTTTTCGGCAGATCTATCTCTGACATGCGAATTGAAGAGAAGATCCGTCAGGTGGGTGTTGTGTTCCAGGATCCTGATGACCAGCTTTTCATGCCAAATGTATTCGATGATGTTGCTTTTGGTCCGATAAATATGGGACTTGATGAAAAGGAAGTTAAAAGGCGCGTGCATGCGGCTCTTTCAAAAGTAGGTCTTGAGGGGTTTGAAGAAAGAGTTCCCCATAACCTTAGTTACGGGCAGAAAAAAAGAGTTGCTCTTGCATCAGTACTTTCAATGGAACCAAAAGTGCTTGTGCTTGATGAGCCCACTGCGAATCTGGATCCTAGAAGCCGTGCAGATTTTATAAGTCTTATTAACGATCTGAACAAGCGTGACGGTATAACTACGATAATTGCAATGCATGATGTCAATGCGCTTCCTGAGCTTGCCGACCGGGTCTATGTACTCAATCGCAGGATTGTTGCCGAAGGGTCTCCGAGGGAAATATTCTCTGACTGGGAGCTTCTAAAGACGAACAACCTGGAGGCACCTGATGTTTTCAAACTGTTCAAGGTATTGAATTGTTTTGGTTATTCTTCGGATGATCTTCCCTTATCTTTTGATGAAGCTGTTGAGGTGCTGACAAAAACCATAGAGGGCAGGGAAGGACATGTTCACCTGCATATTCATGAGCATACTCATAAAGAAATATCTAATTTAATGCAATCCTACAACCATCATCGTCAGAAAAAGGCGGATTAGGTAGCACGAAAATATATCTAGTTACAGGACAAATAATAAAATAATGTTCAAAAAACTCCGCAGGTACATTACTATTTCCAGGGTATTCTACAAGTATGGCCTTTTCAGCATTCTCTACACCGAAGTCAACAATTATTATGTTTCAAATAAACGCAATCTATGCGTTGCAGATATTAGGATCAGGAAGAATGCTGAAAACCTGAGAATGGCACTTGAGGAACTTGGGCCCACATTTGTCAAGCTCGGACAGATGCTGAGTAAAAGGCCGGACATTGTCCCTGCCATATATGTGGAGGAGTTGTCTCATCTTCAGGACAATGTAAAAAGGGTTGATTTCGAGTTCATGAAGGTCGCCTTCAACGGACTTAGTTGTAAGCCATTGGATGCGGATACTCCGGGAAAGGATGATTTTGACATACTTACGATATTCGATGAGTTCAATACTGCTCCCATTGCCTGCGCTTCAATAGCACAGGTATATGAAGCTGTATATGATGGCAAGAAAGTTGCTGTAAAAATAACAAAGCCCAATCTTATCAATATTATCAATCAGGACCTTGCCATACTGGACGACTTGAAGCCCGTCATAGTTAGAGCGCTTGGCCTGGGTAGTAATTTTGACATGGATGCCTTCCTTTTCGAGTTCAAGGATGTCTTTAACAGGGAACTGGACCTGAGGAACGAAGCAAGGAATCTTAAGCGTTTCAGGAACAACTTTGAGGGCGTAGAGGAGATACATGTACCGGGAGTCTATGATGACTTCTCCAATGAGAATGTCCTGATCATGGATTACATGGAAGGCATACCCATCAGGAAGCTTTCACAGATCCCGGAAGAGAAGAAGAAATGGTATGCAAAGCTCATCAGTACCAGTTATCTTAAACAGGTCTATATTGACGGTTTCTATCATGCAGACCCGCATAGTTCTAACATACTCATCCAGAAAGATGGAATAGCCTACATTGATTTTGGAGCAGTAGGCGCTATTGACGATGAGTTGCGCCGCAATATGCTCAACCTTTTTTATGGGATATACAAAAAGAAAGTAGACATAGTCTTTGAGGCTTTTCTGAAAATATCCGGGATAAACAAAGAAGACATTGATGTCCGTCGTTTCAAGATAGACCTTGATGATATTATCTCCAAACAGAATTACTCCGTTGGCGAAAGGCAGAGTGACAACTATGCTACTTTGGGGCTTAAGTATAACCTTTCTCTTCCCAGTGAGTTCTCGACCCTTGAGAGGGCTTTGATACTCATCGAAGCTAATTGTCTGGAACTTGATCCGAAGTTCAATTTGCTGGAAGATGCCAAGCCTGTTATAATGCAGGTTTTTATAAAGCGATATTCTCCCTTCGAGGCGGCTGAATACCTGCAACTGGAAGGAGACAGATATCTTGACATAATCAAGAACCTCCCGCAGGGCGTTAACGATGTCATCGAGACTATAAGAGGCTACAGGATCGAGAAGCTGGAGAAGAAGAGCAGTGAAATCAAGAGATACAGGACAATAGATACCATTTTTAAATATGTCTTCCTGCTGGCTATCCTTGTGTCCTCAGCCTACCTGTCAGTCTGCGGAACCGGGTATCTGCCTGCACTTGGGATAATCGGATTCACCAGTGCTATCATACTCTTTGGAATAATGTTCTTTAAACGGCCTTAAAGGGGTAAATGGATCAATCATGAAAAGCTGACATGTTACTTCTCTATGCTCGGCATAATATGAAGGCTGGAACAATTATTGTTCCTATATTTATGAGGAATAGATTTGTTATGGCAAAGGACACTTACTTCAAAACACAATGTGAAGTGTCGGATATTCAAAAAACGCTATTTAAAAAAAGAGATTTGCTCGCACAAGGCGAGCATTTTTGATATTTGTTTACCCAAAAAGTGCACCGAGACCGGCCATTCCGCTCTCTTCTGCTTCTTCCTTGTCTTCTTCTTCGCTCTTGGTTGCTGCTGCTGGTGCTGCTGCTGCTGCTGCTGCTGGTGCTGCTGCGGCTGCTGGTGCTGCGACTGCTGCAGTTGCCATTGCTTCCTCGATGTCTACGCCTTCAAGAGCTGCGATGAGTGCCTTTGCGCGTGCATCGTTGACCTCTACACCTGCTGCCTGAAGTACGGCAGTAACTGTTGCTTCTGAAATCTCTTTACCTGCTTTGTGCAATAAAAGTGCTGCGTATATGTATTCCATGTGAAATCACCTTTTGTTTGTTAATGTAAATGTTGTAATTATGTCCGTCTTGTTCATCCAAAGAGTGCTCCGAGGCCAGCCATTCCTTCTTCTTCGCTGTTCTCTTCCTCTTCTTCCTTCTCTTCAACTGTCTCAGTTGCTTCGGTTGCGACCGCTGCTGATGTGGCCCTTGCTCCAAGGGTCTCTTTTAGATCATCGTCAATTGCTTCCTCATTAACATCTGATGCTGCAGATGCAATTGCAAGCATCTGTGAGTATGCTTTTCCAAGCAGGGCATCCATGATGTCCGGCTCGAGCACAACTGCGTAGATACCGAGGTTGCGTGATTCTGTTGTAGCCTTTGCGATGATAGTGCGGATATTGTCTGCTGTCGGGTATGCTGCACTGACTGATAAGTTAAGTGCCTGCCGGGTTGCCAGCATGACATCTGACAAGAACTTTGTCTCATCGATTGCCAGGACATCCGGTGTAAAGATCGAACCTGCTTCAAGGACTGCTCTCAGATCAAGGCCCACTATCATGGGGTAGACCTCAAGCCTTGTGAGCATGGCTGCCAGTTTCTGTGAGACAACCTCTCCTTCCTTTGCAACCGTCTTAGTTTCCCTTACAACCACTTTCCCGGCATCTATGGCTGCCGGTATTCCTACGGCCTGCATTTCTCCGAGTATGGGGCCTGGTGGGAAACCTGTCGGACCTGCCTGAACAATTATATCCTTCGGTGCAATAGTACCTCCCTTTATAGGTGAGGGACTTTTGCTCTGTTCAAGCACTTTGTATAGTCTGAACGGGTTTTGTTCGGTGAATATCAGGGCTGTCTGTGTGTCAATGTAACCCTCCATCTTCTGGATGTCTTCACTAGACTCGTCAAATGCCCTTTTTATAAGTGTGTTCCTTGCAACCTTCAAAACAGCGGTACCTTGGAGGTTCCTTCTCATTTTTTGAAGTTGCTTGGCGGGGATTCCGGCGACGCCCACTACTCCGAACAGGGGATACTTCTTAACAAGTTCCTTGATCTCCTCAACTTCCTGTTTCTTCCATTGAGGAACATGCTCTGCGTGGTGAATGTCTTCCATTTATACCACCTTCACGGATTTGCCCATGGTCGTTGTAACATAAATTGACCTTATGTTATGCTTCCCTTTTTCAAGAGATTGCTCCACTCTGCTCAGAACCGTTTCTATGTTCTCTGCCAGCTTCTTGACATCCATATCCTGCCGTCCGATAGAAACGTGGAATGTAAGCCTGTCTTTGGACCTGATTCTGATAGAGTTCTTTGCATTGCTTACGACATCTCCAACATTCTTGCCAGGCGGCAAGGGTATTGGCATCTTTCCTCTGGGACCAAGGATCGCACCCAGGTTCTTACCGATCTGGGCCATATACTGAACTTCAGCAATGAAGAAGTCACATTCATTGGCAATTGTTCTTGCGCGTGACTTGTCTGCTCCAAGCTCGGCGATGTCTGTATCCGTGAACACATACTTGACGCCTGCTTCCTTTGCCTGGAGACCTACTTCTCCTTTTGCAAAAACAGCGATCTTGAGGTCTTTACCTAAACCATGCGGTAATATGATTTCCTCGTCGACACGGTTTTTAGGCTGACTCATGTCAAGATTCTTCAGGTTGATCGCCAGGTCTACGCTCTCAGCGAATTTACGCTGCGGCGACTCCTGAAATAACCTGTTAATAGCTTCTATTGTACTTTGCTCTGCCATTCTTTACCTCCCGTAGTTTGAACAAACTGTTCAGGCAGGACCGTTACGGTCTACTACGGCTTATTTAGAGTTTCAGATATATGCCTGAAACTCTCTCTGACGGGCACCTTTTACTTAAACAACAGTTTTAAACCTATCGGTTATATCTGGTGTTAAGTCCGGTTACCAGGATTCGCCTGCCAGCACTTCGTCAAACTTGCCTTCATCGATAGCTTTCTGACAATCCTTGGCGTGCATTCCTTCTGCGGTAACACCCATTGGTACACATGCTCCAAGGACTTCCTTGACAGCCGCTTTTAAGGTATATGCTAATACATCATCCTTTTTCATGCGTGCTATCTTGGCAGCCTGTGGTATTTTCAGGTCGCCCACCATTACGCTCCCGGAGGCACCTGAACCTTTTTCAAGTCCAAGTTCCTTCAGGATCAGTGCAGCTGTGGGGGGTGTACCGACTTCGATTTCGAAACTCTTGTCCGCAGCAACTATTACCTTGATGGGGACTTGCATTCCGTTGTAATCTCTTGTTTTCTCATTGATCTTTTCGATCACGGCTTTTACATTGATCCCGAGAGGACCAAGTGCCGGACCAAGTGGTGGTCCTGGGTTTGCCTTGCCTCCTGGGACCAGTGCTTCAACGACATTTGCCATTTGAACATCACCATTAAATTTTGATTATAAATAAATTGTATCAGGAATTATTTTCTTCTTCTTTCCTGAGGACTCTTACAGTATCGCCACGGATAGTTATAGGTATCGGTACGACTGCATCGAAGAGTTCAACTGTTATCTCCTCATGGCCCTCATCAACTCTCTTGACACGAGCTCTCTCACCTTTGAATGGTCCGGAGGTGATCTCAATGATTGCACCTTCAGTTATGCCTGTAACTGTTGGTTTGGGAGTCAGGAAATGTGAGATCTCCTCTATGCTTGACCTGCCCTTTACAACGGTCCTTGCATGGGGGACGGTCTGGATGGCCTGCTCCACTACACCGGGCTCGGGAGCTTCAATAAGCACGTATCCTTTAAGTTCGTCAGGGGCGATTATGGCCCTTATATCCAGGTGGTCCTTGCGCGCTACCTGGGTGATCATGTTTGCAACTGAGCGCTCCTGGTTTGCAGTGGTCTTAACTACAAATATCACAGAATCTCCAGCCATGCTTACACCATTCTCGGTAGTTCTACCAGTAGCGCGTATATTATGAAACCAACAAACCCGATTGCAAGGATTCCCAATCCAGCAACTTTCGCTATGGTCAGGAACTCTTCCCTGGAAGGTTTCTTTGTCAGCTTGAGCACCCTGATGTAAGACTTCAGGGTCTGGCCTAAATTACTGTTAAATTCTTTTATATCAAACGAGTCTTCTGCCAAATACTTCACAACCGGTTATGCTTGATGAGATAGTAAGGATAGATAATCGACTATATAATATTATAAAATCTTGTTCTGTATACTCTGCCAAATACAAGTTTATGGCGGAATCTAAATAACGTACATAATAAAATACCTTTCGATTGGACGGCGCAGTTATGTGCTGTCCAATCACGTGCTTTAACAGGTGAACCCATTATTTGACAAAGTCTATTCCATATCTTCTGGTCACGTTCTTTGCTCCCCCGTGGCCATATATCTGTGGAGACTTCACTCCTGTCACAACTATCATAGTGCGTACAGTGTTCTCAAGGGAATTGTCAACCTGGGCACCCCATATAAGCCTTGCTTCGGGATCTATCCTGTTGTATACTTCCTGTACCACGCTCTCTGCCTCGGCAATGGTCATATCCGGTCCGCCGACGACGTTTACAAGAGCCGATGTAGCACCTGAGATGTCAACATCCAACAATGGACTGCGGAGTGCTTTCTGCACGGATTCTACTGCTTTTGCCTCCCCTTCTGCTTCGCCAAGACCTATCATGGCAACGCCACCGTTCTGCATCACAGTCCTGACATCAGCAAAGTCAAGGTTGACAAGGCCTGGTTTTGTGATCAGTTCAGTGATGCCTTTCACGGCTCTCATCAGCACTTCATCGGAAACCTTGAAGGCTGCCTGCAAAGGCAATCTCGGAACAACTTCCAGCAGTTTGTCGTTAGGTACGACGATGACAGTATCAGCGACGTCTCTTAATCTTTCAAGACCTGCTTCTGCATTAGTGCGCCTGACATGTCCCTCAACACTGAAAGGCAGTGTTACAACGGCAATTGTCAGTGCGCCTGCGTCCCTTGCCGCCTCTGCAACAACCGGGGCTGAACCTGTTCCGGTTCCTCCTCCCAGTCCGGCTGTGATGAATACCATGTCACTGCCCTGCACCACACTGGCAATGTCATCGACACTCTCAATAGCTGCATCCTCTCCGATCTGCGGGAGGCTGCCTGCTCCAAGACCTCTTGTCTTCTTCCTGCCAATGAGTATCTTCCGGTCGGCATTTATGTGCAGGAGGTGCTGAGCATCTGTGTTTAGTGCAATCAGTTCTGCTCCCTTTATTCCTTCGTCCGCCATCCTTTGCGTACTGTTCGAACCGCCGCCGCCACAACCAATTACCTTGATGTTGGTTTGTAACTCGCGCAACATCTCTTCAAGTTCAGCGTTAATATCTCTGTGATCAGGGGTTTTAGCTGGGCTGCGAAGATGTGCTTCCTGTTCAGACCTTGCCAGTGCCTCTTCTACTATGGATTTCATCTTTTTTCCCTCAGAAGTCGTGTATTCAATTACAGGTGTGATTGTTAGTGAATGGTCAATGGGATTTCTTTAATCTTTCGCATATGGACCAGTTCCGGTCCAATGATCTTCCCATTAACTATGATCGTTTCCTTATTTGCCAGTTTTCCATACAGAGGACCCGGACTGATACCAAGTCCCTTTGCCATTTCGGGACTGAAATTTTCAGTCACTATATAAATTAGATTCTCCTCTGGAATATATTTAACTTCATAATGCTCTTTTAGTATTTTAATGCATTCATTTATGATATCCTGCGTCGTTATTTTCATCTGTTCCCCGACTCCCAGTATATATCCGGATATGGTGCCATTTCCTCTTTCAATATATATGGGCGCAAATTCCTCCAACACTGTCTGCATTGCTTCCCTGTCGACTGAAGATGTCTCCTGAAGCAACTGTTCATTTATCCTGGAGGCACATAACTTTACCTGCTGTCCTGCCCGTATTTCCTTGGCTGTTGATGTCCGGAAGCCTTCGGTGATACTGAACCTTCCTTCGGGGCACAGTTTCTCAGCCATTTTGCGGACTTGCAGGAACAAGTCCCAATCCAGACCTCTTATTTCTTTTATGTCTCCTTCCCGCAGGGCTATATATCCAAGGTCCCGGATAATGTTCTGTATTCTGTCTCTTTCCTTAGAAGGCATGGATTTCCTGTCAAAATATACAAAATCCGCTTCTGACTTTTCAAAAGCCTGTTGTATCAGGTCTGTGCCGATATCGCCTAGCTGGTGATCCGGGAAGTTATGTCCGAAGGTGATGTTCTCTTCAAGCAGCAGTTTTGTCTGTCTGCTTGCATAGTGCCCTCCCCCAATCCCTATGGCTACCGGCATCTTTTCCGGATGTGCCTCAAGTATTGCCTTTGCAACTATTTCTGCTGCTCTGATGTCTGACCATTGTTTTTCACCACTTCCTATCTCAGCATACACCATTGGGGTGCTGATGTCTGTAGGTCCGTGGTGTGTTGATTCCATATTTACCTCAAATCCCGTTCCATCTGCAAAACGTTGCATATTCCGTAGAATGGAACTCATGACAAAGGGAGCTGGTATCGACAGCTCAAAAGGTCTCCCTCCAAAATCCGCATTTTTAACATTTCCTGTGAAGTGTGCGGTCAGGACTGCCCTTCCATCGCTGCTTTTATGCTTGGAGGCAACTATTATGAGATCAGTGTCATATCCATGTAGTTTCATCTTTTCGTCGATTTTGTCCTGGTATATGTGATGCTGTTCGATCTCAATTATCCTATGGGTTTTGTTTTCAAGAACACGGGAGAGGCCTTCCCATGATTTGGGAAGGTCTACACTTTTCCATTGCCGGAGTGAGGTTAGTTTATCTTCGATATTCCTGCTTGCCGCATCTGCCAAAGAACAAAGTATGTTTGTCTTTTTTTCACTCATGCTTGCTCCAATATTTAATGAGGATTCTTTTTATCATATGCGCTGTCATTAGCAATCAATTATGTTCAGTAAATTTAAAGCATATTGTGTCGTCATCTGTGTATAAAGAAAACCTTGTATAAGGGAATCAATAGGACCTCCTGTAATCGGATGTCGTTTAAGGGAACAAAATATGATGAAGTGATAATTTGAGCAGCACAACAATTGGCAATGTAATTATTAACTGGTTAGGTCATGCAGGCTTTATGATCAAAGGGGATGACCGGGTGATCTATATAGATCCTTATCTCCCTGCCGATGATATTCCTTTCGAGGATATGGCAGATATACTCCTGATAACGCAGGAGCATGATGAGCACTGCCATCCGGATTCTATACGAAAAGTCCGCAAGCCCGATGCTACCACCCTTGTCCCTGAAAGTGTCAGCCTGGAATTCAGGGGAGATGCAAGAAGGGTCACTGCAGGGGATTCTCTGGTAGGGGAGCTCTCCATAAAAGGCGTGGGGATAGAGGTAGTTCCTGCTTATGTCGGGAAAGAGATTCCCAAACCTGCTGAAGGAGGGGTTGGTTACATTGTCGAAGTAGGTGGCATACGAATATATCATGCAGGTGACACAGGCATCATACACGGAATGGAAGACTTATCAGTCGATGTTGCGCTTCTTCCTATAGGCGGCACATCTCCTATGGATGAAGAGAAAGCAGCTAAAGCTGCAGTTTTACTTTCTCCAAAGATGGTCATACCCATGCATTATAGCCCGGAGGCCGGGGATGTGAATCCCGAAAAGTTTGCAGAACTGGTCCGATCAAAAGCACCCGATACAGATGTCCTGATCCTTGACCCGCTATGAGGAATGTACCTATGGCAAAACACAGGCAGAAGAACAAAGCAGTAGCAAAGGACATAGCATACGAGAGGATATCCTATCTCTTTGAGGTAGCAGGCAGGGAATATGCTGAGAGTCCTGCAAGAAGCAACAGGTATGTTTCTCTTGCGAAAAGGATAGGAATGCGTTATCGTGTGAGCCTTCCTCAGGGGCTGAAAAGGAAACTGTGCAAAGGGTGCGGTTCTTTCCTCTCTCCAGGGGGCAATTGCAGGGTCCGCCTGAAAAGCGGGCGCCTGACGATCACATGCATGAACTGCGGCAGGGTCAAGCGATATCCCTTGACAGGTGACGAGGCAGAAGCAAAAGCAAAAACAGGAAGAATGGGAATCCCGACTAAAGCGGAAGAATGATCTCATCCACTGATGAGTGACAGCAGTCTCATTATTCCGTAAGCAGCTACGAACATTATGATTCCCATTGCAACGTACAGGAAAATTACCTTGAATGCCTCTTCCTTTTCAGAGCCCTGCTTTATTCCAAAGCCACCCCTGCAGCCTCCTGTGCCGCATGAGTTACAGGATCCGCTTTTCTTAGTCTGGTTCCCAGGATGGATGTTTAAAACTGGAAGGGGAATTTTCTCTGACATGATGTTGCTGAATATGAGTTCATATCATTAGTCATTTTCGGCTTGTTGCACAAACCCTTTAAAAAGAAAAACGACGAGAGGGGGATTCGAACCCCCGCGGTGCAGGGCACCACAGGATTAGCAATCCTGCGCCATACCGGGCTTGGCTATCTCGACACTATCAGAATGCGTCCCTAAATGTAAGCAAGGTATTTAATGTTTCTGGAATATGAGTGACGAGCATGCCGCAAGTTGCTGTCCTTCACATCTCCAAATGATCTGTGGCCTCTTCTCCACCCCGCAGCCCTGCAAGCGATAGTTGCCCACGGTAGGTCTGCTCCCTTCCGGTCCTGAACTGGTTCCCGCAGTTAAGGTATACGAACAAGTTCTCCAACAAGCCCTTATACCAGCACCATCCAAACAGGACGGGGCTTCTCAGTTGAGATCACAGGTTTGAAAATGATCCAGGCATCTTCTCTTGGCTTCGTCCCCCGCATATCGGCGATTTCGGGTTACAGGTAACGCCGGCCTACCCGGACTAGCCCGCCACACCTACATACACATAACAGTTTATAAATGTATCCTTGAGGCATTATTGTGGGAGCAAGCATCGAAGCGAGAACATAATTATACTATGTCGCCAATATTGGATGTGAGGATAAAATGGAAGATATGATCGGATTTGTGACTGGAAACAAGAATAGACAAAAATTACTTTCCCTTCTGGGTTCAAAACATGACCTGGATGTGGACAGACTGGCAAAGAATATGCATGTAGCAAGCCCTTCCGTCAAAAAGATAATTGATGAGATGCTGGAAAAGGGTCTCATTAAACAGGAAAATGGGTTTTATGGCTTAACAGAGCTTGGTGATTCTGTAGAAAAACGGATACGAGCTATCTGATCCTCTGCATTTTTCTTTTAAATATTTCCCGGCTTTTACCAGTCCGGAATAGAAGGCTATCCGATAAGGGTGTCAGTGCGCAGTTTGATGCCCTCTTCAGTGATGGAATATTCCCTTACTGCGTTTTTATGCCTGGTACCTCTTGATTTCGTTATATACATATACATGCGACTGTTTGCGTTGGAGCCGTGAAGGACCACAACTGAATCCATCAGGTAGGCAAAATCTATCTTTTCGTCTCCCGGGAACTCACAGGACTCTGTATCTGTTGTGAAGAGTGAGGTAATATTCTTGCTTTTGAGGTAGCTTGTGAGGGAATGCAGATATCCGCGCAATTTCAGATGATCGGGTATGGCCATCTCCAGGTTATTGATGCCATCAAAGAATACCCTTGTTATTTTGGCATCTTCTATATTGCTCTTTATACGGAGGGAGTGCTCAGCAGGATAGGTATTGGCAGGATTGGTGCAGATGAAGCGGAGTAATCCCTTTTCTTCATATTGCTTCAGGTTCCAGCCCATCTTTTTAGCATCCATGAGCAATTGATGGGGTGAATCCTCGAATGTTACTATCAGTCCGAGCTCGCCTCTTTCAAGGCCGTGATATATATACTGAAGCCCAAATATCTTTTTCCCGGTGCCGGGTCTTCCTGCAACCAGGGTGCTGCTGTACCTGATCATTCCTCCGCCGAGCATGCTGTCAAGGCCTGGGATACCTGCCTCGACGCGCGAGTCATCCAGCATGAAATCCTTTTCAGGTTTAAGGTGAGGGTAAACAGTAAAGCCGCTTGATGTAATGTCATAGAGATATTTGCAGGACGTGATCTCTGACCGTTTACCGGGATCGATCCCTCTCATTTTTATGAATTCAAGATAGTGGTCTGCTCTTGAGCCGGTGTCTGAGCGGGAAAGGTATATTATGCCGTCAGATAGGTGGCTGACAACCGATCTGTGCAGTTCTTCCCAGACCAGTTCTCCTACGAGCAGGGTAAGCATGTCTCTTTCCTGCAACATTGAATCCAGGGTGTAGAAGAAACGCCTGCGTTCCTGTTCGACGAATCCGAAGCCAAGAGGTGTTATAGGATCTATGACAAGTCTGTCTGGCTTGACAGATTCTATTACATTGCCAATATCTATCAATGTTGTAAGAGGGTCTTTCTCTGATATCTGACGGTTTATGGCATGCACATGGAAAGAATCGTCAAAAAATTCAAGCGTTGAATGGTACATCTTCAGCTTATGCGCCTTTTCGGTTGTTATCGGGATATAAAGTGTCTTTTCCCCGTTCCTGGCCGCCTGCGACAGCATCTGGAGGGACATTATGCTCTTTCCGACTCCTGCTGTCCCTGCTATCAGCAGTGTGGAAGGTGACTTAAAGCCTCCCAGCAGTTCGTCAAGGCTTTCAATCCCACTGGAGATGTTTTTCAGCTTTTCCATTTTAACGCTTCTATTTACGGCTTGCTGCTACTACGGCAGTTATCTGCATTTATATGTCCCGTTTGTGTCGCATATATCGCACATGAAGACAAATTGTGTGTGGAGTGGTGCGGAGGTTCGGATCCCCATCTGGTGGATTATGTGATTGCCCAAAAAGGCGAACCTGATTTTCCTCAGAACATAGAATATACTTCTTCGTGCGGGTGTATGACGAACCCCTCGGGTGTGATATCGTAGGGGTGGATCTTTTTGCTGTGGTCGGAGCCACGCATCTTGTAAATCTCCATGCTCCTCATGCGCACGTTCTCATGCCTTTTGTAGTAGAGTACTATGGTTCCGTCGGTGACGAAGTTCTCCACTCCGAACCTTGACGGGTTATCTTCCTCGACCAGTTCGCAAGTCATCATCGAAGTGAGTCCGATGACCTCCAGGGTGGTGCTGAGCTTGAGGAGCTCAATCCTTATTTTGGCGGGGTCCTGCAGATAGAAACTTACAGATGTGGTGGAGTCGATAAGGGCACGGCGGGCATTGATCTCCTCCTGTGTTGCAATTATCTGGTCCATCATCGAGCGGATGTCAAAAGGCCGTACATCCACATACTTCTCCTGCGATGGTATACCGATCTTGGTGGAACATGCGTCAATTATGACCAGTTTGTTCTCCTCCTCTAGGGCCTCCAAGTCCCAGCCGAACTTCATGACGTTTTCCCTTATCTGCTCAGGCCGCTCTTCTGTCGCGACTATGATTCCGTTCTCTCCGTACTTGGTAATGCCGTTATAGATAAACTGGATCGAGAAATTTGTCTTTCCTGCCCCTGATGTGCCGGATATCAGGTAGGTCCTGTCCCTGATGAGCCCGCCTCCGCACAATTCATCAAAGCCGGGTATGCCTGTACTTACCCGGTTTACCGCATCTTCCATTGAGATTTCCTCAGAAACTGCACCATCGAACATTTTACTTTTTCACTCCTATGAGGTCAATAACTCCCTGTAACAGGTAATAATGTTTTGCATCAAAGTGGATGAATGATTTTAACGCTATGTCTTTTATTGTATGGTATATATAAATATATTGAAGTGATGCTTATTATCATGATGGATCTTAGGTCTTGAGGTTGTTACTTCAGTCAAATACCGGCAGTTAACCTAAAGGCACGGATCTCACAGGGATTTAACTTTTTCAAAGAGCTGTGTTTAGTAGGACAAGTGCTAAAGACCAAGTACTGCCATACCACATTAATCGAGATTCAGATTCGATAGGTTTTTCCCTGAACACATATAAAAAGAACCCAAATGCTCTGTTTCTCTCGTCTTTTATCGAACGTGGAGCCTTTTAATTCGACATTTACCGTCAAATGCATCGATACTTGCCAGTGCAGTGTGATAATTCCCCGGAATTTGACCACAAAAGATTTAATACGGCAATTGTTTAATAGAACACTTGTAATCCAATATGACGGGATTAGGAGGGTGATGAAGTCTCCTTCGGCAATAAACGAACCCGACAATTCGTCCGGTCCGGCTGAAGCCATAAAGCACAAATCGTGCTTTATTTACTGATACTCACTCTTTGATTTAGAACTAAACGGAGGAACAAAAATGACTAAATTAACGACAACTGTAGTAGTTGCCCTTATGATTATGGCATTAACCATTATGTCAGCAAGCGCAGCTACCAGTGTTGAGGTAAGGAGTTCTGTTTTAACAGGTCCTGACACACTCGACGCTACAAATTTCGCAGGTTTCTACTATGACCTGGATGACAACATCTCAACTGAGACAATGGAGATCACAGCAATCAGCACCCGCACCATTGCAGCAGGCGCCCTTAAATACAACACTACAATTGCAGCTGTTGATTATGCAAGCTCCAATCTGAATATAACCGGCAGCCCCAAGTATAATGTAATGGGCCTCTTTGCAGAGAAGTACATCCCACTGGACAGCACAACTCCAGACAAGCTCTCAAAGCTGCTCCTTGACACCAGCGACAAGTACACTCTGAGGACCGGCACAGCTCTCCAGCTCCCTGAAGGCTATGCACTCACTGCAAAGCAGATCGATGTAGAAGGTAACAAGGTCTGGATGGAGTTCACCAAGGACGGAGAATTCGTAGAAGATGAGATCCTCGACGTATCTGGCGGTAAAGCTGTCTGGACCTATGAAGCAGATGACATCGCCGGTGAGGACGATGTAATTGTGATGAAAGTCGCAGTAACCAATGTGTTCCAGGGACAGGTTGACAGCCTTGCAGTTATCGAAGGTGTCTGGCTTATGGACTACGAGAACGTAATGGAGATCGAGACCGATGACACATTTGACAAGCTCGAAGTTGTGACAGTCGGACCTGGCCTCAGCATGGAAAACTCCAACGCAATAACCCTTACAAGGGACAAGACAATCTCAATTGCACAGGGCATGAGCTTCAAGGTAGCTGACGACAGCGCTGTGAGATTCTATGTCATGAAGGTATTCACAGAGCCTGGGACATATGATATCCGTGGTCAGGTTGCATCAGGCACAGGTAGCCAGACATGGACTGCTGTAAACTTCGCAGGTTTCTACTATGACTTGGATGACGACATCTCAACTGAGTCAATGGAGATTACAGGAATCAGCATTCGTACCATTGCAGCAGGCGCTCTTAAATACAACACTACAATTGCAGCTGTTGATTATGCAAGCTCCAATCTGAATACAACCAGCAATCCCAAGTACAACGTTATGGGTCTCTTTGCAGAGAAGTACATCCCACTGGACAGCACAACTCCAGACAAGCTCTCAAAGTTACTCCTTGACTCCAGCGACAAGTACACTCTGAGGACCGGCACAGCTCTCCAGCTCCCTGAAGGCTATGCACTCACTGCAAAGCAGATCGATGTAGAAGGTAACAAGGTCTGGATGGAGTTCACCAAGGACGGAGAATTCGTAGAAGATGAGATCCTCGACGTATCCAATGGTACAGTTGTCTGGACCTATGAAGCAGATGATATCGCCGGTGAGGACGATGTAATTGTGATGAAAGTCGCAGTAACCAATGTGTTCCAGGGACAGGTTGACAGCCTTGCAGTTATCGAAGGTGTCTGGCTTATGGACTACGAGAACGTAATGGAGATCGAGACCGATGACACATTTGACAAGCTCGAAGTTGTGACAGTCGGACCTGGCCTCAGCATGGAAAACTCCAACGCAATAACCCTTACAAGGGACAAGACAATCTCAATTGCACAGGGCATGAGCTTCAAGGTAGCTGACGACAGCGCTGTGAGATTCTATGTCATGAAGGTATTCACAGAGCCTGGGACATATGATATCCGTGGTCAGGTTGCATCAGGCACAGGTAGCCAGACATGGACTGCTGTAAACTTCGCAGGTTTCTACTATGACTTGGATGACGACATCTCAACTGAGTCAATGGAGATTACAGGAATCAGCATTCGTACCATTGCAGCAGGCGCTCTTAAATACAACACTACAATTGCAGCTGTTGATTATGCAAGCTCCAATCTGAATACAACCAGCAATCCCAAGTACAACGTTATGGGTCTCTTTGCAGAGAAGTACATCCCACTGGACAGCACAACTCCAGACAAGCTCTCAAAGTTACTCCTTGACTCCAGCGACAAGTACACTCTGAGGACCGGCACAGCTCTCCAGCTCCCTGAAGGCTATGCACTCACTGCAAAGCAGATCGATGTAGAAGGTAACAAGGTCTGGATGGAGTTCACCAAGGACGGAGAATTCGTAGAAGATGAGATCCTCGACGTATCCAATGGTACAGTTGTCTGGACCTATGAAGCAGATGATATCGCCGGTGAGGACGATGTAATTGTGATGAAAGTCGCAGTAACCAATGTGTTCCAGGGACAGGTTGACAGCCTTGCAGTTGTCGAAGGTGTCTGGCTCATGGACTACGAGAACGTAATGGAGATCGAGACCGATGACACATTTGACAAGCTCGAAGTTGTGACAGTCGGACCTGGCCTCAGCATGGAAAACTCCAACGCAATAACCCTTACAAGGGACAAGGTAATCTCAATTGCACAGGGCATGAACTTCAAGGTAGCTGACGACAGTAACCTCAGGTACTACCCATTCGCCACACTGACCATTGAGGGCGACGGTGTAACCCAGCCTGAAACTCCAGTCGATGAGACTCCAGTCGACAACGGCAACGAGACTCCAGTCGATGAGACTCCAGTTGATGAGACCCCAGTTGATGAAACTCCAGGAAACGAGACTCCAGTCGAGACTCCTGAAGAGGAATCCCCTGGATTTGAAGCAATCTTTGCAATTGCAGGTCTCCTTGCAGTCGCATACCTTGTCAGAAGGAACTAAACAACAATAAATAAATGCTAGAAGGGATTTTCCCTTCTACAATTCTTTTTTTAAGGCATTTTGATTTGATAACGGCGAATTCAATATTTCGCAGTTTGAGGTTTAACATATGAAATTGAACAAGAATTTGCTCGTGTGCAGCACTTTTGTTATCCTGATGCTCACCTTATCACTGTCAGGGTGTGTCGGTGATGGGGGCAGGGACATGTCCGGAGTGGACGCTGCTGATATTGTGATTGTTGAAGATGCATCCGGTTTTGAATACCTGGGCTCAAGAGCCATGACTGCAGGTGATGTTAGCAGGCAGTATGTGGAAGCATCGGATATTTCTGATGCAGCGGAAGGACTCTATCAGGATACAAATGCTGTAGATTACTATATTCATGCCATCGAACTGGAGAGCAGTTCTGCGGCAGAAAGTTTTGTGGGACAGTACAAGGCTACTTTCAGACCGCTTTCCTCCGGGGAGCGCTTTGCCGAAGAAACCTTTAACAATCATGGAGTAACCAGAATCACAACTTACACAACAGAAGACGGAACGCAGGCTGCCAGGTACAGGTATATATGGAGCAACGAGCACTTTGTCATCGTTGTCGGTGGAAACTCCGCAGACCCGGCAGACATACGTAACCTTGCAGAGGCAACCGGGTACTGATCCGTTTCCTCCTTACTATTTTTTGGCAGAGCCATACAATATTTTGATGGACTGTTTTTGTGATTGTATCCCGACACGGATTAACACCGATTTACACGGATTCTACATTCAAGGGTTTTCTAAACCCCCTATTTCCAGAATCCGTGTTCATCCGCGTAAATCGGTGTCTTTGAATTAGGATTGATGTATTTCCGGATTTATTGTTCAGACATGGATTAACCCTGATCTACACGGATTCCACACACAAGGGTTTTCTAAACCCTCTATTTCCACAATCTGTGTTCATCCGCGTAAATAGGTGTCTTGAACAATACTTGAAAAAGTAGCCACTATATGAAACGAAAACTGGCCCTTTAACCAGAAATCAATTTTGACAGCCTCTATTCGATATCCAATCGATACGCTTTAATATAACCTTACCCTTTTACATGCTGCACTGCCCGGATAGCCTAGTCGGTTGGGGCGCCAGACTCATAGGGAATATTAACCGTGCGTCCAAATCTCCTGAGACATCTGGAGGTCGCGTGTTCGAGTCACGCTCCGGGCATGTTTTAACTTTTATTAATAATGCTTGTTCCTCTTCACTCCAGCAGTTTGCTTCTTTAATCAGGTACCTTCAGAGGTGTAGCTATTCATTTTCGTTATCCTTCAGTCCGGAGGACGGGGGGTTAAAACAAAACATATATGAATAGTACAGCCATAAGGGAAACCATGAATTTCCAGATACTGGACGCTGATTATGTCCGTGAGGATAAAGAACCCGTCATCCGGCTTTTCGGAAGAGGAGAGGATGGCAGGAGCGTCTGCTGTTTTGTGCCTGGTTTTGAGCCTTATTTCTATGTTAATACAAAAAGCGACCCGGAATCTGCCGGAGAACTGCTCAAAGAACGCTTTTCTTCAGCGATAAAAAAAGTGGAAGTAGTTCGGAAGTTCGAGCCGGTGGGCTATCAGGCAGCTCCAAAGCCCATGCTGAAGGTGACTACATACGATCCGGGTAACGTACCTGAGATACGCGATGAGATTGCAGGCATCCCTGCAGTCAAAGAAATATATGAGACTGATATCCTCTTCAGGAACCGTTTTCTCATAGACCGTGAACTACATGGGATGAACTGGGTGTCAGTGGAACTTTCATCCGATAATTCTCCGGACCCGAAGATATCCTGCGACTATGTGATCACTGCATCTTCGATAAAGGAAACAGAAAAACTTCTCATAGCTCCCCTGAAGTATCTTACATTTGATATCGAGTGCCTGCCAATTGGCGGCTCTATGCCGACGCCCGAAACATCTCCTATAATAATGCTCAGCGTCTCCTTCAGTCCTGCCTATGAAGGCCACGACGCCATTGTCCTTGTCTCAAAAACTGTAGAAGGCGTTTCCGGGAATGTCGAAACATTCAGTAACGAAGCTGATATGTTGAACCGTTTCTTTGAAGTGTTCCAGCAATACGATCCTGACATCATCGGCGGTTACAACATCCTGGATTTTGACATACCGTACATCGTCGACAGGGTAAGCATCCTGAACGATCCGGTAAGTATTGTCAAACCTGTTACTGGCAGGGATGGGAGGCTGCTCAGTTACCGGAAGATCGGTACCCGTACAATGGTATCAATGCCCGGCAGGGTCGTTGTCGATGCGCTGCCCCTGGTCAGGAGCCAGTATAGCCTGAAGCGCTACACGTTGCGTAACGTGGCAAAAGAACTCCTGGAAATGGAAAAACTCGATATCGCTCCCTCCGAGATGGAAGATCACTGGAATGATTCCGGGGAGAAGATACTGCGTTTTATTGATTATGCTCAGCGTGACTCGGATCTCGCCATGGAACTCCTCATGAAGCTCAGGCTGCTCGACAAGTACATCGCAGTGGCCCAGGTGAGTGGCTCCCTATTACAGGAGGTAGTCGATGGCGGGCAGACCTCCATGGTGGATAATTTGCTGCTCAGGGAATATGGTAAACGGGACCGTGTCATTCCTCCCAAACCCTCCGATGATGAGGTCAGCTTCAGGAATCTCAGCAGTGAAGGCCTCAAAGGTGGCGAGGTCCTTGAGCCAAAGAAGGGACTTCTTGAGAATATTATCATAATGGACTACAAGTCCCTCTACCCGACCATAATGATGGCACACAACCTCTGCTATACTACTGTAGTTGAGAAAGACCGTCCGAAAGGTGAGACCATAAAGCCGCCATCCGGGGGGGAGTTTGTGCCTGCAGAGGTTTTCAAGGGTGTGATGCCCGCCATCCTAGAGAATCTTCTCAACAGGAGGATCGAAACCAAAAAGCGCATGAGAAGTGCAGCCACTGAAGAAGAGCACCGTGTACTTGATGCCACTCAGCTTGCACTGAAGATTCTCCTTAACAGTTTCTATGGTTATTCCGGTTATACAAGGGCACGGCTTTACAGTCTCCCACTTGCCAATGCAGTTACAAGTTTTGGCAGGGAGAACATTCTCAACACGCGTTCCATCATCAACGGCACGATCAATAAGGTCATACTCAGGGACAGCAAGGTCCTTTTCACTGAAGAGGTCGATACACCTAAAACGGGTGACAGGATGATATCACTTTCAGTGGTTTACGGGGATACGGACAGTGTGTTCGTCCAGTGCACCTCCAAGAACGACATATCACTCGATGATGCCGGGCTTGTGGGCAACAGGATAGCAGGTACAGTGTCAGCCTCTCTGCCGGATCCGATGGAGCTTGAATTCGAATCAATAGCAAAGAGAGGTCTTCTCCTTGCAAAGAAGCGGTATGCTATATGGGTATTCGAACGCTCAGGCGACGGCTGGAAAGATTCTATCAAGGTCAAAGGCATGGAAACTGTCAGGAGGGACTGGTGTGAGCTAACTTCCAAGACACTTAACCGTGTTCTTGAACTTGTTCTTAAAGAAGGTAAGGTGGAAGCAGCTGTAGCCCATGTCCGGGAAGTGGTGGACCGTGTAAGGAACATCGATGTCCGCAAGGACAAGGACATAATCGATGATCTGACCATGACGCGCATGTTCTCAAAGAACGCTTCCCGTTATAAGAACAAACAACCCCATATCACAGTCGTTGAAAAGATAGAGGAGAGGACTGGCTCTCCCCCTGCTGTCGGAGAGCGTATCCCCTTTGTCATAATCGCAGGTAAGGACCTTTTCGTCAACCGCGCAGAGGATCCTGAATATGTCCGGGAGCACAATATACCTATCGATGTAGATTATTACATAAAGAAACAGGTGCTTCCGCCCGTCGAAAGGATACTGGATGCATTTGGTGTGAATATTGGCAACCTTGACTACGATTCTAAACAAAAAGGCCTCTTCGATTTCTCGGACAAGCCAAAGGAATCCCCGGTCAATAACATGAAAAAAAGAGAGGAAAAACCTTCAGGCAGCATCCCCTCGGCAAAGTCTCAGAGCTCCCTGTTCGACTTCTAATCCTCTTTATTCCCTTTCTGTTTTGCTTTTCTCAATGATCTTAATTCAGGTCTACCCTTTCACCTGAGGCCATGTAGACAACACTTTCGCAGATGTTGCAGGCATGGTCGCCGATACGCTCAAGATAGCGTATAACGAAAAGCAGGTAAGAGGCATTGTTGATCATGGATCTGTCCTCGCTCATCATTTCAATGAGTTCCTGCTGGGTCTCATAGAAAAGCCTGTCTATCTTGTCATCTTCACTGGCTGTTTCTCTCGCGAGGTCCTCGTCCAGTGTGTCAAAAGCTCTCATGGACTGTCTGAGCATCTCTTGTCCAAGCTCCGCCATCTTTTGAATATTGACTGGTGGTTTTGTATGGCCTTCTTTAAGGCATCTGGTCCCCTTGGCAATATCCACTGCATTGTCGCTCATTCTCTCAAGGTCGAGCGATATCTTGAAACATGACGTTACAAACCTCATATCTCTCGCTGTAGGACTTTCACGCGCTATCAGCTGGGAAATGCATCTCTCGATCTTCAGGTCATAATCATCAATCTCTTTATCTCCCTGGATCACCTGTTCTGCAAGCTCGATATCCCTTAGATCAAGAGCTTTTATGGAATCTGCGATCAGCTCATGTGATCTCTCTCCCATTTCAATTACCTTTCTTTTAAGAACATCCAGATTGTGCTGGTACTGTGTACGTGTCATAGTTCACCCGAATCGTCCTGTAATGTAGTCCTCAGTTTCCTTCTTATGAGGGCTCTCAAATATTTGCTCGGTTCTCCCAAACTCTATTATGTCTCCCAGCAGGAAGAAAGCCGTATAGTCAGATATCCTTGCAGCCTGCTGCATGTTATGGGTAACTATGACTATGGTGTATTGCTTTTTAAGCTCTAGTATCAGGTCTTCTATCTTGCTTGTGGATATGGGGTCAAGCGCACTGCATGGCTCGTCAAAGAGAATGACCTCTGGCTTCACTGCAAGGGTTCTTGCGATACACAGCCTCTGTTGCTGTCCTCCACTGAGGTCAAGTGCTGAAGTGTTCAGCCTTTCGGATACCTCGCCCCAGAGGGCGCCGGATTTGAGTGCATATTCAACAATGCCATTGATATCTTTCTTGGGCGCACCATGAATGCGTGGACCGTATGCAACATTGTCATGTATTGACATCGGAAATGGATTGGGTTTCTGGAATACCATTCCTACCTTTTTTCTCAGGTCGACCACATCCACATTCCTACTGTAGATGTCCTCTCCGTTGATATTCACATTGCCTTCTATCCTGCAGCTTGGAATAAGATCGTTCATCCGGTTGAGACATCTCAGGAAAGTGGACTTTCCGCAGCCTGAAGGTCCGATAAAGGCTGTCACGCTGTTCTTTGGTATATCAATAGATATGTCATGCAGGGCATGGTTTGTACCGTACCAGAGGTTGAGCCCTCTGACCTCTATCTCTGTACCGTTTGCAAAATCATCTGTCACAAATGTTACCTCTAGATTATTTTTTATCATCGTCTGAATATGAGCTCATAGAGATCATTATGTTCACATGTGCATCTTCTTCCTGTAATGGTTGCGGATAGCGATTGCAAAAACATTGACGCCGAGCACTATTATTAGGAGTACTAATGCCGTACCATACTGAATGGGTCTTGTCTGCGCTATATTCGTACCTGCCGTGGCAAGCACGAACAGATGATAGGGCAGCGCCATGAACTGTGAGAATACCGAGTCCGGCAGTCTTGGCAGGAAGTAAGCTGCACCTGTCAGCAGGATTGGTGCTGTCTCACCGGCAACTCTTCCCACACTTAAGATGGCACCTGTTACCATACCGGGAATAGCGGCAGGAAGCACGACTTTACGGATGGTCTGCCATTTCGTCACGCCCAGGGCAAGTGAAGCCTCTCGGTATTCTTTCGGGACCGTGATAAGAGCTTCCTGGCTTGCTCTTATTATTACCGGCAGGATGAGCAGTGCCAGCGTAAGGGAGGCTGCAAGCACTGATGCCCCAAATCCCATGTACTTTACAAACATCGCAAGCCCGAACAGACCAAATACCACAGATGGCGTCCCTGCAAGGTTGCTTATGGCCATCTCGATAGTCCATGTAATCTTTCCTGGTTTTGCATATTCGTTCAGGTAGATGGCTGCAAGAATTCCAAGGGGTAGGGCAACCGCCATGGAGCCTATTATCAGGTAGATGGTTCCGGCTATGGCAGGGTATATACCACCTGCAGTCATCCGGTTAGCTGGCATGCTTGTCAGGAACTCAATGCTGATCACGCTGTAGCCGTTGTAGATGATATAGGACAGGATGATAAGGACAAAGAGTACTACAAGTCCCATGGCCATCCGCAAGAGGGTAAAAGCAATTTTCTCATTGATTTTTGC
This sequence comes from Methanolobus psychrophilus R15, assembly GCA_000306725.1. Lineage (GTDB taxonomy): Archaea > Halobacteriota > Methanosarcinia > Methanosarcinales > Methanosarcinaceae > Methanolobus > Methanolobus psychrophilus. Next base: position 1,462,071 of record CP003083.1, on the reverse strand, counting down.
ATTTGGGAGCATAGTAATCACAATTTGAATTTGTACTTGTTCTTAATATGGCCAGCTACGATGTTGATGATGAAAGTGGTTATGAACAACACAGACCCTACTGCAAAAAGTGCATGAAAATGTTCGCTCCCCTGAGGAACCTCTCCCATCTCCATTGCAATAGTGGCAGTCATTGTCCTTACAGGCTCGAAAAGCCCTGATGGGAACCCCGGTATTATGGCAGTGTTTCCAGTGACCATCATCACTGTCATGGTCTCGCCGATAGCTCGCCCTATTCCAAGCATCACTGCAGCCGATATCCCTGAAAGTGCCGCAGGTACCGTAACTTTATGAATGGTCTGCCATTTAGTGGACCCAAGGGCTAAAGACCCTTCCTTTATGGCCCTTGGGACAGAACTGATGGCATCTTCGGATATGGAGATGATTGTGGGCAGTGCCATAATCCCCAGCATAATGGATCCTGTCAGCGCAGTTTGTCCGGTACGCAGGTCAAGTGCATCCTGCAGTATGGGAACGAGCACTACAAGGCCAAAGAATCCGAACACCACAGAAGGGATGCCAGCAAGTATTTCTGTTAAAGGTTTCAGTATACCTGCAACCCTAGGATTTGCAAGTTCGGAGATGTATATGGCTGCTGCTATGCCAAGAGGCACTGCAAATATAATGGCTCCAAAAGTCACTATGACTGAACCCAGCAATAGGGGTTGAAGCCCAAAGCGGGGATTTATGGATGTAGGGTACCAGCTTTTCTCGGTCAGGAAACTGATGAGGGGATAATCCTTAAAAAGCAGGATTCCGTCCCTGAATAGAAAAAGACAGAGAAGGAAAAGGGTCAGGACTGCCACTGCAGCGGAAATAAAGAGCAGGGACTCAATCCCCTTTTCCATTCCATTTCTCTTTAACATTTGCTATCCTTAGTATCTGAGTTTTCTTTACTGTACTGCAGGGAAGTATCCTACCTCGGAAACTATTGCCTGACCCGTAGGGCTCATGACAAAGTCCACAAATTCCTTAACTGCACCCTGAGGCTCACCGTTGGTGTAGTAGTAGAGGGGTCTTGACAGTGGGTACTCTCCGCTGAGGATGTTTTCTTCAGTTGCTTCAACAAAGCCTTCTCCTCCGTCAAGTGCCATTGCCTTTGTGCTGTCATCAAGGTATGCGAATCCTATGTAACCGATAGCTCCTTTGTTCCTGGATACTTCCTGGACTATTCCTCCGGTAGCAGGCTGAGCGAGTGCATCAGGGCGGTATTCCCTGTCCACAAGTATTTCCTCTTTGAAGTACTCGTAAGTACCGGAACTGCTGTCACGGGTGATGACTGCTATTGCACGATCCTCTCCGCCAACGTCTTTCCAGTTGCTGATGTTACCGTCATATATCCCCTGGAGCTGTTCATAGGTCAGCTGTGAGACCGGGTTATCTGGGTTGACCACAACTGCAATGCCGTCCCATCCAACGGTATGCTCTACCGGGTTAATTCCATTCTGCTGGGCTTTCTGGATCTCAGATTCCTTTATTTCTCTTGATGCCATTGCTATTGGAACTTCGCCGTCAATGAGAGCTGCAAATCCTACACCGGAACCTCCCCCAATGACTGTCACTCTCATGTTTGAATTCTCTATCATGAAATCCTCAGCTTCTGCCTGAGTAAGAGGCAACACGGTATCAGAGCCTTTTACAGTGATGCTGGATGATTCTGTGGTCGGAACTTCTCCCGTATCATTCTGATTATTGTCCACGCAGCCGATGCCTGTGAATATTGCTACAAGGAGTAGTAATACAATAGAACATATCGAAATTATTTTTGACATTTAATACTTCACCTTTCAGTTTACTTTACCTATATTTTGTTTATTGTCAGTAAACCTACACGGATACGATACATAACCCTTATGTATTTACTATATATATTGTTACACAATACGCGAGGATGATATATTCTATATATAGTATCTATATGGGGTATAGTTATCTATTTATATCGAAGCAATTATGTGTGCAGGACCTTGCTTTCAGTCCTGGGAACCTGTCACTATCATAACATGCATATAGACTAAAGAATATAAATGGTGTTATGCCCGATATTCTGATAAAGAACACAAGAGTATTCTTCAACAATTATCTTCAGCCTGCTGAAGTATTGGTCCGGAACGGAAAGATATCAAAGATTGGAAAACAGATAGACGTTCAGCGGTTGGATCAGGTTATAGACGCAGCAGGTGCCCTCACTTTACCTGCAGGCATCGATGTACATGTACATTTCCGGGAGCCGGGTCTGACAGTAAAAGAAGACTGGTATACAGGTTCCTGTTCTGCGGCAGCCGGGGGCATTACCACAGTCCTCGAACATCCTAACACGATTCCTCCAACCATTGGAAGGAGGTCATTCAGGGAAAAGCTCAAACTCGCAAACCGCAAATCTGTCATCGATTTTGGCATTTACGGGGGTGTGACTGGGAGTATTGAGAAACTTGCTGAGCTGTGGGGGCTTGGGGTATTTGCCTTTGGTGAGATATTCATGGCCCAATCTACGGGAGAGCTCAACATCAGCGAGCAAACTCTCGACGAGGCATTGTCTGTCATTACAGGCCTTGGTGCAATGGCATGCATCCATGCAGAAGACGAGGCTATAAGGCTGGAATGTGAAGCTCATCTGAAGAGTGATTTTTCACCGCGGTCCCATTCAAGAGCAAGACCCAATATGTGTGAAGCACTTGCGGTTGAAAAGGCCATTGCGCTGGTGAAGAAGAACAGATCTCAGGCACATTTCTGCCATATAAGCGCCCTGGAGACTGTTGGTCTGTTGCGCAAGGAGAAGTATGTTGCGCAGAAATCCTCTTCTACCCCGGGGATGACATGTGAGGTCACCCCGCACCACCTCTTCCTCTCAACAAAGGACTGGGACCGTCTTGGGTCATTCGGGAAAATGAATCCTCCTCTCAGGGGTCATCATGATGTCAAGGCTCTGATGAATGCTCTCAATGACGGTACAATAGACATGGTGGCATCTGACCATGCTCCTCATACGGAAGCCGAGAAGGAAGCCGATATCAAGAAAGCGCCATCCGGCGTACCGGGTGTGGAGACTTTACTACCTCTGATGCTCACTGCTGTGAAAAGGAACCTGCTGCCCTTGGGAAGGATGATCGATGTTACAAGCAGGAATCCTGCCCGGATATTTGGTCTTGACCGCTCTTCCAAGGGTTTGTTTGCTGAAGGGTATGATGCGGATCTGATAATTGTGGACACGCATCAGTCCACTGAGATAAAAGAGGACCGCCTGCATAGCAAGGCTGGATGGACGCCCTATGAGGGTATGGAAGGCATCTTCCCTGAATATACGATAGCTAGAGGCGAAATAGTATGGGATGGCGAAATCGTTGCGTCCAGGGGGCGTGGTAAATTCCTCCCGGGTAGAGGTCTGATTGTCCATGAAGATGATATTGATGATGATGTCTGAACATAAGAACTAACTTATGTATGTAATACATAACATTTTAAATATATAATGCGTTATTATGTACATGGTGGTGTGATGAAAACAAAATTCCCCATTCATACTACATTAAGTGCTGATGCTATCAAAGTCCTTGATAGGTATGAAAAAGAACTTGGCGCAAAAAACGTTGTGCTTGAAAAGGCCCTCCTTAATCTTGATGCTACTCGCTTCAAGGCTAAACTCGATACCCAGAACATTGACCGAATAATTAAGCGTGTGAGCACGGGCATTCCGGGGCTTGATGACTTTCTCGAAGGAGGTTTTCCTAAAGGATTTGCTGTTATTGTTACAGGTCCGCCTGGTACAGGGAAAACGACCTTCTCGATGCAGTATCTTATGGAAGGTGTGAAAAATGGGGAAAGGTGCATCTTTTTCTCATTTGAGGAACGAGCCCAGCAATTAGTGCAACACTTTGCCAGGTTCGGATGGGATGTCGGGAAGTATATTGACGATGGCTATCTTGAGATATTCGGTGTTTCCATGCTGACATCTGAAGAAATGATGGAGATAATCGATTCGCACAAACCCGACAGGGTTGTGTTTGATTCGCTAAACGTTTTCACTGCCCCTGGAGACTTCAGGACTTCCACTGCATGGCGCGGACTTCACAGGCTGCTGAAAAAGAGTATGATCACATCTCTGCTCATCACTGAAAAGACCCATGGTATCGAAAAGAAGGAGTTTGACGATTTCGACTTCCTCGGGGATGGCGTCATATTTTTGGATTTCATACAGACAAATGACATCGATACTACTCCTATGCCAGTGATGGCTGTACAGAAAATGAGAGCTACTCGTGTGGACCATACACCACAGCCTTTCAGGTTCACCAATTCCGGGATAGCTAAATACCGCGCATTGAACCTGCCTGCGAGTGTATTGCAAGCAAAGATAGAGAGGCGCCGGGCTGAGAAGACTGGCTCATCTTCTTCATCAGGCGAAATATGAGAGCAGGCTTGCGATGAGAGCTGCCACATAAATAGCTTTAAAACTTCCGGCACCGCCTATGTTCAGGTAGGCACTGCCGTATTTTTCTTTATTGAATGTGACTGTAAGGGCTATTGTCCCCAGCAGTATGCCTCCAATCCCTGCAATGAATGTTATGGGTGCCACTTCCTGTGGTGTTATCAGCAGTGCGAAAGGAATAGCCAGAATGCCTATGTATTCCGGGACAACAATCCCGATGCCGTTGACAATGTCTGAAAGAAGAGTAACAGCGACTATGATTATCAGCATTATCTCAAGGGCAGTATTGTTTGGCTGTGTGAGCAGAAGGTAGAGTATGGATATCCCGGGAATCACAAATCCTCCCAGGTTCAGAGTGATTGTGGTGTCAAATACTCTTTCCTTGCCGTTGTTTAGTTCATTGGTAAGGGGGACTGCATATATTTCCTCCATTATGGGCGCGAACCTTGAAAGTTGCTCATTCTTGATTGAGCGTATTGTTGTAATTGGTATCTCTATGAATGATCCGGCAAGCATCAGGATGAGGATGACCATCAACCAGAAAGATGATATAGTCCCGATGTAGAGGTTTTTGTTATAACATAGGACTGCTATGGGCAGCAATGTCAATACAAAAATGGCATACATCTTTATTTCAGACTTGGTAAGATAACCTCTCATATAAGCACCGTTATTATATCATCTGGACTGATTTAAATATTTTTCTTTCGATGTAATTACTTCAGCCATAGTAGTCCAGCCTGGACTGAAGGAGTTCCTGTCTCTTTTTCTCAAGGAAACTATATACACTTCCATGAGATGCCCCGTTGATCAGCATTTCGATGGATGTCCTTGCTATTTGATTCTGTTCAGGCCCTCCAATTATGCTTATGGTTTTCCCATAAACCGATATCTTAACTCCGATGAGCCTTTCTGTAATCTCTCTGGTTTTGCCGCCTTTACCTATGATGCGGCCCTTCAGGCGGAGGAGGTCTTTCTGACTGTCGGTTATCTTGGAGAGGTCCATCACTTCAAGCATCAGCATGTCATCATCAAGCATGGCTATTGTCTTTTCAGGGTTGAAGCCTCTTGCTATGGCGTTGACTACTTCTACAGCTCTCATTGCACCTACCGGTTCCTCTCCTGGGAGTACCTCCACTACTCCGTTCTCACTGTCAATATTCAGTTCGGCACCTGATTTGCTCTCAATGAGCTGCTTTACACTGCCTTTTGGGCCGATAATGGCGCCAATTCTGTCCTTGGGAACTTTCACATGTGTCATAATAAATCTACCGTGTATGTTATAATGCTCTATTATTCTATTGGGCCTTATCTTTTATTTCCCGAATGGTCGAATAGAGTTTTTCAGGATCTTCATCAATCCCGTATTTTTTAAAATAGCGTACTATATTCTCTATATCCCTTTGCATGAACTCCCGCGACCTGGGATGCTCAAGAGTGACTGATTGACCCATGTCTATGAATATGGGTTCCTGTGTGCGGGGGTCAATAAGGATATTGTATTCGCTCAGGTCCCCATGTACGAGGTTGGCTTTTGTGTAAAGTAGTTCGATATATTTAACAATGGTGTCAAAAGCAGCCCTTGAATTTTCTTTCTCAAGGCCTGCTTCCTTTAATTGAGGATACGGCCTGTCGCCCTCGCCCATGAATTCCATAACAAGCACATTTCGCTCGGAGATTATAGGTACAGGCACCTTCACTCCTGCCTCTATTGCACGTTCCAGGTTCCGATGTTCTTTTTTTGTCCATGCGAAGATAATGTCGCGCTTGGAGTGTCTGACATTGCGGAATCTCGGATCTCCCAGTATGTATTCTTCCATCGAGTTGAACGTGCTTGAAGATATTCTATATATTTTGATTGCAAGGTTTTTGCCCTCTCCTTCTGCCAGGAATACATTTGCCTCTTTTCCTGTGCTGATGGAGCCGCCAAGTGCTTTTATTATTCCTTTGTTAGATATTGTATAAAGGGTCTTGAGGGTGGCATCGTCAAATACATTCTCGATCACTTTGAGTGTGTTGCTGTCTTTGCGCCTCATGCGCATCTCATCGACCTGAGTGTCGATACGCTGTACTTTTTTGGTGACTTCTTTTTTCATATTGTTTAGCCTTTAAGATAGCCTTTACGCTCCAGCCAGTTTACCTGCGGGCGCGTATATTTCCAGATGACATCTGCCTTCTCATCCTGGAAGGCCCATGGTACTGCTATAACAATGTCTCCTTCGCGGATCCAGGTTTTCTTTTTCATGGAGCCGGGTATCCTGCCCATTCTTACCACGCCGTCCATGCATCTGAGCCTGACATGGTTTGCCCCGAGCATGTTTTCGACGATTGCCAGTACTTCTTTGTTCTCTTTGCGTGGAGTTCTTACCCTTGTGACTGCGTTAGGGTCAGAACTCTCTTCGGTGACATTTTTTCTCTGCAGTTGTATTCCTCTCTTATAGTAGTTTGATTAATCTCGGATTTGAGTACTGTTATGTATCATTCGTTGTTAAATGTTGTGTACATGCTCCCTGTTTTGTGTATCCTGGGGCGTATTGTTCTCAAATTAATTAAATACGTTATTTTTATATGCAAGTGTACGTATGTAGGTGTTCCTGTAAAGATGACATGATAAATGTCCACATCTATTCTTCAAACCTTTTGCAAGATGGTGTGGACATCACAACATTAATATGGTATTAGAACCAATAGTTAAAATCCGCGTAGTAATGTGGTGAAATGCCGCAGATATTGCTTAATGCTTTCCAATTTTTCCTTCTGGCCCCTCGTGGTCGCAAGGTATAAATACGAAAGCTGCCTTTAAAGAAGTCCTCGCATCATGCGGGGGAAATGCGCTGGTAAAAGACGCTGATCTTTGCCTTTGACCCACCCGGGTCGGAAGCCTTATATAAGATCGTGCTCTTCTAGCAGTCCTCGCGCAATGCGAGAAAACAATTACAATCACCGCCTAATAAGCAAGTGGAGGCAGGAGTTATTTCCTGTCTGACGTTGGATTTGGCAGTTCGGTTAATTCTGACCGGTAGTGAATTATAAACTACGTCAAAGGAATTAACCAAACTAATGTGCAGAAAGGAAAATTCTCTCAAAAAATAGAATTTCTCCGATCGATTCCTTAAATGACTTCCAAACAATTTGTGTGTGATCAACAATTCTGGTTGATCCTGCCAGCGGTCACTGCTATCAGTGTTCGACTAAGCCATGCGAGTCAAATGTTCTTCGTGAACATGGCGTACTGCTCAGTAACACGTGGACAACCTGCCCTAAGGTCTGGAATAACCCCGGGAAACTGGGGATAATACCGGATAAATCATAGATGCTGGAATGCTCTGTGATTAAAAGCCCCGGCGCCTTAGGATGGATCTGCGGCCTATCAGGTAGTAGTGGGTGTAATGTACCTACTAGCCTACGACGGGTACGGGTTGTGAGAGCAAGAGCCCGGAGATGGATTCTGAGACATGAATCCAGGCCCTACGGGGCGCAGCAGGCGCGAAAACTTTACAATGCGGGAAACCGCGATAAGGGGACACTGAGTGCCAGCACCATGTGTTGGCTGTCCGCATGTATAAATAACATGTGTTAGCAAGGGCCGGGCAAGACCGGTGCCAGCCGCCGCGGTAACACCGGCGGCCCGAGTGGTGGCCATTATTATTGGGTCTAAAGGGTCCGTAGCCGGTTTGATCAGTCTTCCGGGAAATCTGACAGCTCAACTGTTAGGCTTCTGGGGGATACTGTCAGACTTGGAACCGGGAGAGGTAAGAGGTACTACAGGGGTAGGAGTGAAATCTTGTAATCCTTGTGGGACCACCAGTGGCGAAGGCGTCTTACCAGAACGGGTTCGACGGTGAGGGACGAAAGCTGGGGGCACGAACCGGATTAGATACCCGGGTAGTCCCAGCCGTAAACGATGCTCGCTAGGTGTCTGGGACGGTGCGACCGTTTCAGGTGCCGCAGGGAAGCCGTGAAGCGAGCCACCTGGGAAGTACGGCCGCAAGGCTGAAACTTAAAGGAATTGGCGGGGGAGCACTACAACGGGTGGAGCCTGCGGTTTAATTGGACTCAACGCCGGAAAACTCACCTGGGGCGACAGCAATATGTAGGTCAGGCTGAAGGTCTTACCTGAATCGCTGAGAGGAGGTGCATGGCCGTCGTCAGTTCGTACTGTGAAGCATCCTGTTAAGTCAGGCAACGAGCGAGACCCGTGCCCACTGTTGCCAGCATATCCTTCGGGATGATGGGTACTCTGTGGGGACCGCCGCTGCTAAAGCGGAGGAAGGTGCGGGCTACGGTAGGTCAGTATGCCCCGAATCTCCAGGGCTACACGCGGGCTACAATGACCGGGACAATGGGTCCCTACCCCGAAAGGGGTTGGTAATCTCATAAACCCGGCCTTAGTTCGGATCGAGGGCTGCAACTCGCCCTCGTGAAGCTGGAATCCGTAGTAATCGCGTTTCAATATAGCGCGGTGAATACGTCCCTGCTCCTTGCACACACCGCCCGTCAAACCACCCGAGTGAGGTATGGGTGAGGGCACGGATTCATGCCGTGTTCGAACCTAAATTTTGCAAGGGGGGTTAAGTCGTAACAAGGTAGCCGTAGGGGAATCTGCGGCTGGATCACCTCCTAAGCACGGTTGGCACAATGCCAACCATCACAACCGGTCAGAAATCGAAAAACTGCCAGATCCAAAACAAAAGGATTCGCTGGAATCCATCAAGGGCTTGTAGATCAGTTGGAAGATCGTCGCCTTTGCAAGGCGAAGGCCCTGGGTTCGAATCCCAGCAAGTCCACTCTAAGTGCACCAGGCAAGTAATGTTGCCTGGGAAGGATGAAGTGGTCACATCCCCAATGTGACCATAATGAGATCGTGTATACGCATGCATATATCAGACGCTCACTGGACAAAGTGAGGTGGACTCTGGTAATTATGCCTTCAGGTGGATGGCTCGGCTCAAGTGCCGATGAGGGACGTGCCAAGCTGCGATAAGCCCAGGGTAGGTGCATGGAACCAATGAACCTGGGATCTCCTAATGGGTCTTCCTAGCACGTTTTACGTGCTGATCAGTAATGATCGGGAACGCCCCGAATTGAAACATCTTAGTAGGGGCAGGAAAAGAAATCGAAGAGATGCCGCTAGTAATGGCGAATGAACACGGCACAGTTCAAACTGAATCCCGCCGGTAACGGCCGGGAGATGTGGTGTTATAGGCTTTTCCTAAAGGTCCCACTTGATCCTTATCGAACTTTTCTGGAACGTTAGACCACAGAGTGTGATAGTCACGTAGATCAGGATCAAAGGACCTGGGATGTAGCCTGAGTAGCGTGGGTCGGAAATCCCGCGCGAATTTGGGAGGCACCAACTTCCAAAACTAAATACAACTTGAGACCGATAGCGAACTAGTAGGGTGACCGAAAACTGAAAAGTACCCCAAGAAGGGAGGTTAAAAGTGCCTGAAACCTGGAGGCGATGGAGCGATATGGCGTTAAAGGACCTTTGATGCGAAGGAAACAGTCGCGAGGCTGCAGTACGGGCATCACTGCCAATGTCATATCTTACGTTTTGAAGAACGGGCCAGGGAGTGTATCCAAATGGCGATGGCTAACTTTTTACTTAGGAAGCCGAAGCGAAAGCAACATGCTCGCAACCCTTACGGGTGAGGAGCGACGTATACAAGTGCGTGGAGTCATTAGGGTACGACCCGAAGCCGGGTGATCTAGGCGTGGGCAGGTTGAAGCGTGGCGAAAGCTACGTGGAGGACCGCAAGCGGTATTGATCTGCAAATCATTCGTGTGACCTACGTCTCGGAGTGAAAGGCTAATCTAACCCGGCAACAGCTGGTTCCTTTCGAAACATGCCGTAGCATGACCTGACTGGAGATAGATGGTGGAGTAGAGCACTGATTGGAGGCCCCGGGGGAGAAATCCCTCATCCTCCTGTCAAACTCCAAAACTACTGTCGTCGTAGAAGGTCGGAGTCCGGGCTACTGGGGTAAGCTTGTAGTCCGTAAGGGAGACAACCCAGCCCGTGGTTAAGGTCCCCAAGTGTCGACTAAGTGTTATTACTAAAGGGCGTCCAAAGCCCTAGACAGCTGGAAGGTTAGCTTAGAAGCAGCTATCCTTTAAAGAGTGCGTAACAGCCCACCAGTCGAGGTTTTGGGCCCCGAAAATGGACGGGGCTCAAGTCGACCACCGATACCACGGAGCACCGTAAGGTGATCTTGTAGAAAGGCGTTGCGTTCGGGCAGAAGCAGGGCTGTGAAGTCCTGTGGACCGTGCGGAAACGAAAATCCTGGTAACAGTAGCAGCATAGTTAGGTGAGAATCCTAACCGCCGAAGGGGCCAGGTTTCCTCGGCAATGTTCGTCAGCCGAGGGTTAGTCGGTCCTAAGTCGTACCGTAAGTCGAGTACGTCAAAAGGGAAACAGGTTAATATTCCTGTACCTTGTAACAATAAACTGACGTTTTTGGGCAGGTTGAGCAGCGCCGTCGCGCTGTCTAAGCACCGAAATCCATGGAGAGCCGTAATGGCGAGAAGTGGATGAATGTGTAATGGCGTAAGTCAGCTGCACCCGGGAACCCGTGAAAAGGGAGTTACAAGTCCGTACCGAGAACTGACACAGGTGCCCCTAGCTGAAAAGGCTTAGGCGTGTCGGAGTATTTTGGCTAAGGGAATTCGGCAAATTAGCTCCGTAACTTCGGGAGAAGGAGTGCCTGCTGTGTAGACAGCAGGTCGCAGTGACAAGAGAGCTCTAACTGTCTAATATCAACATAGGAAATCGCAAACCCGTAAGGGCTAGTACGATTTCTGAATCCTGCCCAGTGCAGGTACCTGAACATCCGGTTCAACGGAACGAAGGGCCTGTAAACGGCGGGGGTAACTATGACCCTCTTAAGGTAGCGTAGTACCTTGTCGCTTAATTGGCGACTTGCATGAATGGATCAATGAGAGCTCTACTGTCCCTAGCCAGAGTCCGGTGAAGCTTACTTTCTAGTGCACAGTCTAGAGACCTCTAGGGGGAAGTGAAGACCCCGTAGAGCTTTACTGCAGCCTGTCGTTGGGTTGTGATCTTGGATGTACAGTGTAGGTAGGAGACGTCGAAACCGGTGCGCCAGCATCGGTGGAGTCACAATTGGGACACTACCCTTCTGAGATTACGATCCTAACTCCGCGAGGAGGACCCCGATAGGTAGGCAGTTTGCCTGGGGCGGGACGCCCTTGAAAAGATATCAAGGGCGCACAATGGTTGACTCAAGTGGGTCGGAAACCCACTGAAGAGTGCAAGAGCATAAGTCAGCCTGACGTTATTCAGCACAGTAGTGGATGACGAGACGAAAGTCGGTTCTAGCGAACTTTTGTGTCCCGCTTGGTGCGGGCCAAAAATGACAGAAAAGTTACCTCGGGGATAATTGAGTTGTTGCCGGCAAGAGCACATATCGACCCGGCAGCTTGCTACTTCGATGTCGGTTCTTTCCATCCTGGCCGTGCAGCAGCGGCCAAGGGTGAGGTTGTTCGCCTATTAAAGGAGATCGTGAGCTGGGTTTAGACCGTCGTGAGACAGGTCGGTTACTATCTACTAGAGGTGTTCGTGGTCTGAGGGTAAGCTACCTTTAGTACGAGAGGAACAGGGTAGCGGCGCCACTGGTGTATCGGTTGTCTGACAAGGCAACGCCGAGCAGCTACGCGCTAAGGAATAAGAGCTGAATGCATCTAAGCTCGAAATCTAACCTGAAAAGAGACTGCATTAAGGATCCCGGTAAAAGACCGGTTTGATAGGGTCGGGATGTACGCACCAAGGTAACGAGGTGTTCAGTCCGCGGCTACTAACCATCCGTGCCTATCTATCTTACTTTGTCCAGGCGAAATCTGATACGTGCATGCATGCTATACACGATGCCATCAAGGTAAAGTATTTAACCAATGCTTTCAATGGTACATCGCTCATGGGGCCAAGGTGGCGGAGCGGCTACGCAATCGCCTGCAGAGCGATTCCATTCCGGTTCGAATCCGGACCTTGGCTTTACACTTCATTGTTATTGTAAGTGAGTCTGGCGGCCATAGCGGCGGGGCAATTCCTGTACCCTTTCCGAACACAGAAGATAAGTCCGCCAGCGTTCCATACTGTACTGAAGTACGCGAGTCTTCGGGAACTACGGATCGCTGCCAGCTCACTTATTCTATCACTTTTCTTTCTATTGTTATGATGACCGTGACCGGAGGTCATGTTTGAATAAGGATATTGTTTTTGTTCTTGTGTTAGCGTTTGCGATGTTTTCCTTGCAATGTCTCAATGACAGTTTTAATGTTTATGCATGCTATGTGTGATTATTGCACTCTACTTACCGTAAGTACGCTGTTCTTATACACTGGCTCTGCGCTTGCAGGAAATCCGGGTCTCCTGGCACTTGCTGCTTATTCTACCCTTACAACTATCCCGCGCAACAGGCGTCCCAGTATATCTGACCCTGTGATTATCCTTCTCTCATGGTCGTCCTTGTTCCAGTAAAGGATCAGGTCCTGGTCTATAACATCATCCTCCGAGTCTATTGGATAGACCTTCAGTCTGTTGATAACGCCACCTATTTTCTCCCGCGGGTCAGACACCACTATTGGATGGTGGCAGTACCTGTACGGATTGAAATCGCCATCCAGCTGTAAAGCTCCTCTCAGAAAAGCATCGGAATCAATGGCTATTTTTGGATCCCCGCTCTCATTGATAAGAATTGTCCATTTCTTGCCCGAGGCTGCTACCTGCTGGACAAATGTGTCTCCGGGGGAGCTTCCTATCTTCGGGAATATCGGCAGGTCACCCTCAAAAGGCAGCTGCACTATGCTCATGGGGTGCAGGATCGATCCTTCTTTCTTTACTTCCAGGTCATCTATCGAAAGGAAGTTCAAAGCCCCAATCCCCTCACACCTGTCAATGTCCGAGGTTGATGAGGACATATGTTTCATGATCATCGTCCTGAACGCTCTTTCCTTGAAATACTCCACCTTTTCATTTCCAAGCCACCGGTCAAGAATCATTGCCGAGGGCTTTGCAACAGGATAGAGCAGGAAGCTGTATATAGGAATCAGAGGTGACAGGTATGCCCCCATTTTCAGGGCATTGCGCGAGAAATACGCCTGTGGCGCCAGCTCGCCAAAACAGGTTATTATCACCGTGGAAAAGACAAAAGCTGCAGCCCCCGCCATCACTCTGTCCGTAAGCATTGCCAGCAGTACGTTTGTAGCTACATTGCCCCAGAGAAGCGTGGCCAGAAGGAAATTCGGATTTTTTCGAAGTTTCAGGATCTTCTGAGCAGAGAGGTTCTTCGATTCAGCCTCGATCTCAAGGCGCAGGCGTGTCAGTCCGAAAAGGCCTATGGTGAGACCGGAAAATATAGCAGACTGTACAAGACCCAGGAATATGAATATCCATATAACATCAATCATAAGACTCAGCTATTTTTGTGGGAACAGGAATGCAAGAAACTGCTTCTTATAAAAATCTCGAATATCATTAAAGACGCGACACCAATCCTTTTCAATACTCATTGTTCATCTGTGAACAGATGCAATGCGAATTCCCTAATATTTGCCTTATATGCATATATAACCCATAACTTTTCTTTTAGTATAATAAATCATCGCGAGATACTCCTGCTTCCATGTAAGAAGTTACATATATCTTTACCTTTATCTACTCCCCTATATGTCATCACGATTCGATATTATCCATAAGGACACAGCAGGCCGTATAGGCAGGCTTACAACACCCCATGGCGTTGTGGAGACTCCCACGGTCATGCCAGTGATCAACCCCAATATCCAGACGATAAAACCCTCAGAGATGAGGGACTTTGGGGCTCAGATACTGATCACTAACTCCTACATCATTTACCGCAAGGATGAACTGAGAGAGAAAGCCCTGAAAGACGGCCTTCACTCGCTCCTTGATTTTGACGGTCCCATAATGACAGACTCGGGTTCGTTCCAGCTCTCGGTATATGGCGAGGTCGAGGTCACCAATGAACAGATAATAGACTTCCAGCAGAAGATTGGCAGTGACATCGGTGTACCGCTGGATATACCGAGCCCTCCCGATGTCAGCTTTGAGCGTGCCAGCGAGGAACTTGACATTACCATCGAGCGCCTGCAGGCAGCCAAGAAGCTTGTGACCGGGGATATGCTGCTGGCAGGCCCCGTACAGGGTTCTTCCTACATGCAGTTGCGGGAAAGATGTGCAAGAACGCTCTCTGAAACAGGTTTTGATGTCTATCCTTTCGGTGCCGTTGTCCCGCTCATGGAATCATATCGCTATGCTGACCTTGTGGATGTCATTGCCGCCTCCAAGAAAGGACTTGACCCCACAGCTCCCGTACACTTGTTCGGCGCCGGGCATCCCATGATGTTCGCCCTGGCCGTGGCGCTTGGGTGTGACCTCTTCGACTCGGCAGCATATGCGCTATATGCCAAGGACCGGCGTTACATCACAAGCAGGGGAACTTACCATGTGGACGACCTGAAGTATCTCCCATGCTCATGTCCCATCTGCCTGAAGCATTCCCCGGAAGAGCTTAAAAAAGCCCACAACTCCACGGAACTACTTGCAAGGCACAACCTTTACGTCACATTTGAAGAGATACGCATCATAAAGCAGGCAATATGGGAAGGCAACCTCCTGGAGCTCGTGGAGCAGCGCTGCCGCTCACATCCGCGCATGCTTGAAGCTCTCAAACAGATGTACACTCACTCAGAGTGGCTCGAGAAACTGGACCCTGCTTCCAAATCTACTTTCTTCTACTGCGGCCCTGAATCTGCTAAGAGGCCTGAGGTACTGCGCTTTGCTAACCAGCTTGAACGCTTCACGATACGCGGCTCAGCCCTTATCAGGCCGGCCCCCATAAAGCTTGACAGCGGGTATGACAACGTACTGGTCTTCAAACCACCCTTCGGATCCTATCCTCAGGAGCTTGCAGAGATTTACCCTCTCAATGCGGAAGTGCCAAGGACTCATGACCACGAATCCCTGGAGCAGGCATATATCAATACCATCAGGCTTGCAGAGCTCAATCCTGAAGCTGAGTTCACATATCTCCTGGTGGAAAGATTCAGACACCCTCTGGTGGAAAAACTGGAGAGCCTCCCGAATGTACAGGTAATCGTTGGCCACAATCCGTGATTGTAGCCTGTTGACTGTCAATTTTTCTGCAGTGTATTTGGGTCTTTTTAAAGACCCTAATACTAATATATAATACTGGAAATTAGGGATTAAAACTCCCCGGTGATTTACATGGTTTCAAGTTCCGATACAAAAACAAGGAATCCCTATATAGAGCTGCTTCGCCCGGAAATAGCTGACATGGATTTTGCACTGCCTGCAGCAAGTGCATTGCTGGCAGCCTATCTTGCAACGGGCTCCCTCCCTCCTCTCATCCCATTCATTATCGCAGTTATCGGAGGTTACGCAGCCATTACAAGCTCCTATGTATACAATGACTGCTGTGACATGGATATCGACAAGATAAACCTGCCAAACCGTCCTCTTGTATCGGACAGGCTCACAAGGGATAAAGCCCTGAAATACTCCCTCCTGCTTTTCCTGATAGCCAGCGCGGCGGCCCTGTATCTCAATCCGGAATCCTTTACAGTGCTCGTTATTGCCGTGGCGACCATCAGCGTTTATTCGGCCGTTGCAAAAAGGGCTACCTTCCTGAGCTTTGTGCCTGTGGGCATAGCCTACGGTCTCGTACCAATCGGTATCTGGCTGGCTTTTGATCCTGCTGGCATCCTTAGACAGCCCGACTATGGCTCCATACTTCCTCTGCCTGCTATCTTCCTGGGGCTGATGATGTGCTTCACAGACTGGGGTTTTACATTGTCGGGAGTCGCAAGGGATGTTGTCGGGGATCGTGAAAGAGGAGCTCCTACGTTCCCGGTGACCTTCGGAGTACCCGCGACCGCAAAGTTTGTCACTTTCATGTGGATTGTGGGTGTGATAGCATCTCTTGCAATAGGCTTGACTGCAGGGCTAGGTCCTGTCTATTTCGCAGGTGCGCTCCTTGGAGGCGGCTGGATGCTCTCTCAGTCATTTGATTTTATAGGGACGCCGACTCCCGAGAGGGGAGGCAGGCTTTTCCTGCAGGGCTCAAGGTATAGGGGAATAATGTTTGGTTCTCTTATACTGGATGTAGTGCTTTCTATTCTCCTGCCTGGATATGCAGGAATACTGAGTCAGGTAACAGGGGTATTCTAATGGATTCTGATATAATAGTAATAGGTGCTTCCTCTGCCGGTATGATGGCAGCCAGGAACGCCGCCCGAAAGGGCAGAAGTGTCATCCTGCTCGACAGGAAGGAAGCAGCAGGTATCCCTTCACACCCCGCGAACACCTTTTTCAAAGGCATGTTTGACAGGACAGGCGAGACCCTGGACCAGAGTTATGTCATCAAGACACTCAAAGGCGCTCACATCATTGCTCCTTCAGGCAGAGAGGTCATATTCGAAGGTGAATCCTATTTCCTTGACCGCAGGAAGTTCGATGAATTCTATGCAAAACAGGCCTTGGATGCAGGAGTTGACATACGTATGGATGTTGAGGTGCATAATGTCCTCAGGACCGGGGACTATTTTACCCTGAGCACTTCCCGGGGTAAACTTAAATGCAGGCTTGTCATCGTGTCAGATGGCATCAACTCAAAGATAGCCGGCCTTCTGGGGCTCAGGTCCCTGAAGCATCCTGAGGACATTGCATGGGCCATGGAGGCTGAGGTTGAAGCTGAGGGCATTGGTGAGCCTGACATGTTCGAATACTATGTAGGTAACCATGCACCCGGCTGGAAGTCCACTTACTCTCCCTGCGGCGGCAATCGTGCGACTTTGGGAGTATATGTGCGCAGGCATGGAAGGGACGTTTCGGACTTTTTCGATGCCTGGGTTGCAAGGTTCAAAGCCCTCAAAGGCATAGAAAATCTTACTATCATAAGCACTTCAGTTGGTGGCGACCCTATAGCAGCCATACCTGGTGATATGGTCGCTGATGGTATCATGCTCACTGGCGGCTCTGCAGGTCAGTCGGGAATAGGTTATGGCATGCATGCCGGCCAGATGTGCGGTGACGTTGCCGCGGATGCCATTGCAAAAGGAGATGTTTCCAGAAGAGCGCTCTCAGAGTATAGGAGATTATGGAACGAGGCTTACCGGACAGAGTACTATCTTGGAAGGTTTGCCCTTGAAACACTCCGGAAAATGAGCGACAATGAGATAAACGAGATGATGAAGGTCTTTGAAGGTGAGGATTTGAAGGTTCTGGGTGGAACTTCCTTCAATCAGGCTGTCCAGATATCCCGGCTGATCCTGAAGAAAAATCCCTCAGCACTACTCTCATACCGGGCTATCCTGCGGACAAAATAATACATGGACAAGAGTATGCAGAAGAAGTATTTCTTTTACAGGAACCCTTTATTTAAGGTGTATGCTAGGGTGGAGAATAATAAAGTGCGCATGGGCACCTCGGGCCTGGCTTCTTCGATAGCCGGTAAATTCGTATCTGGCATGTTGGAGATCTTTGAGGGAACAAAGCCTTCAAAAGTGGAGAATGACAGGCTAATCTATTCCACCTGGATGCCTCCTGTCCCAAGTAAAGCCTTTGACCGGCTTGTTGCAAGCCAGATGAGTGCTATGAGGGGTCGTTTCGTTCCGGAGCAGCTCACCATATCAATAACTGAAGACTGCCCCAATAAGTGCATACATTGCGCCCTTCCTGATACCAGGAACAAGGCAAAACTGTCGCCGGAAATTGTGCGATCAGTCATCGATCAGGCGCAAGAGCTTGGAACAACATTGATAATCTTTGACGGGGGGGAGCCCCTTGTCTATGACGGACTGGAGGAGCTCATCAGTTACGTGGACCAGACAAAGGCCATTCCAGCCCTGTTCACTTCAGGCGTGGGCCTTACAAAAGAGCGGGCTGCAAGCCTTAAGGATGCAGGGCTGTATATGCTCAGCGTCAGCCTTGACAGTTCGACCGAGACAGGCCACGATCATATGCGTGGTCGTCCCGGTGTTTTCAGAGAGGCGATGTCAGCTATCCATAATGGTCTGGAAGCAGGCCTGCTAGTAAACATGTATGTGGTGCTGTCGCCGCTCAATATAAGGGAACTGGATGATTTCTATTCACTTGCGAAGAAGGCAGGCGTTCATGAGCTCTCTTTCTTTGAGATAGTGCCCACTGGTCGCTGGCTGGAACATGAGGATGAAGTGCTGTCAGCAGAGGACCTGCAAAGGTTTGATGATTTTGTAGCGAGGGTGGCAGATCTGGAAGGACCCAGGGTCTTTCCGATACCACATATGGTAAAGCGTTTTGGCTGCTTTGCCGGAAGGAAATGGCTGCACATAACCCCCGAAGGGGATATCCTTCCCTGCGCCTGCATGCCTCTGCCGTACGGTAACATCCACAGTGAATCTCTGGAATCTGTATGGAAAAGGTTATACAAGGATCCTCTTTTTACTGCAGGCCCCTGCCTTATGAGGGATACTTCTTTCAGACAATCAAAACTCGGACTGGAAAAATAATATGACTAAAAGCAACTTATAAATACGCGCAGCAGCATGGTTAAATTCATCAGCAGTGTCAAGTATAAACTAAAAAATACTTGGAGCTAACAAAGGCCATCTTTTTCTACGCTTTTAATGTACTTATGCCGTTTCATGATGATTCTTCTAAATGCACTGTCTGACAGATTTTCATAATACTGGACATTTATGCCTCGCTTGATTTATTCCTTTGTTATTTTCATTAAGTATTATTGTCCAGTTGGTATGCATGTTCAGTGTAACAGCCTAAGCCTCCCTTTCCGGGGAAGTAGCCGGAGCGATTGAGAACACATGAAAGATGTATCGGATCAAATTATAACAGTGATCAACAAAGTGATTTTCTCCGCCAAATTAGGTATGACATACTATGACTACAGGAAGCATGGTCAATTTGAATTTGCCGCGCCGGCGATTTTGTTTGCATGCTTGGTGTTCACCCTCTTCTGGCAGATATTTCACCTGTCCTTTGCACATCTTTTGGGGCTTTAGACACATGTAAAAATCTATTTTATTGGCACAACAATCTGTGTAAGCAGTTCACCTACAGGGCGGTCTTCATCATTTAGATAATAATTGTATATCTCTCCTTGTTGCTCATAACCATGTTCTGCTATCCACTGTATAATTTCCATCATCAACGGATCGGTATCAGTATACGCACCTAAGAATATGCCTGACACCGCTTTCTGGACAGGAATAACATGTCCCATGATATCGCCTTCTCCTGTCACTGGTTTAGCAACAGGGAAGCCCATTTCTACATCCAGATTTTCAAGATCAGCATTATGGTAGCATACAAATGGGCCGCTGGAGAACAGCAGGCCGTTTCGAGCTGCATACTCCATGATTCTTCCATAGGCTTGCCCAGCAACTCTTGGGTAATCGTCGAAATGGATAGTTGTGCGGATAGACAGGGCCTGCTGCTCCGGTTGCTCTATTACATTTATCGTAGAAATGATTGCCACATTCATTATCTCCTGATTATTTCGTTTTTATTCATCTGAGGATGACGATACATTGTTTTACATCTTCCAGTCCTGCGTCATCTGTCAACTTGATTGTAGCCATTATTTCATATAGCTTGCGTCATGCTTCTCCACGCAACATCGGTGAGCTGGATGACTTTTACTCCCTTGCAAGGGAAGCCGGTGTGCATGCATGCTTCTGACGTACGGTAATGTGCATAAGGAATCCCTCAGGTCTGTCTGGAATAGATTATACAAAGACTCGGTTTTCACAGCAGGTCCGTGCCTGATGCGTGATAGTTGTTTCAGGCAGTCAAAGCTCGGGCTGGAAAAATAATACGATTTCAGAACAAGGAATCAACATCTCTTAGAGTCTGCCCTGTTCTTACCGAAAAAGAAAAAGAATATGATCAGGGTGATGTTATCACCCTGTATGATGCGCTTTTTACTTGAGAAGTCCTGATCTCTGAAGAGCCATGAGGTTCTCGGTTGTAAGTTTGCCACCGGACTTGAATTTATCGAAAATATCCTCGGCATCCTTGCGAGCATCTGCCTTTGCAGCCTCTTTCTTCCCGTCAACATCGCCCTTCTTCATCTTGCGA
This sequence comes from Methanolobus psychrophilus R15, assembly GCA_000306725.1. Lineage (GTDB taxonomy): Archaea > Halobacteriota > Methanosarcinia > Methanosarcinales > Methanosarcinaceae > Methanolobus > Methanolobus psychrophilus. The sequence goes on along the minus strand of CP003083.1, from coordinate 1,441,468 downwards.
AGTTCCTTGTCAATGTCGCGGATCTCTTTCTGAGCTGCGATGAAGAGCTTGTGTTGCTCGTCTGCGCTTTCCTGGAACTTGACAAAGTCTTTGTGAGCAGCGTCGGATTCAGCACGTATCTTGTCAGCCTCTTTGAAAGTGGTTATCATCTTGTCATGATATTCCTGTGCTTTCTGGGCAAATTCGGAAAGTACCTTGTGGTGCTCTGAAGCCTGGTCCCTTATTTCCTGGGCCTCGGTCAGCAACTGCTTGAGCTCCTGGTTACCTTCAAGCTGTCCTTTCTTTGCAACGTACTGTTTTTGGAGATCGGTAATCTTGCTAACAAGCTCTCTCTCTTTACTTGTTGTGAGAACTTCTGTCTGCTGGGCAAATTCGAGCCTGTCGATTTCCTTGCGTATGTCCTTGATAGAAGGACCGCTCATGTTGTTCTCATTGCGGATTTGGTCTATCTTTGCAAATATGTCGTTTGCCTTTGCATTGACATCGTCACGAATTACCTTATATTCCTTGACCTTCTCGTTGTTCTCGTCACGAAGCTTCTTGAAGTCCTGCGCCTCGTTGATAAGGTCCTTGGTCTTTTTGTTCAGCTCATTACGCTTTGCGGCTAATGTGCTTGCTTCTGCATTGAGTTCATTCCTCTTTACCTTGTAATCTTCTGACTGCTTTTTAAGATCAGTCTTTTTATCGTTCAGTTCCTTGAACATATCTTGTTAATCCTCCCTATCCAGCAAAAGAGCTGGCATTTCATGCATTCATAATGCACGATTCTGGCTTTACACATCCAGCGCTTCTATCACTGGAATTACTGCCTCGAGGTCCTTCTTAGTAATCACAACATCTGCATATTGATGCAGTATAGGCTTGGCATTGAATGCAATGGCATACCTGGCTCTTTTAAAGATACAGATGTCATTTGCCCCATCGCCTATAACAATGCACTCTTCAGGTTCTATCCCATATTCACGGGAGATCTCTTCCAGGGCGAGTTCTTTGTTCCCGCGTCCTGTGAGCGGCCCCGTGACCTCTCCTGTAAGGCAGCCGTTGTCAATTATAAGCTCGTTGGAGATTACATGGTCCATACCCAGCGCATTGCCCACTCTTGCAGTGGCAATGGTAAATCCGCCGGATATCATTGCGGTCTTGTAACCCCGGGATTTGAAGAATTTGACCAGTTCATGCGCTCCGGGCATAAAAGGCATCTTATCCAGAGCCTCCTGTGCCTTTTGCACTGAAAGACCTTCAAGTAGCTTTACTCTCTCATTCAGGGCATGTGAATATTCAAGTTTCCCATTCATAGCCATTTCAGTAATCATGGCCACTTTATGTCCAACTCCAGCTACCGCTGCAAGTTCATCAATGGTCTCAGCATCAATTAGAGTGCTATCCATATCAAAAACTACTAACTTAACCCTTTCCTGAGAATTGTCAGCATTACTCACACTATCAAACCTAAATTTTTAATCCCGTTGTGAAACAGTATATAGTGCCGAGATTGATGTGAAATATGCAACATCACTTTTAAGGTTTTCGGGCACCGGACTTAAAACTTTCCCTGAACAGTTCCTAGACATTCATGAGAACGTATCATTAAGTCTTATTCCAAAAGTAATATATGCTACTCTGCCTATTGCAATACGGTGATTTTTCATGGCAAAGATTGGATTCATTAAGTTAGGTAATCTTGGTATGAGCCAGGTTATCGATCTGGTACAGGATGAAATCGCGGCAAGAGAAGGAATCTCTGTGCGTGTTTTCGGTACAGGTCCCAAAATGGGTAAAGATGAGGCAGCTGCAACTGCAGAACTTAAGAACTGGGGTGCAGACTTCTATGTGATGATAAGCCCCAATGCAAGTGCACCCGGCCCGACCGCAGCCCGCGAGATCTACAAGGACGTACCATGTATCATCATTTCTGACGGTCCGACCAAGAAGGAAGACCGTGAGGCACTTGAGGCAGCAGGATTTGGTTTCATTATTATGACCGTTGACCCGCTCATCGGCGCAAAGACAGAGTTCCTTGATCCGGTAGAGATGGCATCATTTAACTCCGACGCAATGAAGGTTCTCTCTACCTGTGGTGTCGTAAGGCTCATCCAGGAAGAGCTCGACAAAGTAACCACTATGGTCGATGAGGGCAAGTCCGGCAAGGAGCTTGAGCTTCCTCACATCGTCGCAAAACCCGAGAAATGTATCGAGAGAGCTGGATTCAGCAACCCTTACGCAAAGGCAAAGGGTCTTGCAGCGCTCCACATGGCTGATATGGTCGCCAAGATCAACTTCCCTGCATGCTTCATGATGAAGGAGATCGAGCAGGTAACACTCACAACTGCAGCCGGTCACGAGATGATGCGCGCAGCAGCACAGCTGGCCATCGAAGCCAGAGAAATAGAGAAGGCTAACGACAGCGTCTTCAGGCAGCCCCACGCTAAGAAAGGCGGCAGGCTGATGACAAAGACTAAGCTCTACGAGAAACCACAGTAAAGTACCCTTCTGGGTACTTCTTTTCTATTTTTTATGGACCCACTGGTAGTTTTTGCTATCGCTCTGGCGGTATTTACCTTATTCGTAGTGGTAACTGCTTACGTACTCAAGTCTGCAATCGGCTTCAACTCCAAAAGCTCAAAAGCTGATTCATTTAAGAAGGATGACACTAAAGAGGATTTTCCGGAAGACGATGAAATGCAGGAAAAAATAAAGAAATAAAGGACTTATCTAGTCTTCTTTTGCCCTGGGCATGGCTATGATTTCCCTCACCTGAAGGCTGAAGAAATCAAAGGAATGTGCAGGGCGTAATACCAGCGCCACATCGGCACCTTGTCGTGTCCCGCCAATCGCTATTATCTCCGTGTCCTTTGAAACCGGTATATGTCCGGAATCTGCTGCCATCATTGTACTTTCTATGGCAACCTTGAATCCCTTCCCGAACACCGCACGCAGTGTGTCTGATATCACATCTCCCCGGCTGGCGCCCCCAAGACGCTTGGAGATGGCACGCTCAACACCGGAGAACATGTGGGACTGGGTGGTCATGACAACTCCCATCTCACTAAGTTTCTTGAGATTTTTCTCATCAGCCTCCCATTTGCCGCTTTCCTTGAGTCCGTACTGGTGAGATATGGCAATTATCTTTACTTTCTGACCCTCGAAAGCTTCGGCGGCCTTGATAGCCGTCTGGCCGGTTGTGCTTGCAACGACAATATATTCTATCCCCAGCTCTCCTGCTCTCCTGGCTGCAGCCCGAAGCACTTCCTCTGTGTTCTTTGGACCTACTTCATCAAAATATGTTACTGATTTTTCCATGTGTTCACCTTCTTCTGAAATACTACACCTTCGCTTATCGCAAGATACTTAATTTTTTCGGATAAACGATGCTCTTATCTAGTGTTAACTCTATATCATCATCAGGGAGTAACTTAGTGCTAACCAAAAGGTGATTTTTTGTCTGAGACTGATTACGAAGATAGTAATGTGAAAATTATTACAAATGAGGTCAAATCCGTCAATCCTGTCCTGATAGAGGGCTTTCCTGGAATCGGGCTTGTAGGTAATATTGCCAGCCAGCAGATAATAGATGAGTTGAAAATGGAGTATATAGGCTCTATCGACTCGAAACATTTCCCACCTATAGCTGTGCTGTATGAAGGTCTCATCAATATGGCTGTGAGGATATACGAAAGCCAGGAACACAATATTCTTATGATAGTTTCTGACATTCCGGTGAATCCTGTTGTGACCTATGACATAAGCAAGGCTATCCTGGAGTGGGCTCATTCTGTAAAAGTGAAGGAAATCGTCTCACTTGCAGGAATTGCAACAATGAGCGAAGAACATAAGGTATTTGGTGCTGCGACAACCACCGAGATGCTTGAAAGGATCAAGGAGAAGGTGGAACTCTTCCAGATGGGCACGATCTCCGGCATATCCGGGAGCATTATGTCCGAATGCCTTGTAAGACGCATGCCTGCAATAAGCCTGCTGGGTTCCACAAGAAGCCAGAACCCTGATCCACGGGCAGCTGCTGTTGTTATTGGTGTTCTCAACGTTCTTTATGATCTCAATGTAAATACTGAAAGCCTTATAGAACAGGCAGAGAAGATTGAGATTGAGATGCAGAGGCTTGCTGAAGATGTAAGGACAAGCGAACAGCCAGCAGTTCCGAGAAAAGAGTTCCCGATGTATGGGTGATAAAATGTCCGAATACGTAGTATTGACCGGGATGTCCGAGCATGTGATATCTGAACTCAAGCAGAACAAACTCCTTACGATCGAGATAAGGAGTCCTCACAATTTCTTTGCGGCAATGGACCTTAAACCCGGGGATTTCCTGTTCCTTACACGTACCTGTCCCGATGATCTTACAGGAGGCAATACCGGCATAGTTGCAAAGTTGCTCAAAACCCAGATGAGTACTTTCCGTGTCCTGCAAAGCGGGGAGATGTACCACGAGGAACGTGAAATGACAACCCTCCGGTTGCAGCTTGATCCAAGGTGTATTGCACGTGTACGCAAGGTTCTGAGCAATCGCATCGGTGCAGTCTCAAAAGTGGACGCAGAGGAAATACCACTTTACAACGCACAGTGAGTTTTCGGTTCAGGCAGCAAGGGTTTCTGACCCTTTTTACTTTCCTGTCCTGCCTATAATATCCTCGTCAAAAGTGATCTGGCGACTACCTGACTTAAGGCTTTCTCTTATTTCGCCAGCATACAGGTGCGCAAGCCTTGTGGGTTCCGGCAGCTTATATCCTTTGAGGCAGTGACTTACAATTTCAAGACAGGAACGCAGAGATACCTTATTTCCAGGAGATGCAATGATGGGATTACTTCTCTTATTGGTTTTTAAAACCCAGCCAATCTGCTCTTCTTCATACACAAGTTCGTGGTATTCTCCGACCTGTGCGGGTATTTCAGCTTCACCGCAAAGTATCTTTTTAGAAACCCCGATGGTTGGATGATTCATCACAGCTCCAAAGTAAGAGGCCATTCCTGACTTTCTCGGATGGTTGATGCCACATGAATCCATCATGAGGACATCCGGCTTTTGTTCAAGCATCTCAAAAGCCGTTGCCATCGCACATCCTTCCCTGAATGTCAGGTATGTGGGTATATAAGGTAGCCTGACTCTCTGGATAACATGTTTTCGCCCGATGACCTCCAGGGTCTTGTAATGCAGTATCACTACAGCACATATGATGCGATCGTCAAGATAGGAGCAATCAATGCCAGCTACCGATTCAAGCCGGTCAAAGCCATCCTCCAGGTCTAGCATCAGGGTTGCTTCATGCTGCAGGGCCCTGAGGTCCTTTAGTGTCCTGGATTGTGGGTCGAACCATTTGCGAAGATATTCTTCATCCAATCTGCGCCCTCACGGTTGTAAAGATCGGCCCGCGGATGTCTATTTTCTTGTTGTTGCTTGTGATGTAGTAGTTTGCGATCGGTTCAAGACGGATGTTAATCTCTGACGGTACCTTCACTATTCTGACTCGTGTTTCAACCTCGCTCTCTCCATTGGAGACGGCATTCTCTATATCCCATGCGGCCTGTGCCGCGAAGGCATCAAGGAACCTCACGCCTGTCCTTGCAGAGTGATTCTCAAGCGCCTCTTTCCATTTTTTGTTGTCAGGCACTCCGAGAATGTCGTTCTTGAACACCACGACCTCGTTGAACACTGCAGGTCCGCAGAGCTTTGTGTCGCTCTCAGGCTCCACAACTGCGACCTTTACATGCTTCCCGGAGATTTCGCCTTCCCAGGCAGGGAACTCACACGGACTGGGAGTGGAGCCATGAGCCTCGCATACTGCAACTATGGAACGGGCTATAACTTTTCCCAGCTGTGTCTCAGGCAGGTTTTCCACATATATCATCTTTGCAAGTTCATCATCTTTCATTACCCATTCTGCGTACTGGGCAATCTGCGGGAATGCAAGTTCTCTAACATCAGTTGCATTGTAGAGTATCATTGCAAGCCTTTCTACTCCAAGACCAAGGTTCATGACAGGGTAAGGTATGTTATACTGGGCAAGGGCTGTCGGTGAATAGATACCAAAGGTTGCAACCTCAACCCAGCCGTCTGAGTACTTCGTCTTTGATCCCACCAGCTTGGGGTGATATGCAAACACTTCTATCTGTGTGTCCGGAGAATAGTACTTGCTGCGCTTTTCGTCAGGCCTGAACATGAACTTTTCAAACCCGAACTGGGATAGCAGGCCCTGGGCCACCGCTTTACCATGGTCTATTGTTACATCCTCATCTGCTATGACGCAGGATGCCGAATAGTATGTCATGAGCCTTGCAGCATCTTCATCCTGTTCTCTCCTGAAGCAGCGGTCAATTGAAAATAAATGGAATGGGGGGTTGGCACGCTCTGCAAGTGATGAGAGGCTGATAAACCAGCCGGATGTCATGTGGCTGCGGAGTGTCTTTCTTGAGGATTGCGGCACAAGCTCCTTGAATTCGGGGAATACCTGATTTATCATCTCAACGATAAGTGAATCTGAGACGTTGATGGCTGCGGATATCTCCGGTACGAGGTCATCCCCCTCTACCTCTCCTTTCTTGTAGGCATGGAATATCTTTCTGATGGTTTCAATAGCTTCATCATCGATATCACCGAGTATCGACCTTATTGACCCGATGCGCTCATCGGAGATGCCTACATTCGGACGTGGCAGGCCCGCCAGGTAAAAACACCTGTCAAGGACGGCAAGTGCTTCGTGGCCGAACTGCTTGTGGACTTCCTTTTCATCCACTATGAGGGGATTCATCATTTCCTCAAAACCCATGCGCATGTAAGATTCTCGAAGCCTTGAAATAGTTTCATATATGGGATGCGGTTTGCCGTATCTCAGGGAGAGGTGCGGATATTGCTCGTTAAGTCCTGATCTCTTTATGAATTGTTTTCCTTCTGTCCATGCCGCATCAAAATCTTTGCCGGCCCATTCTTTGATTTCATCAGGGTTGAATCTCATAATAATCCTCATAACTGATTTAATAAATCCGAATAAATATGATCAATCAATAATTGCCTTAAATTCCCGCATCGAGATTTCCAGCTTCTGCTGTCCGATGGCTGTTGTAAGGTCGCTTCGTGTCCTTTCAATCACTGCACGTGAGGTGTCTGTCTTATGCCTGAGCCCACGCGTCATTGCATCAGGGAAATCGAACATCATAAGGCATGCGTATATTTCTTCCATGACCTCAAGGTATTTTTCTCCTTCCGAGGGTACGTCATTCCTTATTATGTCAAGCGTATGTCTCCTGAGCTCACCTATCACATCAGCAAGACCATTGAGATAGGCCGCATAGCTAACATTAAGTTCTTCAGGTCCGGCAATGCTGGCAGTATCTCCTTTGCTCTTCACCAGGGCAAACAGTACGTACCCTTCAATATATTCCTGCTGGGCATGCTCTACAAATCCCGCATGATATATGTCCGGATGCTCCTCAAGTAGTGAATCGATCTCTTCTAACATCCGCCTGGAACTTTCCAGCATTCCGGATGCTCTCTCAAGATCGCCTCTGTGAATACTGAACATGGCTGTCCTGCAGTTGCGCACAACATCCCGTGATATAACTAAACTTTTTTCGCGTGCAGCATCCTTTTTCTCAAAACTCTCTCTGATCATGTCAGATATCTTGCTGATCATGTAAACCCCATGTCCCATCGGCTGCTTAGTATATACATTTTTGCAGAAGATAATCTCAGTGAAAAAGATATCTGGCTCTGCACGAGCTTTCTTCAGAATATCTGGTTAGAAAAAGTAACTATCTATCCCTTATTCATCAACAGGGATAGTTTCGAGCTGGCTGGCTACATCCCATATGAGGGTCCTTGTGTGGACAGGGATGTTCGGGTCGTTGCTGATGTCCTCAAGTATGGATATACTTGATGAGGTTCTCAGGAATAAAGGTTCCTTCCCCTTGCTTAATGTTTCCAGGACTTCATTTGCAGAACGCCTGATGTTTCTAGGAACTGAGTTATCATTGGCTATGTATTCCAATTTCTGCTTGCATTCCTGAATGACTTGTTCAAAATCTGACATATGGATCACCTTGATAATCTAAGAATCAAAATAAGTGTTGCTCAAGTTACTTCTAAATAGTTATATTGTATAAAAAGACTTTCATTGGTATATAGCTTGCGTAAATCCAGGAGTAAATTCAATGGTTGACAAAGATGATGATAAAATACAGAGGATATCCAAAATGCTGGAGATTGGCGGTACAATGCTCGCGCAGCATTGCGATTCATGCGGAGCGCCTATGTTCAGGTACAAGGGAGATGTCCGGTGTCCCGTATGTAAGGAAACAGAAGACCCACGCACAAGGCTTCAGCCTAAGGCTTCCTCGGAAGCGTCCCCTTCTATCAGATCAGGTGGCACCCCTGTGACCGAGCATATAGTTCCTCATGCCACTCAGGCCCAGGAACTAAAGGAAGAGCCCACATCTGCGGCAACAGGCTCACAGAACATTTCTGTACGTCCGGAGGGATTGACGGATGAGCTTGAATCCCTGCTGATGGATAAAATGATCTCTCTTGCGCGTTCCCTGCAGGATGAGAATGATAACCGAAGAATCTCTGATTCACTGGGTATTATCGAGCACGGAATTTCCATAATAGGGAGAATGAAACGAACATTCTGACCTTACGGAGAATCCTTCCGGGCAGCACTCATAAGTGTTGCCTGATATGATTGCGGGCTTTCATTTATACTCACTGGAAACGATCTCCCTTATCCTGCCGGCAGTCTTTGGCCCTATGTTCTTCACTTTCAGGAGCTCTGCATAATCTGCCCTGATGATATTCTCCACGGAGCCAAAATGCATGAGCAGGTTTTTGGCAGCCTTTGGGCCGATATCGGATATTGACGATATTATGTATTCCTGCTGCTCGGGCAGCATCATGGATGACTTCTTGCCGTGCAGGGATATGTCCCTTTTCTCGTCGACCTGTTCTCTCTTGGCTATCTGTTTTAGCAGACCGGCTGTGTCCTGTGCATCCCTTGTGTAGAATACCGCAACCCCAAAATCAAGTGCTATGGAGGAGAGGGCACCATGGATAGCATTGGGGTTGAGGTTTCTGGTGTTGAACAGGCTTTCCCCTTCTATGATGAGTACCGGCTTTTCATAGGTTCTGGCAAGATTTGATATCTGCTCAAAGAGCTTGTTCTCAATAAGCGAGCCCGTAAAGTCCTCACAGCTTTTCCTTTCCACAGCTATGCGGTCACTTAATATGTAATCACCTACTTCGAGAGTGTGGAGTATAATTTCGACTCCTGCTTTCTCCAGCTCCCTTGCCACGGAACTCTTTACCTCGCGCTGGTCTACGATAACTTGCACTGTATCCTTTCCAAAATCTGAAAGTGTGACCTGTTCCTTCCGGTCTGCGGACGTCATGGTGTCAATAAGGTTCTCACTCCTTCTGGCAGGCATCCGATTCTGGAGTTCGGACATATTGCTTTGCATCTTTTTCTCTTTGGACTGGCTGCTCCAGTAGTACCCTTCGTCCCTTGTGCCTTTGGTGATAAGCACAACAACGCGTCCCTCATGTTTTCTTCCGGTCCTACCTTTTCTCTGGATGCTCCTGATCTCGGAAGGGATAGGTTCGTAGAAAAGCACAAGGTCGGTGGACGGGATATCAAGCCCCTCCTCGGCAACTGATGTGGCTATGAGCGTATTATATTCTCCTGCCTTGAACTTCTCAATTATCCCTACCTGCTGCTTCTGGGTAAGTCCCTTGTCCTTATATTTGGAAGCCTGCCCCACGAACCTGATGGGCCTGATATGTTCTGTCCCAGACAGGGCTGTTGTGATCATCTCTGCGGTGTCCCGATAGTTGGCAAAGACAATGACCCTTGAATCGGGATTGCCCTCTAGCTGCTCTCCTACGATGCGCTTCACATGTTCCATCTTTGGATGTTCGCAGTCGCAACCTTTGAGCCTGTTGACCGCCTGTCTTAAATAAAGGTCCTCCGCCAGTCTTTTGGAGGCTTTGCTTCCGTTCTTTGAGCAGGCTTCGTTGTCCAGCCTTTCCATGTACATGCGCAGTGCTCCAAGCCCCTGGGTCTCTGTTATCTCTACAGCGTGACCTATCTTCATGATCTCTGCCATTATGGATATGGCAGTGTATGCCGAAGGGTCCGGAGAACCTCTTAATTCTCCCTGCAATTTTTGCTGTATCGCCAGGAGATCCTTTTTGGAGACATATCTTTGGTTGTTTATGGGGTACCCTGCTTCCCCCATTCTCTTGTACCTGTCTTCAAGCACTTTGTTGAGCAGGTCCCTGATATCCTTCATCTCGCAAGGCAGATCAATACGTTTCCACTCAATCTCCTTCTTGTGAATGTAAAGGGCCACATCCCGGTCAGATTCCGTTTTCACTGCAACCGACTCGATATGAAGGGCCTGGCATACCTCTGCTATCTTTTCCTCCGAACTTCCGGGACTTGCTGTGATGCCCAGGCAGAGTGGGTCCATGGCAAGCTGGAAGTACCTCTGGGCGATATATGTGTAGGCATAGTTGCCTGTTGCCCTGTGGGCCTCATCAAAAGTAATGTGGGTGACATCTTCCAGGCTGATGCGCTTTGTCAGCACATCGTTCTCGATGACCTGGGGAGTGGATACGATGACTCGTCCTTTATCCCATAGTTCGGTCCTCTTTGCGGGACTTGTGCTGCCTGTGAATACCAGTATCTCTTCTTCCGGTATCAGAAGTACTTTTTTTAAAAAAGATGCATGCTGTTCCACAAGGGGCTTTGTAGGCGAGAGTAACAGCACCTTACCTCCCGCCTTTTCCAGGCGTGAGGCGATGACCAGAAGGGCTATTATTGTCTTGCCCAGCCCTGTGGGCAGCACTACCAGTGTGGGTGCACGCAAAGATTTTCCTGCGAGGTCAAGCTGATAGAGGCGCTGCTCTACAGCATTAGGCCTTATCAAGGGATGTTTAATATATTCCGGCATGTTTTCAAGTTTAAAGCTTGCCAATAATACAATCCTTAAACTTTTAAACTTGTGGCAAGCGGAGTGAAAGTATTAGAGTGCCTTGCCGGCACTCTGGAACTCCCTGCCCCTGTACATCATCCCATGCAGCACTTCCTCGATGCCCTCTACAGGTGTGCGTACCTGCTTCATGCTGTCGCGCTCCCGTATCGTGACGGTCATGTCCTTGATAGTATCATAGTCTATGGTAACCGAGTATGGCGTACCGATCTCATCGTTTCTCCTGTAGCGGCGTCCGATGGTGCCGGAGTCATCATAGGATACGAGCAGTCCCCTTTCCCTGAGTCCGGATTCGATTTCCCTTGCAGGGGTAATTAGTTCCTCCCTTGTAAGGAGTGGCAGGATAGCAACCTGTACCGGAGCAACCTCATTCCTGAACCTCATAACGATCCTTGCTTCTTCCCCTGCTTCATCTTCCTCCTTTGCGGATATTGCCTCCTCATCAAATGCATGTTCCATAACTGTATAGAGTATCCTGTCGATACCGAATGAAGGCTCGACCACGTGAGGTACTATGTTCTCTCCGCTGACCTTAACTGTTTCTTCTGCGAATTCCACCACATTTTTTGGAATTACAACTTCCTCGGAATCAACCATTATCCTGATCTCTTCCTTCTCAAGCTCCTCCCGCGGCAGGGATTTAAGAGCTTCAGCAACCAGTTTTGCCTTCCCCTTGAAAAGCGGTCCGAGTTTTCCCATGTGTGGTTTCACGACGAACTGCGTGACCATCTTTGGCTCGGAATATTCCCTGTAGATAGTTAGCTCTGTCTTACTGACAGCAGCGTGTGCTGAAAGATCGTAGTCTGTCCTGTCGGCAATTCCCACGACTTCGACCCATCCGAACCTGTCAGTGCTTACTTCTGCGTCCCAGCAATCCATGGCATAATGAGCCATCTCATCCTTCTTGTGCTGCCTGAATCTCATCCTGTCCGGAGCAACGCCCACTCTTGTAAGGAACAGGTTTGTGAGCCCTATCTGGTATGCCAAGAACTCGTGGGCGATGATGCCCTGTTCAACCGCCTGTCCCAGTTTCATCTTCTCCATGGAGCCTTTCTCCTGTGCAGCGTCCGAGTATAGGTTAAGTTCGGTGTCAGCAAATCTCTTTATGTTAGGGTGGCTCTTGTCTTTAGGGTCGACAAATATCTCCGCCTCAGCCTGCGTAAACTCCCTGAGCCTGATGACTCCCTGTCTGGGTGAGATCTCGTTCCTGTATGACTTCCCTATCTGTGTGGCGCCGAAAGGCAGCTTTTCGCGGTAGAATCGTGCAAGCCTCAGAAAGTCAACGAACATTCCCTGTGCGGTCTCAGGACGCATGTAACCCTGCCTGCCAGTCCCTGGTCCGACTTGGGTCTTGAACATGAGGTTGAACTCATAGGCTTCGCCCAGTTCTCCCTTACATTCGGGGCATTTCACCATGTTCTCTCTGATGAGTATGTCCAGTTCTGCATTACTGAGTGCATCGGCACCTTCCATGATATGGCTGATCAGGTGATCGGCCCTGAAAGCCTCTCCGCATTTGGTGCATTCACAAAGGGGGTCAGAGAATCCTCCCACATGCCCGGAAGCCACGAAAACATCTTCAATACCCACAGTAGGAGTCTCTATTTCCATGTACCCTTCATGGATGACATAAAGATCTCTCCATATCTGCTCTATCCTGCGTTTAAGTGTGCTTCCCAGAGGGCCATAATCGTAGAATCCTGCAGCTCCTCCGTAAAGTTCAAATGAGTTCCATAAAAATCCCCGGCGTTTTGCCAGTTCTATAACCTGCTCGTACTTATCCATAAAATATCCTCATAGGTGATGTTCATCAGATATAAATAGAACATCGACATTCCCATTGCATTTAATGGTAACGAGACTCCATCAGGGACTCTGGCAGGCACAGTTTTCCTTTTCATGGACACATTCCTGGAAAATAACCTCATTAACATTATATGTATGTACAGGGATTCTACATATTGAGCAAGGTCAGCAATACAATCATATTATCATATCGTACCACCACCAACCATATATGATTCATTGGTCATTTCAACATCTGACCTTGCTTTCAACTTCTTTTAAAGATTCCTGTTAATGCAGTCTCTCTTACTGCAGTCTGTGAAATGCAGTAGAACTCTCTACGGAGAACCTTGGTTCTTCAGATTTCTTGTCATCTGCTTTGCTAAATTTCATCTGTTATCATATCGGTATTCAAGAAACCTACTGAGTTGACCTGGGGTAAATGTAGTAAAAGTTAAAAAAGACAAAACAGTGTAAGAGAATTAGAATATATGGTATAATTATAAATAATAGTATATTTAAAATAAAGACTTGGCCCTGTTACAAATGCAGGGCCCATAACATATGCCTTATACTATACCTTACACTTTCAGGATCTCGTCCACTGTATATCCCTTGTGAACTATCTTTGAGATATTGGACACAAGCAGCGTGGGGTCGTTGGACTGGAATACGTTCCTTCCAATGGCAACACCTTTTCCACCAGCCTGGATGGAGTCGTAGACCATTTCCAGTAGTTCTTTCTCTGTATCCATGCGTGGGCCGCCCGCTATGATCACAGGCACCGGGCAACCTTTCACAACCTCTTTGAAGGAATCGATATCTCCGGTATAATTTGTCTTGACGATGTCTGCTCCAAGTTCGGCGCCTATCCTTGCTGCGTGCTTGACATATTCGACATCATGTTCGGAAGTGACTTTTGCCCCGCGCGGGTACATCATTGCAAGCAATGGCATTCCCCATTCATCGCATTGACGTGCTACCTTACCAAGATCCTGCAACATCTCAGCCTCATCTTCCGCACCTACGTTAATATGCACAGACACAGCATCAGCACCTACTTTTATTGCTTCTTCTATGGTCGTTACAAGCACCTTATGATTGGGGTCGGGTCCAAGGGACGTGGAAGCAGACAGGTGGATGATAAGCCCTACATCTCGCCCGTAACCTCTGTGCCCATGCTTGGGAAGCCCCATATGTCCAAGCACGGCATTAGCCCCGCCCTCAGCAACCCTGTTGACGGTTTCAGGCATATCGATTATCCCTTTTATGGGTCCTGCCCCTACTCCATGGTCCATTGGGATTATGATTGCACGACGTGTATTACGGTCAAGTATTCTTTCCAGTCTTACGGATTTTCCAATTTCGCTCATGCATCCCTCATAGGTCTGATTCTACATAATTTTTACGCGGATAAAAGTTGTTACTTATAATATAATCATACATTCTCGTTCTGGTATCGTCCGTTGTATCCCTGGCTGACCTCCCTGCGGAGACTAAAGAACACGAGCTGCAGCAGGCGTGCATTCCTTCTAACCCTGAAACCATAAGGGTTGTGTACCACGAGCATTGATTCACTTCTTCCCCTGTACCCCGAATCCCATACTGCCGACTCCACAGTCACGCCGCACCTGAGCAGGCTTGATCTTGGCCTTGCAATTGCAGCAAGATCCAGGGGTATGTTCACTATCTCATTGAATGTAACCTTATATGCCCCGGGAGCAAGCAATACCCAGTCCTCACTGTCAAAACCGATATTCTCGCTCTGCGGGACATGCCTCTGGCTGTTGTCAAAGTCGACAGCCCCTGAGTTTCTCAATGCTTCGATGCCCCTGAGCGTCAGTTCCACGCTATTTGGCTGCAACTGTATTTCCTTATCGATTATATTCTCGATAAGCGGAGTTTCCCTTTCTATCCGCTCCCTGAGTTCGTCTCTTGATAACATGGTCATGGGCTTTATCTTTTGAATGATAGGATATTATAATTGCGGCATTACTTAGGGTCGGGATGCAGTGACGGGTACAAGTCCCTCATGTATGGACTGTCCAATTCAACGTGTCTGCTAATATTGTTTTAAAGAGAATTAAAAACGTATATAAACCTTGTAAGTGATGTTTTAAATAAGGGTATTGAACAGGGACATCGGGGGAAACTTTCAATGGATAAGGCCATAATTGCAAAGCTAGCATCCTGCATGGATACAATCATGGGTTACAGAATCGATTTTGACGAGATTGACGGGAAGATCAAACTAATCTACCAACTGCTGTCAGTTTTCGAAGGTCCGGCTAATACTATAGTGATATCGTATACGCAGTAAGGTGTTACCAATGGCCAGCAAGCAGGAAGCACATTACAGCCTGCCTGGTACGCCAGAATAATACTGAATAGCCACAACACCGGAATCTCATTATCCTATCCAGGCGGAAGACGTTGAAGTCGATGTGGCGATTATCGGAGGCGGCATAGTTGGAATTACTTCTGCTCTGTTTTTGGTAAACAACAGGCACTTCAATACGCTGAATCAAATCAGGCAGCTATAATGAAGATTGCCCCCTTGATAAAATCCATAGTATCGATTGCGATTTTCTTCGCAAGCCTGCATACGTCTACGCAGGCTCCAGGGAATCAGTGGAAAATATACACAGGGAAGTAGAGGCAGCTCAAAGTCTGATATTCCAGCTTCTTTCGAGGAAACCCTGCCCTTGCCTTTTGTAACTTATAGTGCGGTACGCTTCGGCGATCAGGCGCAGTTCCATCCGTGCAAATACCTGTGGGTGTAGACTATGGTTGCGTGTTCTGGAAGATTCAGGAGTTAGCTGTTGTTTTTGGAGTGCAACTTTGAATACTTGTGTGATTAGTGCGTTTACGTATAATTACAAAGGCTGAGTATTGTAAACAGATTGATTAATATACGTTAGCATTTAATGTAATACTATCTGAATCGAGTCTATATCTAAAGAAGAGTTCTCTTTGGGGGCTCTGTGGATGATAGCCGATATTCATCGTAAAACATACTGACAGAAAAGGAGTGATATAT
The DNA here is from genome assembly GCA_000306725.1 of Methanolobus psychrophilus R15. Classification (GTDB taxonomy): domain Archaea; phylum Halobacteriota; class Methanosarcinia; order Methanosarcinales; family Methanosarcinaceae; genus Methanolobus; species Methanolobus psychrophilus. Next base: position 1,425,648 of record CP003083.1, on the reverse strand, counting down.
TTATGCGAAGTACAGATCTAGTAAAAGATGGTGGCAGGCCCGAACTCTTGTTCCGTGTGGCCACGGACGGTGAGACATATCAAAAAGAAATCTATCTCGTCTTCCCAAAGTATGCAAGTGCAGACCTGCCTCGGTATAAAGAAGAATACCAGGCTGAAATGGAGAGTCGTGGCCCAAGTGAGATGAAATGTAACTTCATCATTGAAGAATAACGCCTTCAATATCCTTTAAATCTATTTTTTAAAATTGCTTTTAATACTTTTTATGACCGGTCTGATAGGGAAATTTTCTCCAGGCGTCAAGTCTATGAGTAGATGCTAATTATCATGGCCAGATAAGTCAGGCTGTAATGAAACAAATCAATATAACTAAAAGTTTAAAAGTATTTTAAAACTGATTTATACTTTCGAATGATTTTATATACAATCAACTCCCCATTTAAGAATATGAAAGGATTCTCTATTAATATTGAAGACGCGACTTTGGAGAACAACAATTTCCGCAAAGTTCTCTATACTTCAAAGCACAGCCAGCTGGTACTTATGAGCCTCAGGCCCAGGGAAGAGATCGGAATGGAAGTTCATGAGGAGAATGACCAGTTCTTCCGTTTTGAGAGCGGACAGGGAAAATGCATAATTGATGGCAACGAGTATGAGCTCTCTGATGGTGTGGCAGTGGTAGTGCCAGCAGGCGCGCAGCACAACGTCATCAACACTTCGGCAACAGAGGAACTGAAACTCTATACAATCTACTCTCCGGCGCATCACAAGGATGGAATCGTTCGCTCCACCAAGGAAGAAGCCGAAGCCAATGAAGCGGACTTCGACGGAACGACCACGGAATAAGATTCTAAGGAGCGGGGATAACAATCTGTTCCACGCTGGGAATTGCTGCGCTTTATGAAAATAAAGCGCTTCTGTTTTTGACTATGTAGAAACCTATTCTCTGCAAATTTTACATGACCTCGACATCTTTGCCAAGGCTGTAATTATTGCCCAAATGAAGATTCTACGGAGCTATATCGATAGCATTTATAACAGGATGCTGCATATGTATTGCATCTCTTTAAAAAGCTTGATGGATAGTATCTATTACTTACTATGAAAAAAGTAAAAGGGCTTCTAAGGTTATTAAGATTTGAACTCCCCTTCTCCGCCGGAGTATGCGTTGTAATGGGACAGATCCTGGCCCTTGGTGAGTTCGCGTCCGCCTACGAAACTACATTGGGTTTTTTATCAGTATTCTTCATTTCAGCTTCGATCTTAGTATTAAATGATTATTTTGATGTCGAGACCGATAGGCTCAATGCGCCCGACCGTCCAATCCCCTCAAACCTTGTCACTACATCAGAAGCGTTATTGCTGTCACTATGTCTTATGCTCTCTGGTCTTGTGCTTAGCTATTTGATGAGCTCTATAGCATTGCTATTATCAATTCTCTTACTAATTATTGGATTTCTATATAATCGAAACTACAAGAAAAGTGGCCTTCCCGGGAATCTGATGGTGAGTTTTTCTGTTGGGATGACGTTTATTTATGGAGGCGTATCTGTAGGTCTACCCTTAAACAATATTGTCTGGCTTTTTGCTGTGATTGCCGCATTGATTAATCTGGGAGAAGAGATCGCTGCCGATGCTATGGATACACAGGGAGATCTTCTTATCAGTTCAAAATCCCTGGCAATCAAATATGGAGACCAAGCTGCTCTGAAGATAAGCAGTTACATCTTCTTTTTTGTGACTCTGCTGACATTCGTTCCTTTCATATTTGGGTGGCTGCCTGCCATTTATTTGATTCCGATTACAATAATGGATGTTTCGATTGCTTATCCATCTTTTAGATTATTGAGATCCGATGGCAGGAAGGATGCAGGAAGGAAATATATACGCTGGATATATCTGGGTTCAACACTGGGGCTGCTGGTTTTTTTATTGATGAGGCTTCTTGAAGCATGAACAGAAGGATTCATTGGTAGAAGAAAACTCTCTGCTCTCGATACCTCCAGGAGTATGAAGAAATAAGAGTGGTCCCGCGGAGATTCGACGATTATAATGAATGTATCAGGGTTGCCTATGTTATTCTAATGAGAATCCCTACAGAGTCTATCATTTGGGAAATAGAAGTCATGTGTTCAATTGATACCGTGCAGTGCCGCTCCAAGTGCTCCTGTGATCTGCGGTTCCGGAAGCACATAGAGTGATATTCCTAATTCCTTCTCAAGTGATGCTTTGATGGCGGCGTTCTTTGCCACTCCTCCCACAAAAGCTACATTTCTTTTCAGCCCGATCTGCCTGGCCATGACAGCGACCCTCCTGGCAATGCTTTCAACGAGTCCGGCTGCGATATCCTCTTTTGAGTAACCTTTTGCACGCAGCGATATAACTTCCGATTCAGCAAAAACGGTACACATACTGCTTATACCTGCAGGTGATTTTGAAGCAAGTGCCATCTTTGCAAGTTCTTCTATTGGCACTTCAAGTGCCCTTGCAGTGTACTCCACGAATTTGCCTGTGCCGGCAGCGCATTTGTCGTTCATCAGGAAGTCAGTTACTTTTCCGTTGTTGACCGATATTACCTTGCTGTCCTGACCTCCAATATCTATTATGCCTTCGACATCTGGATAGAGATGATGTACGCCCTTTGCATGGGCAGTTATCTCGCTGATGGACCCGTCGGCAAATTTTATGCTGTTCCTGCCATATCCTGTTGAATATACATGATCGACTTCTTTTCTGTCAATTCCGACAATTCCAAGTACGTCTTCGTATGCCTTTTCCGCCGCAGAAACAAAATCAAATTCAGTGGGCCGTATGGATTGAATAATGCTGCTGTCATCTTTGACAAGCACTGCCTTGGTTGTGGCCGAACCTGCATCAATTCCCACTGAGATCATGAGATCATCTCCATAAATGCATCTACACGAAGTCCGATCTGCTCAACGTCAGAGTCACTGTAATCCGTCTCAATAGAGAGCATCGGAATCCCGGCCTCCTTCAGCGCTTTCTGTATCTTTTGTTTTTCGATATTGTACCCGTGGCAGAACTGCAATGTGTAGTAGATCACACCATTGACCCTGAACTCTCTGGCAAGTTCGAGGATATTGTCTATACGCCTGTCATTGGGGCTCATGCAGGAGCAGGGTATTTTTATGTATCTTTCTGCCAGTGCGGTCATAGGTTCCTTATTCTCATCTATTAGGTCCCAGAAAGATCTCGTGCCGGTGCAGCTTTCCTCTGCAACAATGACACCGCCTTTGCTCTCTATGATCTCAGTTACTTTAGTGTTACCACCTGGCATTGGGCAACCGGAGATCATTATCCTGGGCTTGTGAACCTGCTCTGGCTCAATGTTCTCCACTTCCGTGATAAGCATCCGGAGGTATTCCTTAAGCTTATCTGGTGATAAGAAATACTGCTTTTGAAGGATTTTCAGCACATGGGAACCACTTATGGGGCTTGGGTCCCTTTTACGTAGTTCATAGAGCCTGTGAAGCAGCTCTCTTGTTTCATTCGAGGATTTGATCTCCTGTCTTAATCCTTCGGTAGTTACTTTGTTGCCTGTAAGCTGTTCCATAGCATCTCTGAACTTTTCGAGCTCAGATAAAAAGTATTTAAGGGCTTCAGGAGTGTCAGGTCTTTGAGGAAGATCAATTACGTAGGTTGGAACGTAGTCCCCCAGTAATTCATACATCTTCTTCTTACTGTCACAGGTATTCTCGGCTACGATCATATCTACCATGCTGAAGTGAGAGCAGGATTTTACTCCTGAACAGCCGTCATTGATGATTGAGCCAAAAGAAGATTTGACCAGTGGGCAGATGTTCCTTGGCAGATACTGTTCCGCTATCGATACCGTGTCATTCTTGCCTCCGCAGAGTATTACACGGTCAGCCCCTGCTGCAAAAATGATCTCGTCGGGTACGAAGAGACAGAAAGTGCCGACTAATTTCTTTCCCGATTTTCTTTCATCTGCTATCTGGCGAATACGCTCACTATATGAGTTTTTGAGATCCTCAAGAGTTTTAAAGCGCTGCATGGTCTCTTCAGGCTTTGTCCTTAACCAATATTAAGCCTTTTGAGGATTACTTGTTATATACTAATTTCAGGATGTCTTCTACGTATATCCGCCATACTCTTGATTTCCTGAATCCAAGGCAAAGAAAATACTGATAAGAGAATTATCAACGCCTTCGACAATGGTAATGCCATGAATATAATATGCAGAATATGTATATATGAAAAAAGTCCGCTCCTTATTCTTGCAATAATAAAATGATGGAACTGATATTATGGTAATAATGGCATGGTATATCAAATGGAATGGAGCACTGCTTGGTAAAAGCAAGAAGTTCTTCATGATCGACGGAGAAAAATACTTCGCTCTGGAGACATTGAATATGGAATACTTCAAAAACAATGGGAATCAGAAATCATCTCCAAAGGGAAAGATCAATTATTACGATATATTTGTCAATGGTAAAGTGAACAAAGATGCAGCCTGGTATTATTCCGAGCCAACGGAAGAGGCTATCAAGGCCATCAGCTCAGATTTTGCAAATTATGTTGCTTTTGGGAAAGATGTGAATCTATCAATATATCCCTAATCTATCCAGTTTTCAATTTTAAAAGGAGTGGGGCACATGAAGTTGTTACTATTTGATGTAGAATATTTTTGGTTCGACACTCATTGCAAGACAATTGAAAGCGTGGAAGATGTCGAAATTGAAGAAAGGATCGAAAATACTGCTGTTGTTTTCATCCATGCTGAATCAGAAGACGAAGAGAGAAAGAGCAAAATCGTCAAAAGCGCAGTGGGGAACATCAAATGGTATTTGAATAAAGTAAACAAGGATAAAATTGTATTACATTCCTTTGCTCATCTGTCGTCCAGTAAATCATCACCGGAATTCGCAATGGAAGTTATCGTATCAATTGAGGAGAAACTGAGAAACAAAGGTATAAACGTTTCTACAGTACCTTTTGGATATCTTTACCAATTCTCCATCCATGTCAAGGGTGAATCCCTTGCAAAGGTTTTCGTTGAGATTTGAACAGGCTGGACATGACGGACATTTCAGTTTTGCTGGCGAAGGTATATTTGTAAATATGAAAGAGGCGAAATCATGATAGTAGGATTGATCAGGTGTATGCAAACAGAGGACATATGTCCTGCAACAACGGATTTGAAGGTTATGAAGGAGAAAAAACTTGCATTCGAGGGCATCGAGGGTGAAATTGAAGTGATCGGTGTTGTTTCATGCGGTGGTTGCCCCGGAAAGAAAGCAGTTTGGAGGGCTGCTGAAATGGTCAGACGTGGAGCTGATACAATTGCCCTTGCTTCATGTATCACACGAGGAAATCCCATTGGATTTGCCTGTCCGCATGCCGAACAGATAAAGACAGCAATTGAAAAGAAGATAGGTGATTCGATACGATTAATTGATTATACTCATTAATGACCCTCTAGAAATCCTTGATATCCAAGCGATAACAGCATAATTACTTCAGGAGTTGGATCACTTGAAAAACAGTTGGCATTGATGCAAGAACCAGCAGCCTCCTCTTTAGATGTTAGTGGGCCCGCGGAGATTCGAACTCCGGACCTCCACCGTGTGAATATTTCAGGCACTATCGACGTGAACGCACCAGCAAACGTCACGAGTGGCGACTCTGCACTCAATAATCAGGTGCAATGTACTGGGCCTCAGCACTTTTGGAACTCTAATGAGGTCGCTTTTAAAAACTGGTTGCAGCACAGGGACATTTCGAAACCGACAAAGAACATCTATTATAATGCACTAGTGGGCTTCTTCAAGGATAATGATGTGTATAGGCCCAACGACTTCAGAAAACTTAAGTTTAAGGATAAGGAGTCACGTGGCTTATGGAACCTGTTTAATTATTGTGAAGATGAAGAGATTGATATCTTAGCAGGACACGCACTCGAAAAGTGGAGGCGTTTCGTCAAGATCCCCAAGTCAGGAGTGACAGAAGTTTACATTACCGATGAAGAGGTACACGAGGCATATGTGTCCTGTCCCAGCGAGCTGAAAATACTGTTCAAGCTGTTGATCTGTTCGGGAAACCTATTAGCTCATCTTTATCTAATGCTTCAGCGTTTTGATGAGAAAAAAGTTGTAATCGATGGTGACATTGCTCACTATCCGTCCTCTGAGTTTTCCTCTGGCAACAAGAGGACTTTTCAGATCTTCTTCCCGACTGCATACATACTGGATATAAAATCGTTCCAATCTCCTGATAAATATAAAACAGTAAGCAAGAAACTACAAGTGAGGAGAGTTTCAGCTAAAACTATCCGCAAGTGGCATCTCAATGTTATGATCAAAGAGGGAGTCACTGAGAGTCTGGCTGACTTCATACAGGGAAGAGCGCCTGCAACTGTGGGAAGTGCTCATTATCTGAATAAAGTGCAGCAGGCAAAGGAAGAGTACAGAAGAATACTCGCAAACTTTTCATTTGATTTGTAAAAGTTCAGTACTTCTTTACCTTAATATCATTCCTGCTCAGAAATGCATGGCTCTACCTCCAGAAAAAGCATTTCACAATAGTAAGACCAGGTGCATTGGCCATTGATGAGGACAAGTTCAGGTTTGCCAGATTTATTTTGTTTGTTGAAGAATGGCTTAGGAGAAAGTTAAGAATTCAGTTAGTATTGCAGTGTTTAAGGTAGAATGATAGCAGTAGAACAAAATAAAGATGAAATTAGCGAGGTATTGAATTTGGATTAACTCCCATGTCATATAGACCTGCAAAATCTTTCAACAGCATCAAACTCTAATGTGTATGTGTTGCTTTAATGGTAACCTACTAATAATAGAGCAGACCACTTTTTAATAGTTAAATGTTCTATCGGCACAGATCATCCGGCTTTTGACAACAATGAGCTTCTCTGCATATTATATGGCAGAAAAAGACCAGATTATGAATGGTGTGAAAGGGTGACAAAGACTGTATTAGAGATTGAAGGAATGACTTGCGCCTCGTGTGCAAGAAGAGTTGAAGATACATTAAGGAAAACAAAAGGTGTTGCATCCGTAAGTGTCAGCCTGCCTGCAGAAAAAGCGTTTGTGGAATATGATCCCAATGTCACAAATGTGGACTCTCTGATTAAAGCTGTTGATAGTACAGGATACAGTGCAACTCCTGCAGGTCAGAGAACGAAAATAATCACTGCCAATATTACTGACATGACCTGCATATCATGCGCACAAACGATTGAAAAAGTGCTTTCTTCAACTCCTGGGATTCATGAAGCAAACGTCAACTTTGCTGCATCCAAGGTCACAATTTCTTACGACCCTTCCGTTGCATCCATCGACGATATGAAAGCGGCTGTTGATGAATCAGGCTATACGATGAGTTTTGAGGAAGAGGAAGAGGTTGACCGTGAACAGCTCACTATCAACAAGGCAGCACGAAAGATGTGGATTGCAGCGTCTTCCGCCGGCTTGATCATGGTACTTATGACGATCCATATGTTCTTTATGCCCATTCCATATTATTTCTTCATAACATTGATACTTGCAATTCCCTCTGTTTTCATAGCAGGCGCTGATACACACAGGAATACCTGGAAAGCTTTGCAGCACAGAACTGTCAACATGGATACGCTCATAACAATGGGGTCTCTTATACCTTATTTCCTGAGCATGCTTGGCTTATGGTTCCCGGTGACCACGTTTGTAGAAATGGCAGCTACAATCATGGCCTTGCACCTCGTTGGGAGATATCTGGAAACCAAAGCTCGTGGCAGGGCCTCCCAAGCTATTAAAAAACTGATCGCCCTGGAAGCCAAGAATGCCCGTATTATTGAGAATGGAACTGAAAGAGAAGTACCCGTCAAAGAGCTTAATATAGACGATATAATGCTCATAAAGCCCGGAGAGAAAATACCGACTGACGGCGTTGTAGTTTCCGGCAGCAGTACCGTGGATGAGTCAATGGCAACAGGAGAGTCGATGCCTGTTGAAAGGAAAGAGGGCGATGAGGTTATCGGGTCCACCATTAACCAGCATGGCTTCCTGCATGTGAGAGTCACAAAGATCGGAAAGGATACTTTCCTGTCTCAGGTTATAACCTTGGTCGAGCAGGCACAGGGGTCAAAGGTGCCAATCCAGGAGTTTGCCGATAGGGTTACCGGATACTTCGTACCGGCTGTGATTATCACTGCTGTAGCTGCATCGATCTCATGGCTACTATTCCCTGAGTTTCATATCTCGATAGTCGAGTATTTCAACTTCCCTTGGAGCAATACCGATGTTCCTCTTTTCACACTTTCACTCCTTGCCACAACAGCAGTACTCGTCATTTCCTGCCCCTGTGCTCTTGGACTGGCAACTCCCACAGCCCTGATGGTCGGGAGTGGAAGAGGGGCCCAGAGAGGTATTCTGATTCGAAGCGGTGAGGCAATACAGACGATGAAGGATGTAAAGATCATTGCTTTTGACAAGACAGGTACAATAACTAAAGGTAAGCCTCAGGTGACTGATGTCTTGGCTTCTGGCTCTTTGTCTTCAGAAGAAGTAATCTCCTATGCAGCAAGTCTGGAGGCAGTATCAGAACATCCTTTGGCATCTGCCATCATCCGCAAAGCCAAGGAAAGTGAAGTGACTGTCCATGAAATCAAGGATTTTGAATCTGTAACAGGTAAAGGTGTCAAAGGATCTATCGGCACTCATGAAGTCATTGTAGGAAGCCGCAAGATCCTTTCCATGTTCAATGTGGATTATCAGGAGTTCGAGGAGAAAATGGGTGAGCTTGAAGCTGACGCCAAGACCGTTGTATTGGTTGTAATGGACAGGAAAGTAATTGGAACCATTGCAATTGCAGATACGATCAAGGAAGATTCTATTCTGGCAATCCGTGAGATAGAAAAAATGGGCATAAAAACTGCAATGATCACCGGCGACAACAAAAAGACAGCAGAAGCCGTTGCAAAGATGGTTGGGATCAGTTATGTGATATCCGATGTCCTGCCCGGAGGGAAAGTGGATGAGATCAAGAAGCTGCAATCAGTGTATGATGTAGTTGCAATGGTAGGGGATGGGATCAATGATGCTCCTGCACTTAAACAGTCAAACATCGGTATTGCAATAGGTACAGGCACTGACATAGCAATTGAATCTTCTGATATCACGCTGGTACGGGGGGATCTTAAATCAGTTGTTTCTGCTATAAAATTATCAAAATCGACGTTCCGTAAGATCAAAGAGAACTATTTCTGGGCATGGGTGTATAATGCTATAGCTATCCCTGCAGCATTCTTTGGATTGCTCCATCCCATGATAGGAGCTGCTGCAATGGCACTGAGCTCATTGACCGTCGTACTCAACTCATTGAGACTCAGACGCGCAAACATTGACCCTGAATCAGAAAAGTAAAACGATGATAGGTGAAGTAGAACTCGACAAGATGAAATCAACTGCGATCCTGATAAACACAGCAAGGGGAAAAGTAGTTGGCGAGAGTGCTCTGATCAAGGCCTTAAAGGAAAGAAAGATCAAAGGAACCGGTTGGATGTGTTTGAAAAAACCCCTCCTCCTGCAGACAATCCACTCATGTGTCTGGACAATGTGATGTTGACTCCGCATATTTGCATTCCTATCTGAGGAATCCCTCGAAGAGTGCACCTACGTATGCGTTGAAAATGTACATATGTTTGCCAAGGGACAAGCACAGAACATCGTGAATCCTGAGGCCTTGGAAAGTAAGTATGGATAGTTTTGTTATCCTAGTCTGATAAAAATTGAGCGAATTCCTTCCGCTCATTGAAAGAAGATACCTTTTAGAGTGTCTTCAAATATTCAATCAGATCATTTACGGCTTCATCCGACATGTCCCATCTTGGCATTGTATAATCAAGTTCTTCACCCGAAGGATCTTCTCCCTGTCTTATGGCTATTTTGATGGTCTCATCGGTATAAGGAGGGTGTTCTTCATCCTCTCCCATTTCGTGCTGTTCAGATGTCAATGCCTCATAGGTAATGTTCGGAGGGATAACGGTACCCATCATTATAGGTACTCCACCCTCGCCATCCGTACCGTGGCAACTGACGCAACTACCTCCATGGACATATAGCCAATGAGGGCCACCTCTAAAAGGTATTTGTTGGCCACTTTCATTAAAGCCTGTATAGTATATCATTTCGCCATTGGATTCAAAATCAGTAATCTCGTTTGCATCCACTGAAGGATCATACTGCTCAGGATATGTGTAGCCAGGTTCATGCCATCTATATGCTTGATCTGGCCCATTATAGTAGTCACCCATATGATTTATACAGCCAGATGTTGCTAGTATTATTCCAATAAAGATAAAGATTGCTAGATGTACTTTTACCAACTTTGTCCCTCCACTCCGATTTCTGTCTGATAATTCAAAAGTTATTGTTGAAACAAGATAAAGCTTGTTATACGTATCAACTCCGCCCTACTACCAATCCGGTATACATTGGTAGTTATTGGTATTCAATTTCTCATTTCACTCCTTTATACCTGTACATATAACTCTTGCCTCTTTCTATTCTCTCGACATATCCCAGTTTGACGAGATGCTGCATGTCGTTCCTTGCGGTGTCATAGGCAACATTGTACTTCCCTTTGATCTCAGCAATTGAGAAATACCTGTCAGGTTCTTTGAGCAGGTTCTTGAGTATGTCGGCCTGTCTGAGATTCAGGTTCTCAGAGGTTTCGATGATGTGCATTGTATCATAATTCTCCTGCTTTTTGAGAGCGATATACTCTTCCAGATCCTTCAATGCCTTTTCTATTGCTGAGAGGTTGTAGTTTATGAAGTATGTAAGGTCATTCTCATCGGTTTCCGTATACAGATAGGCCAGTGAATAGCTTGTTTTGGAGCGCAGCAGTATCCTGGATATCGGCATGTACTCAAAGAGCCAGTAGCCCCGGCTGAGCATGTACCAGTAGAAAATCGACCTTGCAGACCGTCCGTTCCCATCGGTGAAGGGGTGGATATAACCTATCAGGAAGTGGAGTATTATGCCTTTGATGAGGGGATGGATGAAATCTTCTTCATCGTTGCTGGCGAACCTGCAGAACTCTTCCATGAGTGAAGGGATCTTGTGGTAGTCAGGCGGGATATGATAGATCTTGCTACCTTCTTGGGGGTCTGCCACGACTATTTCGTTGTTGTCCCTGAACTTGCCTTCATGTTCGGGATCATCAAGCGTATCGTGTGTGATCTCCCGGTGAATCTCAAGCAGTGTTTCCACATCAATAGACCTATCCTTCATTCCTGCTATCCTGCACATGGTCTGATAGCCATTAAGAATCATCTTTTCCGAGTAGTCCCTGGGTTTTCGCTCTTGACGCAGCATCTTCTTGGCTGCTTTACGTGTGGTTGCGGCTCCTTCCAGCTGGCTTGATGCGATGGCTTCTTCCATGAGCGAGTTAACAATGTATCGCTTCCTGTCCGCAGTACTCACACCCCCAGGCCCGCTTTCAAGGTATCCGGCACCTTTTGTGTCCAGCAGGTGCAATCTCCTGAGTGTATCGCCGGATAAGACATACCCGAAGGTCCACTCTCCAAACTCGACACGCTTAGCTTGCAATGTTCTTGCGCTTTTAATCAGAGCCCACAGTTGTTTAGCCTCCACAGGCAGTTTGCGGTGCCGGAGCTCTTCCCAATGTGCATATTCCCGGTTGTACTTTGCAACCAGCTCCTGAATCTGCGGATCAACGAACATGTAGAGCATCTCAGGATGCTTCCCGACTATCTCCCACATGTCCGGCGCCTTCTGTGGAATCTTAATAACTACCAATCCGTTACTTTTTGGTAGCTATTGGTAGTTATTGGGATAAAAGAGTTACTACCAATCTGGTGAAAATTGGTAGATTTTGGTACCGCCGAGGTTCAGAATCCGGATTACGTTTCTGGAGCGCGAGTTGAGGTATGTCACTACGCTCAATACCGCAAAACGATGAATGTAAAGACAGTGATAAGATGTAAAACAAGTAGTGGGCCCGCTGGAATTCGAATCCAGGACCTCCGCCGTGTGAAGGCGACGTCATGACCAGCTAGACCACGAGCCCAAAGGCAAGAGATGTGAATGGATATGCAAGGCTATATAATTATCGCATCGAAAATGATGCAGAGTTTAGTTGGACTTTGCCTTTACAAGGGCATATGTGATCAGTGATACCAGTATTGCGCCGCCGATTACTGATATAAGGGCAACTTCGTGGGGTAAATAATTGTAGGCTAAAATCGCTATCAGTGTTCCGGCTACGAATGCAACGGGTATCAGAACTGAGTTCTTAACAAGTTCTTTCTGGTTTATATCGAACGTGGTCATGTTTCATCCGGCCCATGTTTTGTAACATCTATTATATATTTAAGATAATATTGATGTAAGTGTATATATAGTTATCTAAGACGGTGGCCCAAAAATGTTTGGAATGAAATTGTCTAAAATGCGTTCCATTAGGAGATTCTTAAGGTTACTTTCTCATATGCTTGTAGCGATATATGCCAGCGCCAGGTAGCGCGCAAACTTTCCGATGAAAACGTAAAACGAGAATATCCTGAAGTCCAGTTTTAAAAGACCGCCCATGGCTGTAATGGCGTCTCCTGCCAGAGGTAGCCAGGTAAACAGCAGGGCATATGATCCATACCGTGTGAACCACTTGTCCGCTTTCTCAAGATCCTTCTTTGAGATGGACATATATTTTTCTATAACTCCGCTGCGTCCTTTCAGACCTAGATAATAGGTCGTGCAAGCGCCAAGGTAATTTCCAATTGTAGCTAATAAGACCACTGCATAAAAGTTATGGTCCGATTTTATAAGCAGGACCACAAGAGCTTCAGACCCCATTGGGAGCACAGTTGATGCCAGGAAACTTGTAATAAAAAGGCTCAGGTATGTATAGATAGATACTGGGACGATTAGCTGCTCAAACATTTACTCCCCTTTGGTCATATATACATTAAGAATGTATTCCTGTTATTCTATGGAAGTTGACCACATCATAAGAATAACTTCTGGAGAGGAGTATACTTTCTGCGTCCATAAATTAATGGTTTGATAAAGGAAAATTTATTATATATCTGATGGTGCTATTATAGCGCCTAGAATACATCTCAGGGCAAAACCAAGCGGTACGCATCATGAGCGAAAAACACAGATCAAAAATACTAGTTGTTGACGACGATGTCCTTAATGTAAGGTTAATTGAAGCTCAGCTCATGACAGAGTACGATATAAGGGCTGCTTATAGCGGGGAAGAAGCTCTTGATCTCATCGATTCTGACAAACCTGACCTTGTCATTCTTGATGTTATGATGCCCGGCATGAGCGGATATGATGTCTGCAGAAGAATGAAGTCCTCCAAGGATACATGTTTTATACCGGTTATAATTGTCACTGCACTTTCTTCAAGGAATGACCGCATGGAAGGTATCATGGCCGGAGCCGATGAATTCCTTACAAAACCTTTTGACCGGTTTGAGGTTCTAACCCGCGTCAGGACTCTTTTGAAGAGCAAGCAATTGTATGATGAGCTGATTGCGGAGGGTGACAGGACAAAAAAGTATCTTGATATCGCCGGATGTATTATAGTGGCATTTGATGTCGATCTTACTGTGACCATTGCCAATGCAAAATGCAATGAGGTGCTTGGCTATGCCGAGGGGGAACTTATTGGTTCCAGTTGGTTAGAAAAGGCAGTGCCGGCAGATGAAAGAGAGAGGGTTGAATCTCTTTTCAGAAATATCCTTAAGGATGATGTCAGATCGGTTGAAAGTTTTGAAAGCAATGTATTGACAAAAACAGGGCAAAAAAAGCTCATTTCCTGGCGCAATTCATACGTAAAGGATTCCACAGGTAAGATCACAACTATTCTCAGCTCCGGCTCGGACATCACTGAGCAAAGGCAATCCGAACAAAAGATAAAGGTCTCAGAGGAAAAATTCAGGGCACTTTTTGAGAATGCTGTCGATTCCATTATGATCCTTGATATGGATCACAATATCCTGGAAGTGAATCCTTCACTATGCGATCTGTTATTGTACCGGAAAGATGAGATGCTGCAACTATCAAGATCCGATCTCATTGCACCTGAGTACTTGCACAAGTATAAAGAATACCTTGTCTCTGCCCTGGAGAAAGAGCATAGTGTATTTGAAACGGAGTGCCTGAAAAAAGACGGTTCCAGGGTTCCTGTTGAAATGAGCATCAAGGTGATAGAATATGAAGGGAAACCTGCAATTCTTAGCAATGGGCGTGATATAACCGAAAGGAAACAATCTGAAAGAACTCTTCAGGAAAGCGAGGAAAAGTACCGCATGCTGGCAGAAAATGCCAATGATGTCATCTGGACCATGGACAAAGAGGGTAAGCTACTGTATGTCAGTCCATCTGTGATCAAATTGCGGGGTTATACTCCAGAGGAGGTAATGAACCAATGTTTTCCGGAAATATTCTCACAGGACAGCATTTTAAAAATCAGGTTGGCTATGGATGCTTTTTTCTCAGATGTCCAATATGCAAAGATAACCAACCGCACAGAAATCATGGAGCTTGAACAACTCCATAAACAGGGTTACACAGTTTGGACCGAAGCACTTGCAACCCCGTTATTTGACAAGAACGGGAATTTCAAATTTTTCGTGGGTGTCACTCGCGATATAAGTGAGCGTAAAAAATCTCAGGAAGCTATCCAGAAATATGTTCATGACCTGGGTAAGGCAAATGAATCACTTCATTCTCTGGATAGGATGAAGGATGAGTTTATCTCAAATCTCAGCCATGAACTAAAGACTCCCCTTATATCCATAAAAGGGTACAGTGAACTTGTGCACGATGAAGTGCTGGGTCCACTCACCGATAAGCAGAAAAATGCTATGCATATAGTTCTTGACAAATATGATCACCTGAGTTTTTTGCTTGATTCCCTTATCTACATAAGTATTGCAAGGTCCGGCAAAGTCAATTACAGGTTCGACCCGCTCCGGATAGAAGATGCTTTGAAAAAAGTCATGGATTACTTCTCCTTTAAGGCAACAGACAAGAACATAAAGCTGGTCCGCAATTTTGAAAGTGGCCTGCCGCTTGTTAAAGGTGACGTGGAGTATATTCCTTATATTTTCAGGTCCGTTATAGACAACGCCATCAAGTTCAGCAAGAGTGAGGGAGTCATCGAAGTTTCAGCTTACAGGGATGATGGGAATGTGCATGTGGTAGTAAAAGATAATGGCATAGGCATCCCCAAGGCTGAGTTTTCCAATATCTTCAACCCCTTTTACCAGGTGGACAGTTCCCTGACAAGGAGATACGGAGGCAGTGGGTTGGGATTGCATGTAAGCAAAACGATCACCGAGGTTCACAGCGGGAGTATCTGGATTGAAAGTGAAGAGGGAAAAGGCACTGCAGTGCATGTGTCATTCCCATCTTATTCTCCTTCCCACACAGGAACTAAATAGGGTTTCCCGGATTCCGTATCAGTAAGGGATTGACCTGGGATAGCGTACCTCTACCGTGTATGTTATAGATTCCTCTCCGTTTGCCGGCACTCTCACATCGAACTCTGCAGTGAACGCATCAACTACTGTATACTCGTGCGAGGAATTGGTAATCTCCCAGTCGCCGTATATATTCTCCACAACAGTGACATTCACATCCTCTGATTTCTGGTTTGTCAGGTTTATGCTATAACTGCGCCTTTCAGCGGTCTCGCCCAGGTTCTGGTAGTCTGTCTGAGTCTTTTCTCCTGTGATATCAAAAGCATATCCTACAAAGATACGTATTTCCTCACTTCTGGCTGTATGGTCTATCGTATCCTCTCCGACAAACTGCAGCGTTCCATCGGGGTCTTCTGCATATGCCCTGACAACACCCTGTGGCAACGGTATCCCAAGCCCGTTGTCTTCCGTGTTCTCAGTATTCATCACAACTTTTACTTTATCGCCTGTAGCACTTTCGAATATATACTCTCTCTCTACAGGTACAGAGTCTTCAGACAACAGTGATATCTGTTTTATTTCACCGTCCATTAAACTGGTGGTCCTGTTCAGGGTGTAGATATGATAGTCGAACAACTCTCCCTCTATGAACTGTTCAGCCGGCTGGTCAACAGCCGCATCATCAGTTGCGATCTCCGGAGACGGTAGCTGTCCGGAGACTCTGCGCACATCTCCTGCGACAAGCTTCAAACTTGCATTATTGAAACTGGCGCCTGCCTGATTATCTATAGTGCCCCATCCATTGATACTGGCTTGAGTTTCATTATCATCCACCATAACAATATAATCTGCCTTCCAGCTCAGCCCTTCTGTCAGGTATGAAGTTGATACGACTCTGGACCCCGCCTCTGGCGAATATATCATCCATGTGAGTGCAGGTCCCGTCAGGCCATCATTGGTATCCTGAAATTCTATCCTTGAGATGTTCATGAGTGCAATGATATTCCCTGATGTGCTCAGGATAATGTTACCGTTCTCATGGCTTAGCAGTATCCCTGTATAGGAATTACCTTCTTCATCGATGACGTTTATCTCCTCACCAAGATGTCTTTCCAGTAGTTTGTTGATGCTGGCAGCATCCCGCATGTACTGTTGCTCGATAATATAAGTTCCAGGATGTTCGGTATCTTCAAAAATGACAGTGCTTGGATCTATGCGGGAAGCAATGTCACTGACCTTAATAAGATTAACACCTTCCTGAAAGTCGAATTCCCTGGTTTCCCTGATAAGTGCAATATCCTGTGAGTATATTGTGAGTTCGGTACCATCGCTCATATTCTGTGCAGAAGCAGTGCCGATCAGCTGTTCATCTGCTGATATTCCATGCGCAGGCAGCAAAGAAAGGGTTGCAAGAAAAACAATGAACATTAATGTGTAAGTAACTAATTTATTCACTCCCATAAATAAAAGTGCGGCCTGCAAGTATAAAACCTATTCCTTTAGCTCCTGAACTGTTTACCTTAAGCGGCATCCTTCTCTTTCGATCCACAGAAAACAGTTTATAAGTTGGTTAACTACATTCAATGATGTCTGTTGAAGAGATGATCTCCCGCCTCCGGGAAATGTACCCCTGTGGGTATTTTCACGTAAACAGGGATCCTTACTATATGCTCATATCCACAGTGCTGTCCCAGCGTACTCGTGATGAGGTGACCATTCCTGCAACCCGGAGGCTTTTTGAAGCATTTGATAGCCCTCTAAAGATGGCATCGGCTGAAATCGATGAAATACAGGTACTTATAAAGGATGTGGGTTTCTACAGGGTGAAGGCACAGAGAATTATTGACATATCCCGAATCATGTTGAAGGACTATGGAGGTATCGTCCCTGATAGCATGAACGAGCTGCTCAAATTACCCGGAGTCGGCAGGAAGACTGCCAATTGCGTGCTTGGTTATGCTTTTGAAAAAGATGTAATTGCTGTGGATACTCATGTACACAGGATATCCAATCGTTTTGGATTGGTGAAAACATCATCGCCGGATGAGACTGAAAAGGAACTCGAAAAGGTTGTATCAAGGCAGGACTGGAAAGATATCAACGGTTTGATGGTTCTTTTTGGCCAGAATGTATGCCGTCCGATGTCTCCCAGATGTGGAGAATGCAGGCTTAACGATATCTGTCCCCGGATATTGTAAGGAATAGCTAGTATTTTTAGCCCGTTAGCATCCTCCTTTTTAAAAAGGTATTTATCATAATACTAGATATAGCACGCATAACACGCCCTGTGCCGCAACTACCAAACAGGAATTGACAATTGCGCAGGGAATGATAAATTTACATTAATCTATGTAGGTGAATTGATGTTTTTAATCGGAGAAGCTCTAATTGGCGAGGCACCAGAACTCGCGCACGTTGACCTTTTAATCGGGAACAAGAACGGTCCTGTAGGTCAGGCATTTGCAAATGGTCTAGCACAACTGTCAGTAGGACATACTCCTCTGCTTTCGGTGATACGCCCAAACCTTCCTACAAAACCTGCTACACTGATAGTCCCAAAGGTTACTGTAAAGAATATGGATCAGGCAGCCCAGATATTTGGTCCTGCGCAGGCCGCTGTGGCAAAGGCGGTCGCCGATGCCCTTGAAGAGGGCGTGTTCGGTGACATGGATATCGAGGATATCGTTGTCATTGCAAGCGTTTTCATCCATCCTGAAGCCAAAGATTACAACCGGATTTTCAGGTACAATTACGGGGCAACCAAGCTGGCAGTCAAGCGCGCGCTGGAAGGATTCCCGGACGTAGGCACAGTGCTCAAGGAGAAGGACAGGATGGGACACGCAGTAATGGGATTCAAGGTCTCCAGACTCTGGAACCCGCCATACCTGCAGGTTGCGCTGGATAACCCCAATATCGAGGCTATTCTCAGTATAGTGAGCCAGCTGCCAAAGAGCGACCACGTTATCCTTGAAGCAGGCACACCTCTTATCAAGCGCTATGGTGTTGACGTCATCTCCAGGCTCAGGGAGGTTCGTCCCGACGCATTCATAGTTGCTGACCTCAAGACCCTTGACACCGGTAACCTGGAAGCCCGCATGGTTGCAGACGCAACAGCAGATGCTATCGTAGTCTCAGCACTGGCACCTGTGGCAACCCTCAATAAAGCCATCGAAGAGGCCCACAAGACCGGAATATACGCTGTAATGGACACTCTGAACTGTCCTGACCCTATAGCAATCCTCAAGCAGCTCAAGGAGCTGCCTGACGTTGTGGAACTGCACCGTGCTATCGATATTGAGGAAACTGCTCATGCATGGGGTAACATCCAGGACATAAAGGCTCTCTCACCAAAGATCCTTGTGGCAGTTGCCGGCGGTATCCGCATCGACACAATGCCTGACGCACTTAAGGCAGGCGCTGATGTCCTTGTAGTAGGCAGGGCAATCACCAATGCCAAGGATGTAAGGCAGGTTGCCGAGAAGTTCATTGAAGGCCTTAACAACCCTGAGATCGACCAGTTCAGGGTAATGACCGACTTCTAAACATGTATTTTGTGCGTGTGTTCAGCAAATCGACACACGCTTTTTTCTATTTTGAGGTATTATCTCTCACCGGAGAGATCATATGAGTTCCACACTGATAGTTTTGAACCTGAAGACATACCTTGAAGGCACAGGCGAAGGCGCCGTAAAGATAGCGCAGGCATGCAGGCAAGTTGCTGAAGATTCCGGCATAGATATTGCGGTGGCACCCCAGTTCTGTGATATTTATCGTGTATCCTCGCAGGTGGATATCCCTGTTTATGCGCAGCATCTGGATAGCGTAGGAGCAGGGGGTTTTACAGGACATGCTTTCGCTCAGTGCATAAAGGATGCGGGGGCAGTTGGCACTCTCATTAACCACTCCGAATACCGCCTGACACTGGCAAACATTGATGCATCTGTAAGCAGAGTTAAAGAAACCGGCCTTACAAGTATCGTATGTACTAACAATGTGCCTACTTCTGCAGCAGCCGCAGCTCTGGGTCCTGATTACGTGGCAGTGGAGCCGCCGGAACTTATCGGCAGCGGAATACCGGTGTCAAAAGCAGACCCGCAGGTGATCACAGGTTCCGTGGAAGCTGTCAAAAGAGTGAACCCTGCCGTTAAAGTGCTGTGTGGGGCAGGCATATCAAAAGGAGAGGATCTCCTTGCAGCTCTTGAGCTTGGTTCCGTGGGTGTCCTGCTGGCCTCAGGCATTGTTAAAGCTAAGGATCCCAAGGTTGCGCTTGAAGACCTTGTAAGCAAGATCAGATAACTATTTTCGTCCGCTTTAAGGAAGGCTCAGCCATGCTATAAGCAGTAGCACGGTTGTAGCCACCATTCTCACGGGTATGGAAAGATCTATACCGAATTGTTCCTTTACCATCCTGGATATGCCGATCGGTGGGGGAGCTATCAGGAGGGCTGCAAGGAACAGAGATGCTCCGGTGACGAAATTCTTCTCTACTAACATCAGGTAAAGCCCCTGGATTCCCAGATACATTCCGAAAAGGGCTGTAAAGAATATGCCTATCTTAAGGAATCTTATATATTGTTGTGGGGTTGCGGGTGTTCTGTTCAAACTATCACAGAATTAGTGTAAGCACAGGTGCTTGATAATGTTTGTCCCAGCACCATGTATAAAAATGTGCTAGTCAGGTTCAAATGATGTTAAAGTCTGGACGGCAGTGTTATCCTCTGAGTTTACAGCCTATGCCTGTTAGCAGTGCTGCTATCTCATTGCTCGTCACTGTGGCGTTGGCATCTCCTATTATACCTACTCGATAAGTCACGCTTGATCCGGTATCACTCTTAGCACATGTATATGTATCTATTAACCGGACTGAGATGACGTTCATGTTATTGCTAATGATGCTGCGTATGACCTCCGGGTCGGCACCCTTTGGAATAATGACGGATATATCCCTTGAATGCCCCCTGAGATTTTTTGTTTTCCATTCTCTGAGCTCTTCCGGGGATAACAGGCGGATGTTCTCCAGTTTCAGTGAAACTAGTTTGGTGCCTGTGGAGAGTATAACATTTCTTGGCGAGACTTTTTTTACAGTTCCTACATGGATCACATTTGAATATATGTGCCTGAGCCCTTTCTCCATACCGATGGAATTTACCAGCTCGTCAAGCTCAGCTATCTTGAAGTTTATGAGCTTATCAGAGCGACGCAGTGCTGCCGCGGTGTCCCCTAAATGGGCTGAAGCATCCTTCATTCTGGAGATGAAGCTCTCCACATCATGCTCTCGCACTATTGCCGACATCTCTCTGCATTCCTGCATGAATGTCTCATGCACTTTCAACACTTCCGGGTTCTCCATCTGGATGAAGGCATAAAGGTAAGGGTTCTGGCCCAGTATCCTGCCAACGAAATCCACCATGATGTCATACACAGGGCTCATGAACCTTCTGGACTGCGCGACGCTGAAGTCCAGCCTGTTGAAAGTGGTGCCTATGGTTATGTAAGCAAAGTGTGTAAGCCCCTGGACAACAGATACAATACGGTCATGCTCCTGTGCACTGATGATCTCTATGTGAGCCCCGTTATCTTCCAGCAGGGCCCTGATCACAGGGAACCACTTCCTGCATCTTCCTTCGATAGGCGTTAGTATGAATATCTGACCATGAAGGCTGGGTATGGAAGGGCCGAACATGGGATGAGTACCCAGTATCTCCACATCCAAAGGTGCGTACTCTTTCATGACTTCCGTAGGTTTGACCTTGAGTGATGTCAGGTCCATCAGGAGACTGCCACTTTTCATCTTCGGTGCAGTTTCCTGGATAACCTGTTCTGTGATGTCAATTGGAACTGTAACTATGACGATATCGCTCTCCGATATTGCTATGTCAAGGTCCGGGGCAAAATCAACACCCATCTTCCGGGCTATCTCCAGCTTACCTCCGCTGCCCCAGACCGTTACCTCATAACCGTTATTTTTGAAGAAACGGGTGAACCACTGTCCCATTTCCCCGGTGCCGCCGATGATGAGTACCTTCAAGTCTGCAACCCCTCCAGGACTGCCCTTTTCATAATATCCACAGGAGGTTCAACTCCTGTCCATATCCTGAAAGCCTCAGCTCCCTGATAAACAAGCATCATGACACCGTTGACGCGTTTGGCGCCGGCAAGCCTTGCCTCTTTGAGCAGGCGGGTTTCCAGAGGATTGTAAACAATATCAAAAACGGTGAGGTCAGGGTGCATATCCTCTGAGGTCGCTATGGTCCTCTCAGTATCAGGATGCATCCCCAGGACCGTGCAGTTCACCAGGGTGTCACTTTCTCCTATAAGTGCCCGAAGGTTCTCAAAGCCACAGCCCCTGACCTTTCCGACAGGTGAGACATCAGCTGCCAGCTCAAGTGCCTTTTCCGGCGTCCTGTTGGCTATGGTAACACTGGCACCATCCCTGGCAAACTGGAAAGCGATAGCACGGGCTGCGCCACCTGCGCCAGCGATAAGTACTTCCGAGCCCCGGATATCCACACCTTCCTCTTCAAGTGCTCGTTTAGCACCTAAACCATCAGTATTGTACCCCTTCATGCCTTCCTTGAAATCAATCGTATTCACAGCTCCGATAGCCGCAGCCAGCGGGTCAGCATCTGCTATGCTCAGGGCTTCCTGCTTCAGGGGCACTGTAAGGTTGACACCTCCAAATCCCATTGCCTTTGCACCTGCAAGTGCATCTTTCAGGTTCTCTCTTCCTACTTTGAAGGCATGGTACGTACACTCCATGCCAAGGGCCTCGAATGCTGCGTTGTGCATTGCAGGCGACAGGGAATGACCCACAGGGTCTCCGAAAACAGCGAACACGGTTCTCAAAAGAGTATCTCCAGGGCTGACTTGAGTTGATGGATCTGTATCTGTCCGGATGCCACTGCTTTGCCGATGGAGCCGTATGTAAGCACTGAACCATAGCAGGGTGCAACTATCCTTGTATGCCTGCCGTTATCTCCCATTGCTATTGTGCAGACCGGCCCGCCTGAATCCAGGGTAACCTGCAGCAGGTTAAGCGTATCCTGCATGGATACAGGTGTGACCGCCAGTTTTGCGATGTCCGCGCCTGCTTTAAAAGAACTGTCAAGGATTTCCTTCATATCTGCCAGGGAAGGCGTGGATTTGAAATCATGTGAGGATACGATGACTATCTTTCCGGCATCCTTTACCTTTCTTATGAGTGAGTCTCTCAGGCCTGCATCCGCGGCAAGTTCTATATCGACTGCATCGGCCGTGAGGAGAGCCAGGTCCAGTAATTCTATTCTAGCCTCGTCACTTCTTGTCCATTTGCCGCCATCAGCCTGTAATCTATTGGTTGCAATACACGCGAGGCCTGTGATAGCCTTTATCTTTTCAATGGCCTTCTTCATTTCATCCGGGCTGCTGAAACTCAGCATATCAAGGCGAAGTTCCAGCAGGTCGGCACCCAGCCATTTAGCGGCCTTGGCGCTTTCCACAGGTTCTTCAGAAATGACTGCTACGATTCCCGGTTTCTTCCCAAGGTCAAAACTGCCTATATGCACCATTGCCCACCTGTCACTATGTGATTATTTTTCAATGATAGTTTCTTCGATCTTCATCCCGAAGTGGCGACCGATATCCTCTGAGTGCACGAGTATCTCGTCACCAACTTTAAGGTCGGTCACAGATACGGGCTTTTTATCTTTGGTCACAAGTTTTATTGTTTCAGCATTCTGCAATATGTTCTTGACTATCTTGCCGTCGATGTCTGCTTCCACAAGTACCAGCGGCCTTCTCTCTATCTTGACCCTGCCTACAACTCCTGTCCTCTGCCCGCCATCGGCATCCACGATAGTGACCTCATCCCCGGCCTTCAGTTCGGAGAGGTAGCGGGTCTTCTCGCCCACCTTTATATAGGCATGCACAGCACCGGCATTGACCCTGAACGGACGGGATGCCACGTAGGGACTTTCTTCGGATTCAGAGTGCACCAGGAACATACCGTTTGATTGCGAGCCCACAAGCATGCCCTCGCCCCTGACCATCAGATTACAGGTGTCCACACAGACCCGGTCTCCCATGCCTATAGGATCAACCCTTGTGACCACTGCAGCCTTAAGCTCAATGTCTTTGACACCTGCGCTTTCCGCAAGGACGGCAGTCTTCTTTATCTGGTTGAGATCTTTGGTGTCCAGAAGCACTCCGTCGGAACCGTGTTCCATGGTCTCAAAGGCAAGCTTTGCCTGTTCGGAGTTCTTCACACCGGATATCAGTTTCACGTTCTTCTTCTGCAGTCCTGCTATAAGGTTCTCCAGTGGGATGACCTGCCAGTCTGTTCCCACAGTGATAAGGTAATCACAGATGTTACCCAGCTCTGCGGCAAAGTTCTCATATTCCTTGTTGCGGATGATGACGTATCCGGCAACCTTGATTCCCTTCTCCTTTAGCCGGATGGCCGTTGTGACATCAAGGGATCCTCCGTAGTCAGGTGGAAGCGGCTTTGTGCCATCTCCTTCCCCTCCCTTTCCCACTACGATAATATCAGCCTCTGATTTGTTATCATAGGCAAAGGCAGCAACTTTCACATTTCCCAGTTCTTTGACCTTGCTGACGTCCGCACCATTGACAAGAATGCAATCTGCACCAGATTCAATACCTGTTGTGATCACGATTTTCCTGTCGTCCCAGTTTCCTTCATCGGCCTTTATCCAAATCATCTTATCCTTCATATGAGCACTTCCAGATGTACTGGCTTTATCTCTTACTTGAGCATTTCCAGCGCTTCTTCTACACTCCTGTTGAAGTGCACTATCTCTGTTATAGCTTTTGTAATTTTTGTGGGATTCTCATGCTGGAACACGTTCCTTCCTATTGCGACACCCCGTGCGCCACCATCCATTGCGCCCCTGATCATCTCGAGGAATTCCTGGTCTGTGTTCGTCTTCGGTCCGCCTGCTATAACTACAGGCACAGGACATCCTCTTACAACATCCCTGAATGTGTCGGGGTCTCCTGTGTAAAGGGTTTTGACAACATCTGCTCCAAGCTCGGCACCAACCCTTGCCACATGGGCCACAAGCTCTGCATCATGGGGATTCTCTATATCCTTCCCCCGCGGGTACATCATAGCCAGTAAAGGCATTCCCCAGTAAGTGCACTGCTCAGATACCTCCCCAAGCTGCCTTAGCTGATCAGACTCAGTTACAGAACCTACGTTTATGTGGATGGATACAGCGTCAGCGCCCATCTTCACCACTTCTTCCACCGAGCACACCTGCACCTTATCGTTTGGATCAGGTCCGAGGGCAGTTGAGGCGCTGATGTGTACAATGAGTCCCACATCGTGCCCGTATCCTCTGTGACCATGTATGATAATACCTTTTTGCATCAGAACTGCATCCGCTCCGCCTTCAGCAACCTTGTTTATCGATTCAGGGACATCTATCAGTCCTTTGATAGGTCCGTTGGATATGCCGTGATCCATGGGGATAACGACCATGTTCCTGCTTTCCCTGTGCATTATCCTTTCGATGCGAATTTTCTTTCCGATTCCCGTCATTGTCTTATGCCTTCCTTTATTTGTGAATGGTAAGCAGGATGCAATGCATCCGTGCTAGTGTGTGACATAGTAGCACGGTGAACTATTTAAATCTTTTGCGCAGTACTGCAGAAGGCTTTGATAAACTACCTTTCAGGCATCTTTTTGAAAATCGGAGATTCTGATCCCTTCTCCAGTGACATCATATCCTATAAGGCGCTTTTCATGGTCGGTGCCATGGCTCTTTAAAATGTAGAATGATTTTTTTATCTCTTCCATATCTTCCGTATGCCTGAGAAGTAGAAGATTATCAACGATTGCTGAAATGGGAGTTGACGGAGCAAGTGAATCGGTCCCTGTTGCCTGGTTGCTGCTGATGAACATGGAAGTCACTTCCTTGTTCTTAAAGAGTCGGATGAGGTTTGAGATATGCTCTCTCTTCTCAATGCTGTCTTTAAAAATGTAGTCAAAACCTGAGATATCGTCAAGGAGTATCCTCTTTGCGCCTGTTTCTTCAATGGCTTCCTTAAGCTGTATTGCCTGCTTGCATGCATTGACCTCTGAAGGGGAAGTATGTATTATACTTATCATGCCCGTTTCCTCCAGCCCTTTAAGGTCCATTCCTGCATTTGCCGCATAACGTCTCAATTCCTGGGGAGTTTCCTCGAAACTGCTTATTATCCCGGGTTCCCCGTTCATCGCGCCATGCACAATGAACTGCAGTCCGAACAAGGTCTTACCAGTGCCTGTGTTACCTGCCAGGAGCGTCGAAGATCCCTTAAAAAGTCCTCCCCCGAGAAATCCATCCAGCAGAGGTATTCCAAATCCTGTCCTCTCTGAATCTGTGTAATTATCGGTAACCAGGTATTCCATCCGGGGATAGATGTTTGCTCCTGAGCCAGTTATCTCAAAAGAGTGCTCTCCATCAAGGTAATTGACACTACTGAACTTGACCACTTTGAGGCGGCGGTCATTGTGCACCCGCCCTATCTTCTGGGACAGGTATATCACGCCATCAGCGATATCACTGATGACCGACCTGCAGACCTCAGTGGTTGTCATCGTGCCTGTCATGAATACAATAGCGTTCCACTCGTTCATGGCGGTGTTGAGTGAATACATGAACCTTCTTCTCTCCGCTTCAGCGAAACCAAAGCCTATCGGAGTAACCGGGTCTATCATTACCATGTCTGGCTTCATATTTGCGACAGCGTTTCCAAGGTCGACCAACATTGTAAGAGGGTCTCTTTCGACCGACCCTATACTATAGGTACGGATATTGAGTGAATCATCATAGAAATCATATCCTGATAATGCTTCTCTTACGGATTTTTCTGATCTTGATGTAGGACACACATACAGTACCTTTTCTCCTCTTGCGGCGGCATAGCAAAGGCTCTGTATCCCCAGTGTGGTTCTTCCGGTACCAGGGTTTCCGGCGATAAGCAGGGTTGAAGGCCGGGGAATACCTCCCCCGAGTACCTTATCCAGACCAGGAATACCTGTGGTTCTTATTTCCAAAACAATTCCTCTCTATATCGTACGGTAAATAGACTAATTATATTTACCATTATATGGAAAATCTCTTCCTGATATAGTTTGTATCTCGATTTACTTAATACTATGTTTCTTAGATAGGTGGAATATGAAACTGTCTTATATCGTGAGTTACAATAGCAACAATATTATCCTATCATCTTTAAATATCCTCATAATATTATCATAAAAAAGGTCGAACACATGAGAACATTGAAGATCCTTGTAATCAACAATTATGGCCAGTTCTGCCATCTTATTCACCGTGCGGTCCGAGACCTTGATATGGAGACCGGGATGATCACAAACACAACTTCGGTTGAAGATATACTGGACTTGGAGCCGGACGGATTAATATTGAGCGGCGGGCCCACCATGGAGCGGGCTGGCAACTGTGCGGAGTATCTGGAAAGTATCGACATTCCTATACTGGGCATTTGCCTTGGTCACCAGGTAATAGCCAGCACATTCGGCGGCGAGGTCCGTCAGGGTAGCTCGGGAGGGTATGCTGATGTGGAGATTGAGATCATTGACGAGGATGATATCCTCAGAGGGCTTGGCCCCAGAACGCATGTATGGGCTTCCCATGCAGATGAGGTAAGCGTGCTGCCAGAGGATTTCATAAGGCTCGCAAGGTCCCCGATCTGCGAGATCGAGGCCATGAAACATTCTGAAAGGCCTATTTACGGAGTGCAGTGGCATCCCGAAGTCGCACATACTGAAAAAGGGGAAAAGCTTCTGACGAATTTCCTTGAGGTATGTGAGAAATATTAACTCACATTCCCATTTTCTTCATCATTTTCTGCATGTTGAACTTGCCGCCGCGGAATCCTTTCATGGCGGTCTGCATCATCTTGTGATACTTGAGAAGTTCCCTCACATCCTCTGCACTGGATCCTGAACCAATGGCTATCCTCTTTATGCGGGAACTGCCAATAACCCTGGGATTGAGCATTTCCTCTTCGGTCATGGAGTCCATCAATATCCTGTAGCGCTTGAGCTTGTCACCAGTGACCTGGTACGCGTCCTCGGGTATCTTTGCCCCGAGTCCTCCAAGAGGGAGCATCTGCATGATCTGCTTCATGGGTCCGAGCTTATTCAGACTCTCGAGCTGCTTGTACATGTCCTTGAGAGTGAACCGGCCCATCATCATGGACTGTACATCGAGTTCCTCGTCTGCCAGTGTCTCTTCTGCTTTTTCGATAAGGCTCTTGATATCGCCCATCCCAAGTAACCTAGAGATGAACCTGTCAGGTTCGAACTTCTCAAGGTCCTCAGGCGTTTCCCCGACTCCGATAAAGGCTATTGAGGAATTTGTCTCGGATACTGCGGAAAGAGCACCGCCACCCTTTGCGGTACCATCGAGCTTGGAAATTATAACTCCGGATATCCCGATAGATTCATTGAACGTACGGGCCTGCTCGCTAGCCTGTTGCCCGATAGCACCATCAAGCACAAGCAACTTATAATCCGGCTGTGCCATTGCATGTATGTCTTCCATTTCCTTGATAAGGTCTTTCTCAAGGGAGTGCCGTCCCGCAGTGTCTACAATGATGACGTCGGATTTATGGAATTCCTTAAGGCCTCTTTCAACTATGCCTACAGCATCAGGATTGCCCTCTTCTCCGTAGAATGCGACATCGAGTTTGGTACATAGTGTCTTAAGTTGCTGGTAAGCACCCGGCCTGAACGTATCGGCGCATATAACTGCAGGTCTCAGTCCTTTTCTCTGGAAATAGCGGGCCAGCTTGGATGTGGTTGTGGTCTTACCGCTACCCTGCAGCCCTATCATCATTATCTTCTGGGGCTTGAGGGGGATATCTGTGCTTTTTCCGATGATATTGATGAGTTCCTGGTAGACGATCCTCAGCACGTGCTCCCGCGGGCTCATGCCCGATGGGACCTCTTCATGGAGCGCACGCTCTTTGATGTGCTTTGACATCTCCATAACTAGCTTGACATTGACATCTGCCTGGAGCAGGGCTCTCTGAATGTCCTTGACTACCTCGGTCACAGTTCGTTCATCAATACGTCCTGATTTTACCAGTTTCTTGAGGGCATCCTGCAAGGAACTCCCTAATTTATCCATAACCATTTAAGGATCATCCTGTCTCTCTTTTAGTTCTAATAAATGGGCAGTTCATATTTAACATTGTTGTGAAACCAGTCCCTGTACTGCAGATTACATGGTACCAAAAAACAAGGAATTGAAAAGAAGTAGCGGGGGATGGATTCGAACCATCGGTCTACGGGTTATGAGCCCGTCGGGATCTCCTGGCTACCCCACCCCGCTTCGGTTATTGCTTCAATTCGTAAGAGTACCCCTAAAAAGAGTATCATTACAGATAAAGGTTGCGTATGATTAAGGAAAAGCGAAAGAATATATGCAATTTCTGTCTAAATATATCTAAATCCGGAGGAAATGGAAATGGCATTGCCTGATAAGTTCAAATGTGTAGTTACTAACTGGGATTATATTTACGACCTGTGCAGAGAAGTTGCAGACCAGGTAAAAACTTCTGGCTACCAGCCCGACATGATAATCGCTCTTGCAAGAGGCGGCTGGTTTGGCGGGCGTGTGCTATGTGACTTCCTGGGACTGGATGACCTGACAAGTCTTAAGATAGAGCACTACATCGGGACAGCACTCGCAGGCAATGAGCCACTGATAAGATACCCTCTGGCAGATAATTCCGTGATGGGAAAGAACGTGCTCATTGTTGACGATATAGCTGACACTGGCAAAAGTCTCCTGCATTCTAGGGAATATGTTATGAAGCAGCATCCAAAGGAGGTCAGGACAGCAACACTGCAATATCTTGAGTGCTCTGTTTTTGACCCTGATTACTGTGGTGAGCGCCTTGAGGAGTGGGCCTGGGTAGTCTATCCGTGGAACTTTATGGAGGACATGATGGACATCATCTCCAGGCTCATGGCAAAGGAAAACCGATCGTCATGGGACATCCCTTCGATAAGGCATGGACTTTATGTGTATCATTCGCTGGATTCCTTCTCTTTTGAGATAGCGCAGCCCGGCAGGCTCCCGGAGATCATGGCCGAGATGACCCGCAGGGGAATTGTAAAGCAAACAGTGGAGAATGGGAAACATACCTGGGGACTGGCCTGAGCGTTCCAGGAAGCAAAAGGAAAGGAATTTCATGAATGAAAAAGCCGATATTGCAATCATAGGTGGAAGCGGTATCTACGATACCAATATGCTGGACAAGGTTCGAACTGTCGATATCGACACTCCCTTTGGAAAGCCATCTGACTCGATCACTATAGGTGAACATGGTGACAAGAATGTGTGTTTTCTGCCAAGGCATGGCACCGGGCACAGGATATCTCCGTCCGAGCTCAACTCAAGAGCAAATATCTTTGCGCTGAAGAAACTGGGTGTCAGACGCATAATAGCCGCATCTGCTGTTGGGAGCCTGAAAAAGGAACTGGCTCCGCTGGACATTGTCATTCCGGATCAGATATATGACCGCACAAGATCAAGGCCTTCCACATTCTTTGAAGATGGCATCGTAGCACACATAGGTTTTGCCGACCCTTTCTGCCCTGAGATGTCATCCTCCCTTGTGGATATTGCCAGGTCCAAAGGCTATAGTGTAAAAGAAGGTGGAACTTACGTGTGCATGGAAGGCCCACAGTTCTCGACACGGGCAGAGTCCAGGGTGTACCAGTCTTTGGGCTTTGATATTATAGGCATGACAGCAATACCTGAGGCTAAACTGGCACGTGAGGCAGAGATATGCTATTCCATGATAGCCACCGTGACAGACTACGATGTGTGGAGCGAGGAAGATGTCACAATCGAAAAGGTCATTGAGAACGCTGTAAGAAACGAAGTCGCTGTAAAGGATATCATTGTGGAAGCCATCGAAAAGATAAGCCTGCAGCAGAACTGCATGTGCAAGAATGCCCTGGCAGGAGCCATCACAACATCTCCAGAGGTGATATCTTATGAAACCAGGAGAAAACTCGATCTGCTTATAGGAAGATACCTTAAAAAGTGATGTCTTATCCTGATTTGCAGATTATCGCAAGGATTTTAATCTACATAGTGCTTATATAATCCGGTGAACCATGCCTCACAAGTGCACACGATGTGAATCTATATTCGACGACGGTGCTCCCGTTATACTTAGCGGCTGTCCTAGCTGCGGTTGGAACAAGTTCCTCTATGTAAAGGAGGAAGAAACGGAGCCAGCTGAAAAAGAGGCATCTGAAGATGATGCAGGTGAGGCTGAGAAAGAGACCGGACACCATGCAATAATAGATGAGAGTTCAGGACACAAGCCTGAAGATAAGTCTGCAGGGAAGATAATACGGGAGATCGATGAGATAATCGGTCCTGAGAAAAAAGACCGAAGCATCTCGGAAGATGAAGGCGAACGTGTGGAATCCGTGCGCATACTGGGCCCGGGTTCCTACGAGCTGAACCTTGAATCCCTTTTCGATCGCAAGGAAATAGTAATGGCGATAAAAGAAGATGGCACCTATGCGCTGCATCTGTCTTCCATGTTCAAAAGGGACAAAGACAAGGACCGAAAGTAAAGATGACAGTGCCAGGTTCATCAATACCGAGGCAAACCATGGACAACACTCTCCAAACTCGCTTCTGGGAGGTTGATGCTTTCCGTGGTGTTGCAATTATCCTGATGGTTATATACCACTTTTTTTATGATCTGAGATCTTTAGGCATATACGAACTGGATGTAAATTCAGGTATCCTGCTGATAATAGGAAGAAGTGCTTCTATGACTTTCATTTTCCTTGTAGGTCTGTCCCTCACTCTTAGTTATTCCCGGGAAAAGAATCGTAAAAGTGAAAATCGTAGTCTATTTCCCAAATATGTTAGAAGGGGTGCTGCTATATTCTCATGGGGACTTGTCATTACCTTTGTCACAGGCACATTGCTTCCCCGCGGCACCATCTATTTCGGGATACTCCACCTGATAGGCGTTTCTATTATCTTGGCATATCCTTTTCTCAAATTTCAGCTGAAGCCTCTGTTCGTAGGTCTGGCAATCCTTTTCATAGGTTTTTTTGCAGAAGGTGCATATGTTGATTTTCCCTGGCTGCTCTGGCTTGGCTTCAGGCCCTACGGTTTTTATTCCATAGATTACGTTCCTTTAATTCCCTGGTTTGGCCTGGTCCTCCTGGGTGTTTCAGCCGGAAACATCCTGTACCGTGGTTATAGGAGGCAGTTCAGGATACGTGACCTTGAAAATTATCCTCTGGTGAGACTGTTTGGTTACCTGGGCAGGAACTCACTTTTTATTTACCTGGTGCATCAACCATTGATCATAGGCTTCCTGATACTTGGAGGATTTACGAATATTGATTTTATGCCATCTTGGTTTTGATGGGAGCTTTATTGTGAGCTTTCTGTAAAATGGGCTTCCCCCTTTACGAACCTGTCCTCCCTATAGTCCTCAAAAGCCTGCCTTAACTCTTCTTCCGTATTCATCACTACCGGCCCGCGCCATGCCACAGGCTCATTCAGTGGTTTGCCGGAAAGCAGCAGGAACCTTACGCCTTTGTCTGCTGCTTTTACTTCTATCCAGTAATCGCTCTTAAATATGACAAGGCTCTCACTCCCTGCAAATGAGATACTTTCCGGATCGAAATAACCCTCTCCTTCCAGAACGTATGCCAGAATAGTATTTTCCGGCTGCGTGGGATGCCTGAAGGAGGCATCAGCAGGGATATTCACGTCCAGATATTCTATCTCAGTCATGATATCCTTAACAGGGCCGTGCATCCCATCGACATTTCCGCATATCACTTTGACCACGGTGCCGTTCATTGTATGCACTGAGGGTATCTGTTCGCTTTTAATTTCCCTGTATCTGGGAGGCATCATCTTATGAGTTGCAGGAAGGTTGGTCCACAATTGCAGTCCCCACAGTTCGCCTTTCTCATTTCCTTTTGGCATTTCCTGGTGTATTATGCCGCTGCCCGCGGTCATCCACTGTATGTCGCCGGGGCCTATCGTGCCTTTGTTCCCGAGGCTGTCCCTGTGCTCCACAATCCCGGAAATCATATAGGTTATCGTTTCCATACCACGATGGGGATGCCACGGGAACCCCATCCTGTAATCATTCTGATTGCCCGAGTGGAAATCATCAAGCATAAGGAACGGGTCCAGGTCCGGACCTCTGCTTGAAGTGAACGCCCTTTTCAGATGCACTCCGGCTCCTTCGGTGATTGGTACGCTCTTCAGTATCTGTCTGACATTACTGGTATTGCTCCTCATTTCGCTGGTATTGTCCATTGTTTCCCCCATGTGGATATCGTCCGTCAGCCGTATTAACCATTTGTGTCATCTTTCTCATATCTTTACAAAAGAAACCATGGCTGGCGAGTAAATGCATGAAGATCTCATATCGAGTATAAGGGCGGAACTGGCCCAAAACGCAGATGAAAAGACAAAAGCTTCAGCTGCACGTTTTTTCAAGGAAGGGATAAACTGTTATGGTGTAAAGGCTGCAATTGTCCTCAGGATCGCAGATAAATACTACAGGCAGATAAAGGACCAAAACAAACAGGATATATTCTCCCAATGCGAACGTCTTCTGGAATCAGACATCTTTGAAGAATCCTCTGTTGCTTTTGACTGGGTTTACCATTTAAGGGAATCCTATGAGCCAAAAGATTTTGAGATATTTGAAGAATGGATCGGTAAATATGTTAACAACTGGGCAAAATGCGACACCTTCTGCAATCACTCGGTTGCCGCTTTCATCGAAGCCTATCCAGTCTACATAGGCAGGCTCAAACAGTGGACCGACTCGGAGAACCGATGGTTCAGGAGGGCTGCAGCTGTTACTCTTGTGCTGCCAGCCAGGAACGGGAAATTCCTGGAAGATGTCCTGGAGATAGCCGACAGGCTACTCGAGGATAAGGATGATCTTGTGTGCAAGGGTTATGGGTGGATGCTCAAGGAAGCAGGTAAAGCGCACCAGCAGGAAATATTCGAATATGTGCTGAAAAACAAGACGGTCATGCCGAGAACCTCTTTGAGGTATGCCATCGAGAAGTTCCCGGAAGATCTGAGAAAAAAGGCAATGGAAAAGTAGGCCTTTTTCATAATGCAACTGAAGCCGTTGCTCAGGCTGCCTCTTCGGCTACCTCGCTCTTTATCTCTTCGAATATTATGGCGTTCTCTCTGATCCAGGCTTCAGCTTCAGAGAAGTTGAGGTCCTTGCACTCGTTATAGAACCCTATGAACCTTGTAAGCCACATAACCCTCAACGCATCCACCAGGCGGACATCATATGTCGTTGAATATTCATTGTAGATAAGCCATACAATGCGTGACCACCTCTCTGCATCAAGGTATTGTTCTCCCTCAAGGAAAGCTCCCAGATGATTCAGGACATCCTTTGGCAGCAGTTTCTCGTAAATATCGGAATATTCTCCGTATCTTTTGGATACTGTCTCAAGCATTTTCTCCCTGTTGACAGTCACAGGAACAGGCACAGGCCCATAGTATTCGGATACTTCTGCAATTTCCGTTGGCACAGGCCTGTGATTCTTTCCGTCATAGTAAACGGCAAGGTCAAACATTGTTTTGACCACCTGCCTGAACATTGGTATCAGGGAGGATTCGGGGTCTACATACTTTGTAGTTGATTCATGTAGTTTTAACCCAAGCATGGCCTCCCTTATCCTGCGTTTCTCTGCGGATGCTACGGTAGTAATGAATATGTCTATTCCGAAGTCCGAAGGAAAAAGAGGGTGGGTGCGTAATATTTCCATGAGTTTGCTGGATATGCAGAATTCTCCTCCGATGGGTTGCCGGATATCGGCACCATAGTAAGCTCTTGTGAAAGGATATGCAAGGTTGTTCGTGATAACCCCGTCGAACTTGTCGCGCACATAGAAAGGCACCACAAGGTCCGTCCTGCCATAAAGTACAGGCCGGACCATCTCCTGTATCCATTCTCCCTTGACCGACAGTAAGTCCCCGTCAACAAAAGCAATCGCTTTGGAATTGAGCTTGTGCGCAATTTCCATGACCGTGCGTATTCCATCTCCCTTACCAGGGACTCCCATCTGCTCGACAACTATCTTTTTCACCGGGGACAGCTCGAACAGGCCTGCAAGTTCCGCTGTCCTGTCAGTTGAAAAGCCATCTGAGACAACAACCAGTGTATTGTAGGGAGAAAGGTATTGCAATATCCCCTCTCTTACAACATTCATTACATGCAATATAGTGGGTTCTACATTCTTTGTAAGGATTCCCACAACAACATCTATCTCTCCAATGTCTTCCAGTTGTTCCCCTATGCCGCGATTTACTTCCATGTTATTCACCGTGTGTTTTTTTGACTGATTTTAGGTTTGCGCCGATAGCCAGCATCAATTCAATTAGTTTTTGCTCCGACTCCTACTTAAATAAACCCTTCTAAAAAATGATGGACTAACTTTATTCCAGAGAATGCCCAAATAATTGCCATTGAGATTCATCTCCGGCAGAAGCAATGACATCCGTATTAACCTGGAAGATGTCATGAAACGTGCCTTTGGAGAGGAGGCTGGCGGAGGACATGTCTACGCTGCAGCAGCACGCATAGAGCTTGGGGTTTTCAGCGCAGCAAAGGACAGGCAGACTCTCCTGAGACCGGTTAATGAGAAAAAAAGTTAAAGGAGAGAGTAAGTCATAACTTACTCTTTCCTGCGGTTCTGGAATATCAGTGCCAGTCCTATGATTGCAGCCATTGGCAGCATCACAGTCGGGAACTCCGGAATCTCTCCGTTGCTGCCACCAGTGGGGCAGTCTTCGACTATCTCATTGAATACCACTTCTACGAATGGTCCACGTGCTCCATGTTCATCAACCGGTGTGATCCTGACCATCCAGATCTCTCCGACCTCAGTGTCAGCTGCAGGTACGTTATTACCGGTATGGTCAATGCCCTTTGCGAATTCATCATCCAGGAATCCGCCTGTGCCGATGTCGACAAACCATCTGTAAGTGTAGGTCACATTGTCTTCATCAGGGTCTGAAGGGTTTGGGCCTGTTACCATAGCTATGAGATCATCTGTTGTGGCGACGCATCCTGAAGGTGTTTTCTCCACTACAGGCTCATATGGTACCCTGTTAGAGCCATCAAGGGTATAGGTGACGATAAGTTTGCTGTAATCAAGTTCAGTTGCCCAGTAGTCTGAGTCATGGTACATGTCTATATCTATCCAGATGTTAAGGGCGCAGTCATCCATCAGCAGAGCAGGGTTGACATCAAAGGTTGTTAGGGACCACTGTCCATCATTTCCCTGAAGGTACACTGGATCGAGGTCTACCCCATCAGCCGTAATATGATCATATTCGCCATCCAATCCGTGGTATGGTTCAGCATCCACATCCCAGGCACGTATCTCAAGTTCCACAGAGTATATGGTCAGGTTAGGTTCACCGCACTTATCAAAAGTGTGTTTCCAGCCATAATCCTCATCGTACCAGCTGTAAATTCCAAATCCGCCTCCATTGGGAGGTGCTGTGTAGTGAGGAGCGGTACTGTATTGGTCAATAGTCTGTGTGTATGTGAAAGTCCCGTCACCGTTATCAACTACATTTTCAGATGTAGCGGAAGCCAGGGACATCGACATAGTCATAGGGCCCATGCTTGGAGGCACGGTGCCAATATCAGATGCACTCGCAGTTCCTGCAAGGAGCAGGGACAATACTACAAGTACTAGTAGTGTTTTTTTAATCATAGTGTATCTACCACCAATTCTTTTTGTTCTGATCACACGACAAACCAGGTATACAGAGCAGGCTATGTTCAGAACTATATTACTTATATCTCTTCCTCTTATTATACTTTTCTTATCTGTGCAAAAGTGCTAATTATGATGATAATACACTTCAACGGCCTCTCCTGACAAAACACTAGCGTATGATTTATTGTCCCCACATGAATAAAATGTTCTTTTGTGGCGTTCTGCTACATCACTATCTTGGACTGCTCATTTCTGTGCAGAAATCCTCTCATCCGCGCTCTTAAGTATATGCCCCAGCATCTCTTCGTATGACATGCCAGCAAGCTTTGCCATTTTAGCCAGGTGGCCGTCCCAGCACCAGCCGGGATTTGGGTTCACTTCCAGAAGCTTAGGGTTGCCTGCGGCATCAAGTCTCCAGTCAAGGCGGGTGTAATCCCTGCATTCAAGCCGGTTGATAAGCTTCAGGCTGCACTCTATGATCTTTTCTTCTATGTCCCGTGGCAGGTCCGCAGAAACAGATTTTATTTTCCAGTATGGCGATTCCGGTATCCACTTTGCCTCATATCCGCACACCTTTGGCAGGTCCTCTGGAAGCTCGGAGTAGTCCTCCTGAATGATAGGAAGGACTGTGTAGTTCTCAGGAGGGTTGCCGATGATACCTATGCTCAGGTCCTTTCCTGTCAGGAACTCTTCAATGAGTATCGGTTTATCGTATCCCAGACCCTCTCTTATGTCGTAGATGGCCCTGACAACTTCATCATAGCTGTTACATACGCTGCGCTGGTTAAGTCCGAAACTCGAATCGCCAAAGTTGGGTTTTACAATAACCGGAAAGCCCAGTGGCAGCTCAAACATGCTGTCCTCCGCCTTTACGATTATACCTTCAGGCACCGGCACTCCCAGATCCTTTGCAATTCCCCTGACAAGTGCCTTATCATAACAGAATGCAAGACATTGAGGCCCTGATCCGGTGTAGGGGATACCCAGCATCTCCAGCAGTGCGGGTACATGTAGTTCCCTTCTGGGATCGTTGCTGTAACCCTCGTCACACAGATTGAATACGAAATCTACCTTGCCTTTGAGCTTTGCAAGGTCAGGGATGAGCGTATCGTGGTTGTTCAGGTATTTGAAAGAGTAACCTTCGGCTGGCTGGATACTGCCTTTCAGCTGATCAATGGTATACAGGTCGTCATCATCAAAGACGCCACAGGGTTTTAGTTCATCTCTCTTCTTGGGATCTCCGAAAACGACCACTACGTTCTTTTCAACATCTTTTATCTTCTTCTTCTTAGGTGTCCATTCCTTCTTGATAGATGCAGTTACGAATATGCGCCTTTCCATCATTCCCAGGTCTTGGTTGCGGAGGGTCTCGGACTTAATGGAGTCCACTATCTCTATATCTGTGAATCCTGCCTCCTTCAGAAGTTCAATGAGGCCTTCGTTAGTATAAAGTCGCTCTGCGTAGAACTGATCTGCAATAACACCCGAGGTTTCGTTGACGATAACCTCTCTTGATATAAGCTTCTGACCGTCGATGGATATGGACCGCTCCCTGCACACAAAATTGTGCTTATCGATCCATTCCCAGGACCTTGGCTGGTAATTCTCCTTAAGGTAAGAACCATCTGCCACATCAAGCAGGATCTTACCCCAGGGCTTGAGTATCCGCTTGACTTCTTTTAATACTCTCAGGTCTTCTTCAGCTGTCTCAAAATAACCAAAACTGTTTCCCAGAAGCATGACCGCATCGAAATTATCCGTTACATAGGGGGTTTTCCTGGCGTCGCCTTCCCTGAACTTAGCATTCAGTCCCTCTTTTTTTGCAGATGCCTTTGCCCTCTGGATAAGATAGTGGGACCTGTCCAGCCCTTCCACATTCTTGACCCCTCTTCTTGCAAGTTCCAGTGTATGCCTTCCCTGCCCGCAGCACAGGTCAAGCACGTGACTCTCAGGCGTTAGTTTGAGAATGTTGTGAAAAGTGTCTATCTCCTGCCTGGTGATGGAGGCATCATCCACTATATCTGCATCTGTTTTCAGGTAAAGGGAATTGAATATCTTTTTCCACCATTCCGGATTCACATGTTCTTCAAGACGTGAGACAGGCCCGAGTGTCCTTGGTCTGCTTTTGCATTTGTTCTGGTAGTTTTTGGCTTTATTTTTCATCAGGTATTTCCCTCTGAACTATGGGCTGTATCTATCGATACATTTAAGCTGAAAATAGATATCTTAAGAATAAAAATCTATGTCTGCACAAGACTTTTTGCTGGTACTGCATATTTTATATTAATTATATTTTTTAAATAAGCCCAAATATGGCTGCCGTTTTAGGCTTTCAATCCGCAGTTGCCCCGCGTCATAAAAAATCGCTCAGGAATGTCTGCCTCTCATCGATTTTTTCGAGTTTGCTGACCCCCACCCCAAGCAACCTGAACCTGCCACGGCCCATGAACTCTTCCATCAGCTCAACAGCCACTTTTGTTATTGACATCTTATCGGTCGTTGCTGCATGCAGGGTCTTAGCTCTTGTATAGGTCCTGAAATCATCAAAGCGGACCCTTATGCCAACCGTCCTGAAGCGAAACTTCTTTTTTGTAAGTTCGGTATGCACTTTCTCAGCAAGCTCACAGAACACGCTTTTTATTAGTCCAGGATCGGAAATGTCTTCGTCAAAGGTATCCTCTGTACTGATGGACTTTACCTCTTCCTTCTCTTTTACTTGCCTGGGATCAATGCCGTTTGCAAGCTGGTGCATTACAAGGCCATATTTCCCGAAACGTGATATCAGGAGCTGCACATCAGCTGTTGCAAGCTGTCCTATCGTGTCTATACCAATCTCTTTCAATAATGGTTGCGTCTTTTTTCCAATCCCGGGTATTCTGGACACGCAAAGGGGATGGAGGAAACTTTCTGTTTCCTCAGGTCTTACAACCGTCAGTCCGTCGGGCTTGTTGATATCGGAAGCTATTTTGGCAATGACCTTATTGGGTGCGACCCCAATAGAACAGGTCAGGCCCTGCTTAGAAAGCA
This sequence comes from Methanolobus psychrophilus R15, assembly GCA_000306725.1. Taxonomy (GTDB): domain Archaea; phylum Halobacteriota; class Methanosarcinia; order Methanosarcinales; family Methanosarcinaceae; genus Methanolobus; species Methanolobus psychrophilus. Next base: position 1,386,389 of record CP003083.1, on the reverse strand, counting down.
CCTCGCACTTGATTTTTCGCGCAAGCAGGGTAGCTGACAGGTAATCCTCTATGCTGTCCCCTACATCCAGGTAGGCCTCATCAACGCTGACCTGCTGGAACCTGTCTGCAAATATACGCAGTATTTCCATTATGTTGTCCGATGTTTCTTTGTAAAGACTCATATTAACAGGCAGGTAGATGGCCCCAGGGCAGAGCCTGTAGGCTCTGGATATGGGCATTGCTGAATGGATTCCGAATTTTCGGGCTTCATATGAACAGGTGCTGACAACTCCTCTTCCTTTCCCTCCTTTTGGATCGGAGCCTACGACCACAGGCAAACCCTTAAGTTCAGGCTGCTCCCTTACCTCAACGGAAGAATAAAAACTGTCCATATCCACATGCATCGTTATCCTGCTGTGCGGTGACCTGTTCATTGAGATTATTTTTATATAATAAGTACTTTTATTAAGCTATTGGTAGCGCAATGAAAGTATTCCCTAAAGGTACTGGAATCTACCGATTGAATTAATCATCAGGTGAAGAATGTATCTATATATCGCAATGTCAGCTTATATTGTTGTCCTTTTCCTCACCCTGCGCGATATCCGCATCTACAGGCGCACGGGTCTGGCTTCGTATCGTAAAGGAGCCTTTAAGGGGCTTATAGCCTCAACTGTTGTGCTCCTCGGTGTCCTGCTTACTTCCATGTTCCCGAATCCGGGGCTTCTTGTAGTCTTTATCGGGCTTTTCATAAACCGCAAGGGCATCAGGGAAAAAGTATTCAGGGATGCAGGTACTACGGACCGGCTGCTTGGCAAGACCGACATTTAATTAAGGTTGAAGGTCTATTCCGGCAATCCAAAAGATATAAATGTAAGGGTATTTATTATAAGCCGTTACAACTTATTGTCATAAAGTTTACAGTCTTATTACATATCAATGGAGAATCATCATGGGAAATATTAGACAGAACAACATCAAGACTATCTCACTACGCTTAGTTGACAAGTATAGCGACTCCTTTACAGGGGACTTTGACGCAAACAAGCTCCTTGTAACAAAGTACACCACCATAGAGAGTAAAGTTATCAGGAACCGTGTTGCAGGTTACGTGACAAGAAAGATCACACACAAGCCCAAAGAGTAATCCTTTGAAGGGATGTCCCATGTTCGAAGGAGTTTTACCTGCGCTTGTAACCCCATTCTCAAAGGACAATACAATTGACTCCGAAAGTTTCCGGAAGATTGTCACATTTGTTGAAGAAGGCGGTGTTTCAGGTATTGTGGCCTGTGGCACAACTGGCGAGTCGGCAACCCTCGCGATGGCGGAGCATAAACAGCTCATTAACCTTTCCATGGATTGCGCCAATGTCCCGGTAATCGCCGGCACGGGTTCCAACAACACGGTCGAAGCTGTCGAACTGACAAGGCATGCGGCAGATGCAGGGGCCGATGCGGCTCTTGTAATCTCCCCCTATTACAACAAGTCCAATAAAGCAGGGCTTCTTGCTCATTTTAAGACTATTGCGGATTCCGCTGATATTCCTATCATTCTGTATAATGTACCCTCCCGCACCGGACAGGATGTTTCGGCAGAGATCATAGCCGAACTTGCAAAGGTGGGCAACATCGTAGCTGTCAAGGAAGCAAGCGGAAGTGTCGAGAAGGTTTCTCGTATCCTTGAGCTGACTGCGGATGAGGACTTTGAAGTCCTTTCCGGCGAGGATGGTCTGACACTGCCAATTATATCTCTTGGCGGTGTCGGTGTTATCTCGGTGGTCGCGAACGTTGTTCCGGGGATGATGGTAAAGCTCGTGGAAGCAGCCCGCAAGGGCGATCTGAAGACTGCAAGGGAAATGCACTTCAGGATGGCGCCACTCACACGTGCCCTGTTCTCAGAGACAAATCCTATCCCTGTTAAGCGTGCTGTGGAACTCATGGGTCTTGCAAGAGGGGATCTAAGGCTGCCGCTGGCGCAACTAAGCGAAGGGAATGACATGATCCTGAAAAACGTACTTCGTGAACTCGGGTGTATAGCATGATCAATATAGCAGTTACAGGCGCATCAGGAAAGATGGGTAAACTCATCATCTCCAACATCCTCAAAGTAGAAGGTGCCAGGCTTTCAGCAGCATTTGACCTTGTGAATATAGGACTGGATGTGGGAGAGGTTGCCCAGTTAGGTACTCTTAATGTTCCAATCTCTGACATAAAGGATATAGAGTCCGTACTAAAGTCATCAGGTACTAATGTGCTGGTTGATTTCACAATTGCAGGGGCAACTGTTGTAAACGCCCCAAAGGGGGCAAATTGCGGTGTAAATCTTGTCATTGGTACCACCGGCTTTACCGATGACCAGAAAGCAATTATTGAGGCTGCCATCCTAAAAAACAATGTGGCAGGGATAATATCCCCTAACTATTCCGTGGGTGTCAACGTCTTCTTCAAGGTGCTCAGGGAAGCTGCCAGGTATCTTGGTGAGATGGATGTCGAGATCATCGAAGCCCATCACAATCAGAAGAAAGATGCTCCAAGCGGCACTGCAAAAAAGGCTGCTGACATTATCAGTGAGGCCCTTGGCGGCAAGGAATATGTCTGCGGCCGTGAGGGACTGGCCCCAAGGGGCAGGGAGATTGGTATTCACGCTGTGCGCGGCGGGGATATAATAGGGGACCACACAGTGCTTTTCGCAGGCGACGGTGAAAGGATCGAGATAAAACACCAGGCTCATTCCCGCCAGGCATTTGCAGGCGGTGCAGTAAAAGCCGCTATGTGGATCGCCCGTGCAAAACCTGGTCTTTATACAATGGAAGACATCCTTGGGTTATAATACTCATCGGCTTCCATTGTTTTAACCTTATTTTTGCACATGTTGTATTCTTACATGCATTTTGTGGCCAAACAGGGCATAGATATTTTACTATGTGGTCATAAAAGTGAATGATAACTCCTTATTTATAGCCGCATATATTATATATTTGTTATAATATATCTTCTATTATAGTATCCATCTCCACCTCAGGGTGCTATATCTGTTGGCTATCTCTTATGTTCTTTTTTATTTATTATCACAATTCATAGTAAATGCTTTGCAATATCTTCAGAAATGAATCTACCGCAATATGTGCATCTTAGCCGTAAACATCCATCTACAGAAACATTGAACTTTGATGTGACAGGTTCGTTACTGTTGGAGATACAATTCGGATTCACACACCGGACGACACCTTCGACAAAAATGGGAATATGAACCTTCTTTTTCTGGGACACGTTGAAATTCCGGATGATATTGATAGTTGCATTGGGTGCTATTAGTGCTATCCTGTCCACCTCACGGACGTTCAGCTCCCGTTTCTCGATCTTGACAACATCTTTTATCCCAAACTTTCCCGGAGAGTTAAGAAGCACACTCACAACCCCTTGTGAAGAGTCCGGGATTCCGAGTATCTTTAACACATTAAGGGCCTGGCCCGCAGTGATATGGTCTATCACGGTACCATTTTCTATCCTCTTGACCCTGAGTTCCTGCTCTTCGTTCATACTTCTATTGCCCCCAGCACAAGTGCAAGCAGCGCCATTCTTACCGGCACACCGTAGAAGGCCTGCCTGAAGTAGCATGCATGCGCCGTTTCATCCACTCCGGTATGTATTTCGTTTACCCTGGGAAGCGGATGTAATATCTTAAGCTCAGATTTGACATTTGTCAGGAGTTCCGGTGTGATCTTTAACTTGTTAGCTACTCTCTCGTATTCTGTCGGGTCAAGGAACCTCTCCTTTTGTATGCGGGTCATGTATAGCACATCAACCTCGTTAATGGCATTTTCTATGGAGTTTGTCTCGGTGACCTTTGCACCCCTTTTTTCAAGGTCCTTTATTATCTCTTCAGGCATTCTAAGCTCCATTGGCGATATCAGGGTGATATCTGCACCATACAGGGACAGCGCGTAACACAGGGAATGCACTGTCCTGCCATATTTCAGGTCCCCTGCAAGTGCTATTCTCAATCCCTCAAGGTGACTTTCCCTTTTTATGGTATAGAGGTCCAGGAGAGTTTGTGTGGGATGGTGACCTGCGCCATCTCCTGCATTCAGTATAGGCACAGTAGAGAACTCGGATGCAAGTAATGCTGCTCCTTCTTTTGGATGGCGCAACACGATTGCATCTGCATAACCGTCCACGACCCTTATCGTATCTGCAAGGGTTTCGCCCTTGGCGATCGAACTGGCATCTATGGATCCCAGGTTAAGCACATCTCCTCCCAGGCGATACATGGCTGTTTCAAATGACATGCGGGTTCTTGTGCTTGGTTCAAAGAATAGCACTGCCAGAACCTTGCCACTGAGCAGGTCCGACTTTTGTTTTCCAAGAGCTATCGGCTCCATTCCTTCTGCTGTCTCCAGGATAATGTCAATCATATCCTTCGAGAAAGATGTCATTGAGATGATGTGGTGGCCCTTAAATTTCATCGGACAATAAAGGAATTACATGAGATAAATGTTTACTGATAGGATTCCCTTTGCTGACATTCTCATCAGACCTTTTTTTAATCTTATCCATGTTTTATTGAGATTAGATTTATACGCTCTAAAGTATTTAGTAATACAGAAAATAAATGAAGGTGATCATATCAGACCCATAATCCAGGTTGCCCTGGATATTCTGGAAACGGACCGCGCTATCCAGATCGCTGCAGAAGCCCTGGAGGGAGGTGCGGACTGGATAGAGGCAGGTACTCCCCTTATCAAAAGCGAGGGAATGGATGCCATACGGAGGCTCAAAGCAGCGTTCCCTGACAGGACCCTGGTGGCGGATATGAAGATAGCCGACACCGGAGCCATGGAAGTAGAGATGGCAGCAAAGGCCGGTGCGGATATAATAGTCATTCTCGGAAGTGCTGATGATTCCACAGTACTTGAAGCAGTCAGGGCTGCAAAGAAATATGGTGCCCGAGTCATGGCTGATCTCATATCTTCATCCGAACCGGTATCCCGTTCAAAGGAACTTGAGTACATGGGTGTTGACTACATAAACGTGCATGCCGGCATCGATCAGCAAATGACTGGCCGCGATTCTCTCACTATCATGAAAGAAGTCATAAAGAAAGTGAACATACCTGTTGCTGTCGCAGGCGGCCTGGACTCGGTTTCATGTGCACAGGCCGTTACAGCCGGTGCTCAGATAGTGATAGTGGGGGGCAACATAGTCCGTTCATCTGACGTGACAGCCTCCGCCAGGTTCATAAGGAGCAGTGTGGATGCGCCTTCTACGGTATTCCATTCGGGAAAAAGCCGCGATGACGAGATACGGGATATCCTCCTGTCGGTTTCCACTCCTAACATTTCCGATGCAATGCACCGCAAGGGAGCTATGCAGAACATATTCTCTCAGGTGCCCGGCAGGAAAATGGTCGGCACTGCTGTTACAGTACAGACTTTCAGGGGTGACTGGGCAAAGCCCGTTGAGGCCATTGATGTGGCAGGGAAAAATGATGTGATCGTGATCTATAACGGCAGCAGTCATGTGGCTCCATGGGGCGGCCTTGCGACCCAGAGCTGCCTGAACAAGGAGATAGCAGGCGTCGTTGTCGATGGTGCCGTCAGGGATATAGAGGACATCCGGTCAATGGACCTTCCTGTATTTGCCACCCGCAATGTTCCCAACGCAGGAGAACCCAAGGGTTTTGGTGAGATCAACTCCGAGATCGTGTGCGGCAACCAGACCGTTAGGCCCGGAGACTACATAGTGGGAGACGATAACGGTGTAGTAGTTATTCCGAGGGAGCGCGCCTATGAGATTGCAAGGCGGGCAAAGGAAGTCGAGAAGACAGAACAACGCCTGTCCGAGGAGATAAGGAGAGGAGCGACCCTCTCTGAGGTCATGAAACTCAGGAAATGGGAAAAACATTGAAAAACGGAGATAATGGAAATGATGGAACTGCTTAAAGTGCTTGCTTGCATGCCTTTCTTATTGTATGCCTGCTATTCTGACATAAAAAGCCGCAGGGTTGTGAATGAAGTATGGGTGGCGATGTTTGGTGTCTGTTACGTTTTCATCCTGTACGACTTCATGACCCTTGGAATGCCTTACCTTATCAGGAACCTGCTGACCTTCGCGTTCGTTTACCTTTTCGTTTACATCCTTTTCCAGTTCGGGGCATTTGGTGGCGCCGATGCCAAGGCGCTCATGGTCATATCGTTAATAGTCCCAACCTTCCCGGCTATTATGGTATTCAACACCAGCCTGCCTCTCCAGGGAACTCCTATCTTTGATATTTTCGCCTTCAGTGTCTTCGGCAACTCTATTATACTCACAATAGTTGTACCAATCGGGCTTTTCATTTACAATCTACTGCAAAATCCACTGAAGGAGTCACTGCGCAGACCTTTCTACATGTTCATCGGTTACAGGACATCTGTATCCGGACTTGGCAAAGATCATATCCGCATGATCGAATCCTATGAGGAAACCGAGGAAGGTGTAAAGTTCAGATTCACAAGGGCCGGGACCGAACTTACCTCAAACGTCGTTGCTCAGTTGAAAAGCCACGTCAAGGCAGGCAGGATGGATGACAGCGTCTGGGTAACACCGGGTCTTCCCTTCATGATACCCATCACAGCCGGATTTATCACTGCAGTCGTGTTCGGCGACCTGATATTCTATCTGACCATGCAGTTCATGATGATGTGAACTGCATTTTTAAGTCCGGTTTTTGGTGGCTGTTCTTGGGTCCAACCATGGCATCTACCAAACTTGCCCCTAATGACTCCTTGTATCCTTGAAATATAAGCGATATTAATATAAAAAGTAAGATCTGTCACCATATGTGATTTCATTGGCAGGCCCCGGAAAATACTTGGCATATAGGCTGTTTCAATCAATGATTCCTAATAAGTGATATTAGAGCCTTCATAAATTTGTATACTGTAACTTCCGTGAAGCAAGAATTCAGGCTTGAATCATGAGTCTGTGAATCTTAGTATGTATCTGTATTAGAGATGGAATACTAACAAATCTCTTGTTATCGAAAACAATTGTTATACTTATTATAGTCCCTAACTCAACAAATCACACTTTTTATTTGTGCATTAAATGTTTCTATCCATTTTTTTGCAAACGATAATGAGCTCTCTACCCTCATAAATTCCATTTTGATAATATCCCTCAAATGTTCTTTTGATCTGACAAATTTGACTGACACTTCTCTTTTGATTGTTTTCCAGACAAATTCTACTGGATTTAGATCAGGTGAATAAGGTGGTAGGAACACAAGTGTTATTTTTAAATCTCTCGCTTTACTTATCGTTTTCTTTGCATGATGCGATCTTGCATTATCGAGAACAAGAATTATTCTTTTCCCTGGGTTTTGCTCTACAATTTTTTCCAGGAATTCACACACATCTTCTGTTTTTGAGCTTTTCATAAAATCAATGATACTGTTCCCGTTGATCGAATAAAACGCAAATGCATTTGCTTTAACGTAATCCGTATTTTTTATTATCAACGGTTTTTTAAATGACCATAATCTTTGCGTGTTTGCTTTTGTTTGTGGTGAAGATTCATCCAGAAAACCTATGATATACTGCTCATCTTGACCAATATGTTTTGGAATTGCTTCGGTTAGTTTTTTTAAGATCTCTTCAGCGTTTTTAGGTCTTCTGTAGTCAAGGGGATATGGCTTTGAGTGATACATGTTAAAACTGTGAAGTATAACTCCTACTTGTTTCTCTGAATATTCTACGCCATATTTTTCCTTTATTAACTTCCAGACTTCTCTTGTAGTCCAGTAATCCTTATTTTCCAACAAAGCTCTTAATTCCTTTTTTTGTTCATCAGTAAGTTTGGATTTCCTACCTCCGCCAAAATTTGGCATTAAGGCGGCATAGCCGCCTTTATTCCAACTTTCTTGCCAGCAATATCCTGTTTTCTTAGTCACTCCTACTTTAGTAGCAGCTTCTTCTACAGAATCCCCTAAATATCTAAATTTAACAAAATAGAGCCTTTTCAACACTCTTGAATTGTTCTCGTGTGTGATCAAATCGTTAATCTCGTCGAGAATTACCTTTCGGTCAATCAGAATTTGTTCTTTCCCCGCCATAAGATAAGATAAACATTAATACGTGTAGTAAGTTGCGTTGAACACTATAAATTGAATCGGTGAAGAGTAAGTTGCGTTGAACACTATAGTTATGGCCATAACGTCCAACTGAAATCTGGATAGTCTTTTCCTCATCATTCTATATTATTTTAACAGCGTGGTACTGTCTGAATTATTCGTTATCATGAGACATTGTTATAGCTAAAAATACGCCAATTTCTGGATTTTTTGTTTATGTTTGTAGTATAATAATTTGACTAACGGACCTAACATTTAAATAAAAGAAAATTCTAGTGTTCTCTATCACATTGTAATAATGTGAACCGAGGTTCAAGTGATAATTGCAAAGTACCCTTGAACCCCGGCATTGCCCAGAGGCATGTTAATGGTGGCTTTGATGATGTTTAAAGCTTCCGTAGCCTTGCCTCTGGAGTAAATAACAGAGGTAAAGAATGAAAATGAATGCAAAATTTAGGATAGGTGCGCTGCTTGTATCTATGTTATTGGTGGGTACTATTTTTGTGTCTTTTGGAAGTGGACTCACTGAGAAAAGTTCTACTGCAGTTGCAAAAGATAACAGTATAAGCTATACTGAAAGTGAGCTAAGAACTCTTTATGAGGAATACAGTATAACTGAAAATGATTTGAAATTTGCTAATGACAAACTTCCTTACTATCTAGAAGGAACAATTCTAGACAGTGGTTTGAGAATTATAACAAGCGAAACTGGTAAACCTCCCGAAGGTTCTAAAGAAGGGGAAGATTATGATTTGGTGATAAGCCATAAAGAGATGTTTGATATAATAGATGGAGCTAGATCTCAGTATTTCAAAAAATATGGAGTAGACCCTGCAGATCCTAAGATTGATATTGTCAATGGTTATGCTCTTCCAAAAAGTGAAGTTAAAAAGTTGGTCGAAAGTGGGAAAATAACCATGGAGCCTGCAGTTTCAGAAGAGGAAATGCACAGTGTCAGTGACGATTTAGATAACGTTCCTTTATTTTCTACATTATCTGTAGGCACAAATCCGTATGCTATAAATGGGATTATTAATGAATATATATTCGTTGCAAAAGACACAAGCCAACGCAAGCCATTACCACGGATACTCACAATGCACTTTATAGGTTTGAAGATTTTGGCATTGGGGTAAACGTTTACTGGTATTGGAATTATTGGGATGCAAGTGATGTTAGTCCAGCGAATAGTGCTAGTATGGCAATTGCTGATCTATATGAAGATACAGCATGGCGCAGGAACTATGCAAATGATATGGTGATTGGGTGGACACATAACATGGACCACAATGGGATTGTTTATGGAAGTTGGGCTTTTGCGATATGTGCGGATACTGCAGATGGCGTGGATTGGCCGCATGACAGCATTGTTCAGCATGAAGTATCTCATAATTTTGATGCAGCAGATCAAAATTCTGCATTGCACCCTGCTTGCATAATGAAATATGTATCTGCATATTCGGGTATTGATGTATGGTGTACTTCTTGCGGGAACACCGTGAACAATGGAATACATAATTAACATTTTATTTTGAAAACATAAACACATATGCTGTTTACATGATAAGAGGGAAAATAATGAAGAAGCCATATGTATTTCTTGCTATGATAACAGCAATTGCGATATGCTTTGCTACGATGCCCTTCTTTTTTTTGGGGGCCCCTCTTCCTCTTTTTTCAATTGATAACAAAGATGTTATTGAACATAAAGCTGTAATTGAGATGTTCGATTCCACAAATAAATCACTATTGAAAGAAGCGTATGAGCTAACCCCTGACAAATCTATCACTCGGTCAAAGCCAACATGGTTATCATTAAAACTTTCTTTTCCTCCTGGAAGGACAGAGGAATATACAATAAAAGTTACTTTGGATGATAATCTTACAAATAAATTTCAGATGGATTTGGGATTATGGAATAGTTTTGACATAATATTGTATAATTATAGTTCAGAATATCCCCTAGTAATAAGAGAAATAACTGTATGAAATTTTCCAGTCAGCTTTTTTCCATGTGTCAGGAAAAAATAATCAAATAACTGATTCCAGTACTTCTTTGCCTTGAGACCTTCCCCATATTTCTTTTTTAGGACAGAGAACATCGTTTCTACCAGGTTTCTGTTATGATACAGTTCTTCATCAAACTTCCATTATCATTGAACAATTATCTATGCACATAATAAAACAGGAAACACAGGAAACTATCATTCCTGCCTGCTTCCCGAGATCACTTCCGCCCACACTTCCCTTATCTCCTCTTCCGAGAAGGAATCCCCGAGTTTGGCCCTTGCCAGGATGACCATCTCCCTTTCAAGCCCGCTGATGGTCTTCAAGATGGTCTCGTGTTTCTTTCCGGGCTTATCATTTCCCTTTCCCATGTCCTTTGCCGGCAGCTCCGGCTCCACGAGGTCCGGCATGGTCTTTTTCTGAAGTGATGACGGAGCCTTTTCCTCTGGAGTCTTTGTAGAACCGCCGTTCTTCTCTTCACAATACCTGCCGATCTCCCTGAGGAAAATGTCGCCGTACTTCTTCAGCTTGTACTCCCCGACACCTGTTATCTTTAGCATCTCCTCCTTGCTGGAAGGTTTTTTTGCAGCCATCTGCTTGAGGCTCGTGTCCGCGAATATTATGTAGGGGGGGACGTCCTGAAGATTGGCCATTTCCTTCCTGAGGTCCTTGAGCCTGGAGAACAGTTCACTGTCACTGTTCTGTGCGGCTTTCCGGGCTCGTGGCGGTGTCACTGGCTTTGCTATTGTATCCGGTTCATAAGGCTCATCATCCTCACAGGTCTGAGTGTCAGGGAATTCAAGCGGCGCAATTCTTGTAAAGGCTACCTTACGTGAGCCCTGCATAACTTCCCTGCTCGCCTTGTTGAGCTTGAGAAGGGGATACCTGATGCCCTCTACCGCGACCACTCCCTGTTGCACCATTTCGCGTGCCATATCCTGCCAGCTGGGCCGGGTGTGGCGGTAGCCTGAATTGTAAGTCTTCAGCTTGTCGTGTTTCTTTTCCTTGATCTTTTTTATATTGGCACCGCACAGGACGTCTATAACGTGATTCATGCCATAGCGCTCGCCAAGCTCCCCTACGCAGCTGATGAGCAGCTTTGCTTCTTCTGTCCCATCCACAGTCTCCTTAGGCCTGAGACAGGCATCACATCCGCCGCAGTTGTCTTCTTCCAGTTCTTCCCCAAAGTAGCTAAGAAGCGCTTTTCTGCGGCATGTTGTGCTCACACAGTAATTCACCATATCCTGAAGCTGTTTCAGGGCGATATCCCGCTCTTCCTTCCTGCCCTTCTGCTTGACAAAATACTCTATACGGTACCTGTCGCCGTGGCTGAAGAAGAGGATGCATTCACATTCAAGCCCATCCCTGCCACCTCTCCCGGTTTCCTGGTAATAACCTTCCAGGTTCTTCGGAAGGTCATAATGGATAACAAAACGCACATTGGGCTTATCAATTCCCATTCCAAAAGCGATGGTTGCGACAATGATGTCTGCTTTGTCCTTAATGAAAGCTTCCTGGTTTCTCCCTCTCTGAGTATCGCTCAAGCCTGCATGGTAAGGAAGTGCATTGAAACCAGCTTTTCTGAGCTTTGCGGTGACTGTGTCTACGTTCTTGCGGCTCTGACAGTAGATTATTCCGCCCTTTCCCTTATTCCTTCTCAGGTACTGCAATATCTGGTCATAGGTTTCCTTTTTCGGCCTGATTTCGTAAAGAAGATTGCTGCGGTTGAAGCTTGCAATGTAGGTTTTGGGGTTTGTAAGTCCCAGCTGGTTGAGGGTGTCTTCTCTCACCTTCGGTGTTGCGGTAGCTGTCAGGGCAATAATCGGCACTTTGGGGAACTTTTTTTTGAGCATACTGAGTTTGCGGTACTCAGGCCTGAAATCATGGCCCCACTCAGATATGCAGTGGCTCTCATCAATGGCGAAAAGGCTGACCTTTGCCTTTGTGATCATCGATAATGTGCCGGACATTGCAAGTCTCTCCGGCGCCATATATAATATTTTGATGTCGTTTGTGGCAATGTCGTCGCAGATCTTCCTGGATTCGGTATAATTCTGGGTGCTGTTCAGGAATGCCGCATTGACGCCGTTGGCCCTGAGGCTGTCGACCTGGTCTTTCATGAGGGATATCAGGGGAGAGATCACAACCGTCAGCCCGTCCATCAGCAATGCAGGCAATTGATAGCACAGAGACTTCCCGCCTCCTGTGGGCATAAGCACGAAAGTATCCTTTCCATCAAGCACATCCTGGATTATGTCTTTCTGAAGAGGGCGGAACTCAGAATATCCGAAGTACTTCTGGAGAGTTTGATACATTATACTACCGCAGTTATTTTGTTCGACCTATGTTCCCGGTATATATAATTCCCTTGTAAGCGGGGTGTAAGTAATAGATGCGCAATAACTCTTAATTATGGCGGCTCTATTATAGTGCCTTTAAAAGAACTAGCCAAAAATCCCATACTCTTTAGGGTATGGGCTGAATGGCGATATTATGAATACATGGAAATCAAAAAACCGACACAAATACTTGCTGCAATACCGCCTGATCCTTGTATGTAAGTATCGGAATAAATTATTAAACGAACCAATAAGAGCCGACATCATAAGACTATCTGATAATGTCTGTAGAAAACAGCATACTATCATCAAAAAAATAAACACTTATCAGGATCACATACATTATCAACTTGAAACTGAGCCTAATGTAACTGTATCCAATATAATAAGTACATTCAAATCGTATACTACATATCACATCTGGAAATTATATCCAGAAGAATTGTCTCTTCATTTCTGGAAAGAACACACTTTCTGGACGAATGGATATATCATTTGCAGCATTGGAAACGTCAGCGAACAAACTCTTCGAGAATACATCGAAGAACAGGGTTAGAATATGTCTAAACAAAACAAAGCATATAAGTTTCGATTATATCCCAATCCTGAACAGATCGAATTCTTTATAAAATCATTTGGATGCTGTCGTTTCATTTTCAACAAAATGCTTGGAGACAAAATAGAGCACTATCAAGTAACAAAAACAATGCTCAATAACACTCCTGCTCAGTACAAGGAAGAGTATCCCTGGCTTAAAGAAGTGGACAGCTTGGCACTTGCCAATGAGCAGCTGACCCTTCAGCAAGCATTCCGGAACTTCTTCCGTGATCAAAAGATAGGATTTCCAAAGTTCAAGAGCAAGAAACATTCCAGAAGAACATATACCACGAACAACCAGAAAGGAACAGTTGCTGTTGTTGATAACCGACATGCTAAGTTACCGAAGATTGGAATTGTTCGTTGCAGAGTTCACAGGCAAATTCCGGAAGACCATAAGATCAAATCAGCTACTATCTCCCAGACAGGTTCAGGAAAATTCTACATTTCTTTTTTAGTAGAATTTGAGGAAGAAGAAGTCGTAGTGCCATTAGATAAGAAAAATTCAATTGGGCTGGATTACAGCAGTCCGAACTTCTATGTCGATGACCAAGGCAGAGAAGCAAATTATCCAAGGTTTTATCGAAAAGGACAGAAGAAATTAGCAGCTGAACAGCAGAAACTGGCCAGAATGAAGCTTAACAGCAACAACTACCGGAAGCAGAAAAGGAAAGTTGCCAAGGTACATGAAATGGTTGCGAACCAACGGCTGGACTGGATACGAAAAGAAGCATTGTCGCTTTCAAAAAAGTATGATTATGTCTTTGTTGAAAACATCCATCTGAGAGGACTTGCAGGAAGTCTGAACCTGGGCAAATCAACAAACGACAATGGATTCGGAATGTTTCGGACAATTATGGAACAAAAGATGAACGAAATTGGAAAGAAGCTTGTAAAGATACCAAGGTTCTATCCCAGTTCAATGACATGTTCTGTCTGCAATACAGTCTACAGAGGATTAACTCTGGATGACAGGACATGGACCTGCACTTGTGGAACATTCCATGATCGAGATATTAATGCCGCTGTCAATATCCGCAACTACGGAATGACAATGATACAACAAACCGCAGGAACTGCGGGGATAGCCTGTTGATACTTAGTAGGATGCTACTATTGAGCAGGAAGCACTGACCCTTTAGGGTAGGGTAGTTCACAAGGCGAGCATTAATAAGCACAAACTTATATCTCAAGAGTAAAATCTCAGAAACAAAAATCCTATTTTCGGAGTTTACATTTATGGTAAAAGCAGATAAGTTCATTCCTAAGGCAATTGAGAAGATACAGCAGCAGGTCACAGGCGGCAGGGCGATAATCGCTCTTTCGGGTGGCGTTGACAGTTCTGTATGTGCTGTCCTGGCCCACCGCGCCATCGGAGACAGGCTGACTCCTATATACATCGACACAGGCCTTATGAGAAAAGGCGAAACAGAGAGGATAAAGGAAATATTCTGTGACATGAACCTGATGGTCATTGATGCGAAAGACCGCTTCCTTGGCGCCCTTAAGGGTATCACGGACCCTGAGGAGAAGCGTAAGGCAGTAGGGGAGACATTCATCCGCGTCTTTGAAAAGGAAGCAAAAGAGCTCAAGGCCGATTATCTGATCCAGGGTACCATCTACCCGGACAGGATAGAGTCAGAGGGAGGCATCAAGTCCCACCATAATGTAGGCGGCCTTCCTTCTGTAATGGACTTTAAGTCAATAGTCGAGCCTGTAGAGGACCTATACAAAGACGAGGTTCGTGAACTTGCGCGTGCCCTTGAGCTGCCGCATGAGATTTCCGAGAGGATGCCCTTCCCGGGACCGGGACTGTCCGTCAGGATAGTTGGTGAGGTTACCGAAGAACTTGTAAGTATTGTGAGGGAAGCAAACGCCATCGTAGAGGATGAACTGGTAGAAAAGTTCCATCCGTGGCAGACCTTCGCAGCCATTATCGGCAAGGGTACTGGTGTCAAGGGTGACGTAAGGGTCCACGGCTGGATAGTTGCAGTAAGGGCTGTCGGCTCAAGGGACGGCATGACCGCAGAAGCCATGGAGCTGCCCTGGGAAGTCCTTAACAGGATAGAATCCCGGATATCGGCATCTTTGCCTACTGTTTCCAGGGTTGTTTACGATCTCACTCCAAAGCCACCGGCTACAATAGAGTTCGAATGATGACACTCAATAAAATAGTCCTTGACATACGGAACCGACAGAAGGCCAAATCCTCACGCCCAGATGAACCGTGTGCAATGTGGACCGGAGCCGACCTGGTCGACGGGAAGAAAGTAGATACTCTCACCATAATCTTCAGTACCTCCGGCTGCTGGTGGGGTAAGGCAGGCGGCTGCACTATGTGCGGCTATGTGTACGATAGTGCGCAAGTCTCTCCCTCTGACGAAGATCTGTTCTCCCAGCTTGGAAAAGCGATGAGGAAGGCATCCGGTTTTAGCGAGTTCATGGTGAAGATATTCACCTCCGGCAGTTTCCTGGATACGCGGGAGATACCGCTGGAAGTCAGGCACAGGATACTGGAAGCATTAAAAAGTGATGCAAGGGTCATAAAAGTGCTAGTGGAGACCAGGCCGGAATTCGTCAAAGAGGATGCGATGATCGATTGCCTCAACTCAATGGGAGGCAAGCCTTTTGAAATCGCCGTCGGTCTTGAAACAAGCTCCGACATAGTGCGCAGGGATTCCATAAACAAGGGTTTCACATTTGATGATTTCAAGCGGGCTGCGACCATTGCCAGGAACAGCGGTGCCACGGTAAAAGCATACCTTATGCTCAAGCCTCCTTTCCTTTCCGAGAAAGAGGCCATGGATGACATGATAAGTTCTATAAGGGACGCTGCTGCATACGCTGATACCTTCTCCATCAACCTGTGCAATATACAGAACGGCACATTTGTTGAAAACCTGTGGCAGAAGGGCCAGTACCGTCCTCCGTGGCTGTGGAGTATCGTTGAAGTGCTGAAGAAGGCCAAAGAAGAGTTCCCTGATAAGGTCATCACTTCAGACCCTGTAGGTGCAGGTTCCAAAAGGGGTCCGCACAATTGCAAAGAATGCAGCCACGATGTGGCCGATTCAATAAGGCTTTTCTCGGTAACCCAGGACATAGCCTGCCTGAATGCACTGGAGTGTGGATGCAAGAGCCTGTGGGAATCAGTGCTGGAACTGGATGACCATACCTTCGGTGCGCCTATAACTGACTGAAGCCGGAGAAAAATAAGATGTGACGGGTTATATCCCGTCTCAGTCTTTACAGACCATTGTACCTATCCCTGAATCCGTGAACAGCTCAAGCAATACGGAATGGGATATACTTCCGTCGATGATGTGGACGTTCTCCACACCACTCTCTACTGCAGTTGCGGCACCTCTCATCTTCGGTATCATGCCGCCTGAGATAACGCCTGTCCGGATAAGGTGCTCGACATCCTCAAGGGTTACCCTGGATATACGTGATGACCTGTCGCTTGGGTCCCTCAGCACTCCTGGCACATCTGTCATCAGGATGAGTTTCTTGGCACTCAGGGCTGCGGCAATATCTCCTGCAATTGTATCGGCGTTCAGGTTTAGGGCCTTGCCTTTCACATCCATGGCAATAGGGGATATAACGGGGATGTAGCCTTCCCGGGTGACTATGTTCAGGATTTCCGTATTGATTATCTCTGTATCCCCGACCCATCCAAGGTCTACCTCGTGCTCGACATTCTCGATCATTACTTTCTGGAAAGGTTTCTTCTTGGCAATTATCAGCTTACCATCCTTTCCGGAAAGGCCTATTCCCTTGCCGCCATGTCTGCCTATTAGAGATACGATCTCTGTGTTGATATTGCCCACAAGCACCATCCTTGCTATTTCCAGTGTCTCATCGTCAGTGATGCGCAACCCGCCTACAAACTCGGGTTTCTTTCCCATGCGTTCCATCTTTTCAGTTATCTCCGGTCCTCCGCCGTGGACTATGATGGGGTGAATGCCAACGAATCTGAGCAATACGATGTCCTGGACTATATCGCTCATTACCTGTGGGTTGACCATGGCATGCCCGCCAACCTTGATTATCATCACTGAATCGTAGAAATCCCTTATGTACGGAAGGGCCTCTATCAACACGTTCTCTCGTTTAAGTGTCATATTCTTACCTGTGTATTACATGCACTGCTGCAGGACTGGAATCATTTACTATCCCGTATCCGTAAATGATATAAAAGATGCTTAAACGATTTAAAACTTATTTAGCAGAAAACGCGCTGCGCAACAGAAAAAAGAAACCCATGGAACATGGGTTGGGTACTTAAATCTTTTCCAGTTTGTCGATACCGACTTTCTTTACGAATGGCTTGTTGATCTTGTCTGGCATCCAGTCTGGTTTGTTCTTGGGTGCTGCGACCATTTCTCTCCATCCCTTGAATACGTGGATCTTCTTTGTCCCACGTTCGCGAAGCCTGATTTCCTCCGGCTTTGTTTTGGTTCCCTTACCACGGTTAGCTACCTTCAGTGCAGCCTGACGTGGCTGTTTTCCGGTGAATACTCCATGCTCATTTCCCTTCTTGTCTCTTAACACAAAATTTCTTGTTTCAGACATATTGTCACCTCGTAATCAATCCATGATTACCACTGCTAATCGTATTTAGTGTATGAAGTATATATATTTTTCTTTTAATGTCGCCCTTTGTTTCTGATTTACCCCAATATGCGCATTTTTAGTAGTGGAAAATGCTGAAATAGAGGTAAATTCAATATTTTTTTATAATGTTTCAGTTTGGAACGAGCGATATCATGCAGCAAGACAATTTTACTTGTTTTATTTCCCAAATTAATATTCGGCAGCCAGAGGAAGATACTAACGGATGGACAATATTTTTAGAAAACTCCTCTGTATATTTGTAAAAATAATTAAGTCCTTGCTGCTTTCAACACAACATTTACATGTAATGAGTCCATTTCAGGAGGGTATCTGCACTATTACTGAACACAGTTCAATTCCTATTTTAGTTTGAGGTAATATCATGGAAGTTCCACTCGTTAAATTACCGGATATACAGGCAAACAGGCCACAGATCGCGATTAATCTTACCCGTGTAGGTGTCACTAACGTAAAGAAGCTTGTGGAGGTCAAGAGAAAAGAAAGGCGCCCTATCGTTCTGATAGCTACGTTCGACATTTTTGTGGACCTCCCATCTCACCTGAAAGGCGCCAACCTCTCGCGTAACTTTGAGGCTGTTGATGAGGTTCTTGAAAAAGCTGTGAATATGCCCGTCTATGAGATCGAGCAGTTATGCAGCGATGTTGCGCAAAGCCTCCTGAACCGCCATGAGTATGCCACCCGTGCGGAGGTCCTCCTCAAGAGCGAATATGTTGTGAAAAGGGAATCCCCCTCTACAAAGATGGAATGTCAGGAGGTTGTGGATATCTTCGCAGAAGCCATAGCAATGCGCGAGGATGTGGAGAACATAGTGGTCAAGAAACTCATAGGTGCCGAGGTTGTAGGGATGACCGCCTGCCCGTGCGCACAGGAAATTATGAGGGACAATGCGCGCAAGGAGCTGGAATCCCTTAAGATCGAGGATATCAAGATCGCAGAGTTCCTGCACAGGGTACCCATGGCAACCCACAACCAGCGCGGCCGTGGGATCATCTCCATAGAAGTGGAAGGAAGCAAGTTCGTTTCGCTTGACAAGATCATCGAGATTATCGAGAGATCCATGAGTTCCAGCGTTTTTGAGCTCCTCAAGCGTTCAGATGAGGCCATGGTGGTGCAGAGAGCACACAACAATCCCAAGTTCGTCGAGGACTGCGTACGGACAATGGCCAAGAATGTGGTAAAGGACTTCCCGCTCCTGCCTGATGAAGCCATTGTGACGATCAAGCAGATCAATGAAGAAAGCATTCACAGGCACAATGCTTTTGCTGAAAGGCTCGCAACCCTTGGAGAACTGCGCAATGAGATCTCACAGGAGTATATTAAAGACATCGTCAAGCATTAATGCTGTCAGTCGCATACTTCGCATAAGGATCACTTAAAGGGAGTCAATTGCGTGGCCGAGAATGAACATTTAGAAGCTCTGGACATCAACGGGGACCGCATCGTAGCCGGGGCCGCCGTGAGTTACCTGAACACCGGTACCACGGGAAGGGTGCTGGATGTCATGAAAGATGACGAAGGTATCTGGGCGCAGATTGACGCAACAGGTCTTTACTATAAAGTCGATGTCCTTTTGATAATCGATCCAGGTGAGCTGAAAGAGAAAAAAGAGGCTGAAAAAGGAATGAATGCAGAGGAATATGCACAGAGCTATTCCCAAAGGGGCTCACAGACAGTTGATATCGGACAGGTCACCGGCGGCGGATAAGGACACACTTCATTTTTTCCTAATTTATCCTTTAACCTGGTCCTGTTCTCTTTTATTCTCAGATCATGCCTTCTGCCTTTAGCAACGTAAGGGATCGTATCCATTCTCCTTTTGGCTCCCTTGAGGTGCCCACCACAAGCCTCTTGAAACCTCCTACTTCTTCCACCATGCCGCTGGCCTCAATGACCTCTCCGGCAAGTGCCTGACCTGCATATGTGTGCGTATAGGAAAGCACGTGGTCGATCTCCTCATGGTCTACCTTGTATACCGAAGGACTGTCAAATGCAAGGTCTGCATTGGTGACCCTTGCTTCAATCTTCATTCTCCGGGTATCCTTTCCCCTGGTGGCAGGTGCCATGATCTGCTCCCAGTCGCGCACGAACAGGAGGTCAAAGTAGGTTCCTCCGACTATTCCTCTGTTGCCTTTTCTTTTTTCATGGAGGACGAATTCCTCAAAGCTGATCTCGGGTATACGCTTGTTGTATATCTTCCTCCACATGTCCTCATCAATATCCTCTATTGGTCCCTGCGCAAGTTTTGCATCCCTTATGGCATCCCTGGCAGTGAACCAGTCCTTGCCATATACTACAAAATCGATATCTGATCCCTCATTTTGCAGTCCGGGCAGGAATGAGCCCGTGACACCCATCTTATTTCTGGGAACACCGGCATCCTCAAGGGTCTTTACAATTATGGATACTCTCTTATCCCAGATGGTAAGTGCGTCTATCGCCTCAGTAGGCCTGAGGACCTGTTTTACCTCACTCTCAGGCACAACATGGACATCCTCGACCCACTCAGGCCTGTTCTGCCTCATGAAGTCAAAGGAAACATCAAAATCATATTTTTTATATCGGGTGCCGTTGAGTTCTCTCTCTCCCTCCTTGTCGGGCACATACCTTAAAGTCGATCTGATCCCGTGGGGGTGGAAATAGTCGGAAACAGCGAATATCCAATCATTTTTTGTTATCAGGAAATCCCTTATCCTTGTTTTGATCATTTGCATCATCCGGATGTGTTTTCGTGAATGGGCTGCATTTTTACATATGGAAGGTTTGCAACAATCTCAGGAATCACTCATATGAGTTAAATACATCGGGTTCTATCTTTTACGGTATCATTGTTGCATAATAATATTGCATGATCATACTTCGGGTGAATCCTTTGAGCTCCCTTGATGAATGGATAAAAAATCTGAGGCGCGAATTCCATCGGGAACCGGAACTAAGTTATGCTGAATACCGGACCCAGGAGAGAATTATGTCTGTCCTTGGAGAACTTGGAATAGACTGTCAGAAAATAGCCGATACAGGAGTGATAGCCAATATCCATGGCAGGGGCCAGGGGCCTTGCATCGCTATCCGTTCGGACATGGATGCCCTTGCTGTAACTGAAAATCAGACTGACTACAATAAAGAGTATATCTCTTCCAACAAAGGCGTGATGCATGCATGCGGTCATGACGGCCACATGGCTATCCTGCTTGGTGCTGCCCGGCTTTTAAAAGAGTGTCAGGACAGTTTCAATGGCACCGTTCGCCTCATCTTCCAGCCTGCTGAAGAGGTCCCTCCCGGAGGCGCCCAGCGTGTGATAAAGCATGGTGGGCTTGAAGGTGTGGATGCTGTCATAGGGCTCCATATATTCGGGGATGTTGAGGCAGGTGTGTTTAACATCAAAGCGGGACCATGCATGGCAAGCTCTAACCGCTTCAGGATACGAATCTTCGGAAAAGGAGGTCATCATTCCACTCCGGGATATTGCATCGACCCTATTCTGGTGGCATCAGAGTTCATTTCAACCCTTTACTCAGAACTACCCAAAAGTGTGGACCCTGCAAATTATGTCTTTGGTATCGGGGCTCTGAACTCCGGCAGTCAGTTCAACAGGACTCCGGATGAGCTGGAGATTGACGGAAGCTTCAGGACATTCGATGACCAGGATACTGCACAGATCGGGAGCATAATATGCAGTGTTCTTGACCAGCTGATGTCAAAGCACTCACGGGAAGGTTTTGCCGGTCTTCCGCGTTACGAGCTTGAAATAGAGTCCGGCTATCCGGTGCTGATGAACGATGTAAGGTTTTCAGGGGCTGCTTCACAAGTGCTCAGAGGTAACAACTTTGCTGTCAATGAAAATGCTGATCGGATATTCGGCGCTGAGGACTTCGCGTTCTATCTGCAGAGAGTACCGGGTATTTTCGCTATCCTTGGCACACGGAACCCTGAAAAAGGCATGCTTGAAGGCAACCACTCCAGCAGTTTCGATATCGATGAAGACGTCCTGACCCTTGGTGCCAGAGCATTCCATACTGTTGCTCTCGATTTCCTTAAAGCTCCGGAAGTATATCTCTCATCATGATAATACCTTTTTCAAATGAGTACTCCTGCTCAGCAAGGGCACTGATTCTCAAAGTACTGCAGGAAGAAGGATTCGCATACGACCCGGTAAAAGACTCTGATCTTGAAAATATCCGGGCCAATTATGTGGAAAAAGGCGGTGCTTTTTTCATTGCACTGGAAGGCGATGAATTGACAGGTACGTCGGCAGTCAAAAAAGCAGGACCCGATACATGTGAGATAAAGAGGATATATGTGCGTAAGGACTGGAGAGGGAGGGGGATAGGCAGGGGTCTTTTCAATGCAGCCCTTTCCTATGCAGCAGCAAATTATCAAAAAGCTGTATTGAAAACAGACCTATCTCTGCATACGGCAACAGGCATGTACATAAGGCATGGTTTCATTATAGTGAAAGAAGAGGGTGGCGTCCTCTATTTTGAAAAAATATTTTACTGAAATTCGCATGGTTACCCAGGCTGGTCACAGAGCCGCTTAGAGTTTCCTTACCATGGCAACTTCATCGCAGTTAGGGAACTTGGGACATTTTATGCAGCCGCTCCATATCTTGTGGGGCAGTGTTTGTTTATCCACCACATTGAATCCCTTTTTCTCAAAGAAGGGCACGGCGTATGTCAGGGTAAAAACTGTATTGACTTTGAGTTCCCTGGCATCGTTCAGGCATGCATCCAGGAGTATCGATCCAATACCTTGCCTTGTATAGTCCGGCTTAACTGCCAGTGAGAGAACTTCGGCCATATCCTGCCAGCTGACCTGCATGGCGCAGCAGCCGATGATCTCTCCGTCCTCCTCGCACACGTAGAAATTCCGGATGGATTCGTATAGTTCGCTTAAGGGCCGGGGAAGCATGATCTCCTTTTTTGCGTAAGGCTCTATAATATCCTTTATCGCGTTAACGTCCTGAACATTTGCTTTCCTTATTATCAATTGTCAATCTCCGTTGTGATTGTTCTAAAAAGAGAAAATGGCGAGCGTGAAGGGATTTGAACCCTCGGCTTGCAGCTTAGGAGGCTGCCGCCATATCCTGACTAGGCCACACGCTCACAGTGCGGTATTGTGTAATAGCATCCTGGACTTTAAAGTTTTTGGTAAGGATGCCTCTTTTACTGCCCATTTTCTACTTTTCCAATGAATTTATTGTCCTTTATAACATTAAGGTTTATGCCCAGCATATCCGGGGAGAAGCCAAGAGCAAGCCCTAATAATTGGGTATAATGTAACACCGGTATATTGTACGCGATACCGGTCCTTTGCCTGATCTCTTCCTGTCCGGCATCCAGTTGCATGTGGCAGAAAGGACATGCATTGACTATACAATCTATATTCGCATCCTTGATACGTGAGAGTTTATGCTGTGCAAGTCTCAGGGAATCTTCCCGCTGTGCCGAGCGAACGCCCCCGCCTGCTCCACAGCACTCGGTCTTGTCCGGATAGTCTACGCTTGTGGCTCCAAGGCACTCGATAAGTTCATCAAAGAACTCAGGACGCTCAAAGCTCCCAAGCTCTCTTTCCCTGGAAGGCTTGAGAAGATGGCATCCATAATGCACAGCCACCCGGATGTTCAGGGGCCTTTCAATAAAGCTCCTTACTTTATCCGGTCCTACCTCTTTGTGGAGATATTCGATGATGTGCCTGACCTCAATATTCCCTCTGAATTCCCTGCCTATCTTTGCAAGATGCCCGTTGGTCTGTTCCCGAAGGGCCGGGTCATTTTTCAGGATACGGTTCGCATCTGCCAGGGTACTGAAGCAGCCATTGCATATGGTTAATATGTCCCGGTCCATCTCCTCGGAAAGAACGATGTTACGGGCCGCAAGGGCCAGCCACGAAGATGTGTCAAAGGACCTGAAAACCCCCGGTGCAGGACAGCAGGAAGCACCTTTGAGTTCCACACAATCAATGTCCATCTTTGCAAGGCATAGTTTGGTTGCCATCTCTATGCCAGGGTACCTGTTAGGTACCACACACCCCAGGAAAAGCGATAATCCTTTCATCCCGTCTCCGTTTCTGCATTTCTTTTACCCTTATTATCCAGAAGACTGTCAAATCCGCATGATATGAGGAGGCTCTTCACCTCTTTGAGATCATCAGGGTATTTGTGGACAGTTAAAGGCATCTCTTCCAGCCCAAGTTCTACTCTCTGTTTCCTGCGTTCTTCATCTATCGGAACCGCATGCCCGTATTCCAGCAGAAGCTCGCTCACTTTAGTGTGCTCCGCAAGCATAATGCCTTCATGTACTGCGATCGATCTTAATGTAAGTACCACGTCTACAATATCGATATCTCTCGGACAGCGTTCCTGGCAGTTATAGCAGGTAGTGCACATCCATAATTGCTCATCCTTCAGGACGTCCGTAGTTCTGGCTGCTTTTCTCACCAGCCTGCGGATATTAAGTGCCGTGTGCCTGCCGGAAGGACAACTGCCGCTGCATACGCCGCACTGCATGCATTTGAGCGTGTCTTTGCAGGCTGCTTTCAGCCTGTTGAGAAGCTCGGGATCGCTGGAAGAGGTTTCTGGCATGTTATATCTCATATTCCTTATCTTGTGATATAAATTAGACTATAATCCCTGATATCTTCCAGTTTAAGTCGCGGCAGCTTCTGAATCGGATTTCCTGTTCTTACCTATATTAAACATTTGCTGCATTGCTGATCAGTCTTTCCAGATGGTGGGTACTTTTTAATTCTCTGTTGGACGGCGGATGGTTTAGTCAATATTTGACTCACTCTGGAATTAATCTTATCAGTGAATGTTTGTTATTCTCTATTGTGGATGAAATAACTCTGAATTGACCTATGCTTAGAAATCTATATATAGTTGAAAGTAGGTAATGGGTTACTTACACCCCTAAAATGGAGGAGTAGTTGTATGGTAAACTCAAAGTCAGTATCAAAGCCCACAAACGTTGAAGACGTGTTAAAGATTGTAGAAGAGCGTGATGTGAAGTTCATAAGGACCCAGTTCACAGATATTCTGGGTATGGTCAAGAGCTGGGCTATCCCTGCAACAGACCTTGAGAGTGTATTCAAGAATGGTGTGATGTTTGATGGTTCATCCATTGAAGGTTTCACACGGATTGAAGAGTCCGACATGGTGCTTATGCCAGACCCGACCACTTTCAGGATCCTTCCATGGAGACCAAAGGAAGGTGCAGTTGCACGTATTATCGGTGATGTCAAGAGACCTAACGGCAAGGCATTCGAAGGAGACCCAAGGTACATCCTCAAGAGAGCTATCGCAGAAGCCGACAAAATGGGCTACACAATGAACGTAGGTCCTGAACTAGAGTTCTTCCTGTTCAAGCTGGATGCTGACGGTAGGCCAACCACACAGCTCACAGACAACGGTGGATATTTCGACTTCGCGCCCCTTGACCTTGCACAGGATGTCAGAAGGGCCATTGACTTTGCACTTGTGGACATGGGTTTCAGGCTGGAAGCTTCCCACCATGAAGTTGCACCTTCACAGCATGAGATCAACTTCAGGTTCGGAGATGTCCTTTCCACCGCTGACAACGTTGTAACTTTCAAGTATGTCGTTAAGTCCGTTGCTTACCATCAGGGATACTATGCATCCTTCATGCCAAAGCCCCTCTATGGTGTGAACGGATCAGGCATGCACTCGAACCAGTCCCTCATGATGGACGGTAAGAACGCATTCTATGACTCCGAAACAAGCGACGGTCTCTCCCAGACGGCCAGGTACTATATCGGCGGTCTTCTCAAGCACGTAAGAGAGTTTGCGGCTGTCACCAACTCCACGGTTAACTCATACAAGAGGCTTGTACCGGGATATGAGGCACCTATCTATGCAGCATGGTCTGCATCCAACAGGAGTGCACTGATCCGTATACCTGCAACAAGAGGAATTGGTACCAGAGTAGAGCTCAGATGCCCTGACCCTGCATGTAACCCGTACCTTGCCTTTGCATCAATGCTTCACGCAGGTCTTGACGGCGTAAAGAACCAGATAGAACCACCTGAGGCAACCAATGTTAACATCTTCAAGCTCAGTGAAGAAGATAAGGTAAAGAGAGGTATCGAAGCTCTCCCAGGCAGCCTGAGGGAAGCACTTGACCTCATGAAGGAAAGCGAGTTCATGAAGAACGTTCTCGGAGAGCACACCTTTAACAGTTTCCTCAAGGCAAAGAATGCTGAATGGGATGACTACAAGACCATTGTTCACCAATGGGAGATAGATAACTATCTGAGCATCTTGTAAATTGGGTAAGGGATAAACCCTTATTCAATTTATTTAAAATATATTAACGCAGCACTTTATTTATCTGCTGTTCCATATTTATAGTTACGGAAAGGTTTCCATCCTTCTGTCAGCCGTTGCATGGTTTGGTCTGGCGTGAAGTTGATAATGCGAAACCCAAAAACATAGTCCTAGTGATAAACATGTGCGGAATAATAGGCGTCATCGATCGGACCAAGGCCAGAATGGACGGTTCCAGTATAAAGAAGGCCCTGAGTCTGATGAACGAAAGAGGAAGTGGAGAAGGAGCAGGGTATGTAGCTTATGGCATATACCCCGATTATCCGGATTGTTATGCAATTCATGTATTTTTTGATAACCTTGTAGAACCCAAATCCAAGGTAGATGAGGTGCTTCATAAGTGGGGAAGGATAGTTCATCAGGAAGAGATCCCGACTTATGAGCAGCCCTGCCTGAAGAGGGAGCATATCCCCTGGAGATATTTCTATAGGCCATATACCGAGTTCATAGTAGGCAGTAACAATCCTGCTGAAGATATCATCAAGCATCTTGTGATGACCGTGAACTCTACCATCCCGGGGGCTCTGATCTTCTCTTCGGGAATAAACCTTGGAGTATTCAAGGCTGCAGGCTGGCCGGAGGAGGTTGCTGATTTCTACAGGATAGAGGACTATAAGGGCTATATCTGGCTTGCACACAACCGCTACCCGACCAATACTCCTGGATGGTGGGGTGGTGCGCACCCGTTCAACCTGCTTGACTGGGCCGTAGTGCACAATGGTGAGATCACATCTTACGGTACCAACAGGAGTTACGTGGAAAGCAACGGCTACAAGTGTACGATGTCCACTGATACGGAAGTAGTAGCGTACCTATTCGATCTTCTGGGAAGGCGGCACGGTCTTCCCTCCGAGATGATAGTTGAAGCCCTGGCTCCCCAGTTCTGGGATGAGATCGATTTGCTGCCTGAAAAAGAGCAGAAACTGAAGCGTACACTGCGCCTGACATATGGCCCGGCACTAATGAACGGACCCTTTGCCATCGTGGTTGCAACCAGCAAGGGCATCGTAGGGTTCACTGACAGGATAAAGCTTCGCCCGCTTGTAGTGGGAGAGAACGGCTCACGCCTGTACATCTCCAGCGAAGAGGCAGCTATCCGTGTGATGGATCCCGAAGTAAAGTCAATTTATATGCCAAGAGCAGGCGAGCCCGTCGTGGGGAGGTTTTCACAATGAGCCTTGGTAGTGTTCCTCTGAAGTATAAGATCAGTATTGACCGTGATCAGTGCATGAAGTGCATGCGTTGTGTCGATAATTGTTCCTATGGCGTATACAGGATAGAGGATGACAAAATTCTGATAGACTCCCGCAGGTGTACAGCATGCCACCGCTGCATTTCAATGTGCCCGAGGGATGCCATCTCTCTGCAGGAAAAGCCCGTGGATTACCGCAGCCACCCCCTGTGGACAGCACAGGCCCGTGAGGATATAATCAATCAGGCCCGCACCGGGAAGATCATCCTGGCGGGAATGGGCAATGCTATGGATTATCCGATCATCTTTGACCGGCTCGTGCTTGATGCCTGTCAGGTCACAAACCCAAGCATCGACCCGCTGAGGGAACCCATGGAGCTGCGCACCTACCTTGGAAAGAAGCCCGCGAAGCTTGAGTTCACAAAGAGTGACAAGGGCGATATAGAGCTGAAGACCGAGCTGTCCCCGAACCTGAAACTCGATACTCCGCTTATGATAGGTCATATGAGCTATGGCGCTATCAGCCTCAATGCCCAGCTCAGCCTGGCCAAGGCTGTTGCAAAGACCGGGACCTTCATGGGTACAGGTGAGGGCGGTATGCATGAGTCGCTCTACCCTTACCAGAGCAATATGATAGTTCAGGTAGCATCCGGGCGTTTTGGTGTGGATATCAATTACCTGGAACGTGGCGCAGCCATTGAGATCAAGATCGGACAGGGAGCAAAGCCAGGCATCGGCGGCCACCTTCCCGGAGAGAAGGTGTGTTCAGATGTCTCATGCACCCGTATGATACCTCTGGGCTCGGATGCTATAAGCCCTGCCCCCCACCATGATATTTACAGTATAGAGGACCTTGCACAGCTTGTGCGCAGCCTCAAGGAAGCTACGGAATGGAAGAAACCTATCTTTGTCAAGATAGCCGCTGTCCACAATGTCGCAGCCATAGCTGCAGGCATTGCCCGGTCTTCTGCAGATGCCGTTGTGATTGACGGTTTCCGTGGTGGTACCGGTGCAGCACCAAAGGTGTTCAGGGACAACGTCGGCATCCCTATAGAAGCTGCAATTGCAGCCGTTGACAAGAAACTGAATGACCAGGGCATCAGGAATGAAGTATCGGTCATAGCCAGCGGAGGCATACGCAACAGCGCGGACCTCGCAAAATCCATAGCACTTGGAGCAGACGCAGTTTACATCGGTACCGCTTCGCTCATAGCTTTGGGATGCAGGGTGTGCGGCAACTGCTATCGTGGTCTCTGCCCATGGGGTATCGCCACACAGCAGCCTGATCTTGTGAACCGTATCGATACGGATGTCGGCTCACAGCATGTTGCAAACCTTATCCATGCCTGGACCCTGGAACTGAGCGAACTGATGGGTGCCGCAGGAATCAACAGTATCGAGAGCCTGCGCGGTAACCGTGAGAGACTGCGTGGCTATATGCTGGATGAAGGCATGCTCAAGGTTCTGAATGTAGACCCAGTGGGGGCCTGATAACGTGGAAACAATGACTATTGACGCAAAGGGCATGCACTATACGCCGCTGAACAAGATGATACGGCAGGCAGTGGCATCAGGTGTAAGAGAGATCGTGATCGATAATGTGCTCGGGCAGCGTTTCATTGCGAACGGGCTCCGGAGCAATGTCAGGATAACTATCAACGGCGTGCCCGGAGGCGATCTTGGAATGTTCATGAGCGGTCCGGAGTGTATTGTACACGGCGATAGTGAGCATGCACCCGGGAACACGATGGACAACGGTACCATTGTCATTCACGGCAGCGCAGGTGATGCTGTGGCGCACAGCATGCGCGGAGGCAGAGTGTTCGTCAGGGGCGATATCGGCTACAGGGGCGGCATTCACATGAAAGAGTACGATCAGAAGCGCCCTGTGCTAGCGGTCGGCGGTACAACCCATGCCTTCCTGGGAGAGTATATGGCAGGCGGAATTATCATTGTTCTTGGAATAGGGCATGAAGTTGCCGTAAAGGACAGGGGTATAGGAAGCGGTATCCATGGAGGAGAGATTATCCTGCGCGGGGACATCGAAGACCGGCTGCTTGGTGTCGGAGCCCGGAAGGTCATTTTTACAGAGGATGACCTGAATCGCTTATCACCACTGATAACGGAGTTCTGTGAGCGGATCGAGGTTGACCCCTCCCAGTTCCTGGATACCAATTACACCCGCATAATACCTGCAAGCAGCAGGCCATTTGCAGGCAAGTACACATGGGAGTGATCACATGGCAGGTAAAAATTATCTTGATCTTAAGGCAGAGGTATGGGAGACAGGCAAGTGCGCATCATGCGGAGCATGTGTAGCAGTGTGCCCTGCTGATGCCATCTTCTTTAGAACCGGTGCAGATTCGGCACATCCTCTAAACAGCGGTTACTGCAAGGAAGTTAACGATGGTGTGCCATGTGGCGCATGCTACGAGGTATGTCCCAGGCTCCACCCTGGCAAACCAGAAGTAATTGGAACTTATATCGACATAGTTTCTGCAAAAGCAGAGTTCGGCATTCCTAGAAAGCAAAGCGGCGGTGCGGTAACAGCTATACTTGCAAATGCGCTGGAACAGGGCATGATCGATGCAGTGGTGACGGTCGTTGAAGACCCATGGACCCTGCGGCCGTCATCAGCCGTGATAACATCCGGTGAAGCCCTTGTGCATCATGCAGGAAGCCGCTATAACTGGTGGGTGCCCCTTGTAGCATCCCTGAAAGAGGCCATTATCAACCGCAAATTTACCAACGTAGCGGTTGTCGGGGTCCCATGTGTCGTGGAAGCGATCCATCAGATGCGTGAGAGCGACCTTGACCTACTGAGGCCTTTCAGGAAATACATCCGTCTGGTCGTGGGCCTGTTCTGTACAGAGACCTTCGACTATGAAAAACTCGTGCAGGACAAGCTCATTGCACAAAAGAATCTCGATCCTCTGGATATCACTCGTTTCGATGTGAAAGGCAAGCTGGAAATAACACTGAAGGACGGCTCGCTAACAGTCCTCTCCCTCAATGAAGTGGAGGACTGTGTGCGTCCTGGCTGTAAAATATGTACAGACCTCACTGCTCTCCATTCAGATATTTCCGCAGGCTCCATCGGAAGTCCTCAGGGCTACACAACCCTGATAATTCGAAACCCCACAGGCAGACAGTTCGTCACCAGTGCGATAGGGAACGGCAAACTGTCTCTGGAAAAGGGCGTAAACCTGGAATCCATCAAAAAGCTTTCCACAAAGAAAATGGAGAGGATGCCAGAGGAATGTTGAAATAGGACATTGGTTTAACGGGCACGGTACCCAACACTTCCTCTATTCTAACTAACCATGCAAAGGGTATCCGTGTCCGGTATTTTAAAATGTCAAAGCGGTCTGGACTGAAAGTCATTTGAGCCTGCAGACATATTCGCGATGATGGGGATTGTTTTAATGCGCATGCACTAATGCTGCAACAATTAAGAACTATCTAAACCTTAATCGATATCATCATCATATATTATTGTTTTGCACTCATCAGGAACTTCCGATCCAATCCTTTCCTATAATTGAGGGTGTTTATCCCATTGCCCCTGTCGTTAAGGACAATAGAATATGCCATGTATCCCAGTTTCTCATAGAAACGGATAGCTTTCAGGTTGCCTGACCATGTGCAAAGGTAGACCCTGTTGACGCCTTTTTCAAGAAGTATCTCTTCGAGTCTGCTATACAATAAATGCGCTATGCCGTTCTTACGGTAAGAAGGATGTGTAGCCAGGAAATTGATATAAGCATCATCTTCCTGTTGCCACATTCGGGTGAATCCGACCATTGAAACAAATCCCTGCAAATCATCGGATGGTTCCGGTTCTGTCATCTGCGCAACGACATAGTTTGCATTGGAAGTGGCAAGAGATGTCCTTACTCTTTCAGAGATGCCTCCGTCTCCCCTTTTACTGAGAGGGGGATAAAAATCCCCATCTACGAGTTCAATGAAACGCAGGACCCTGTGAAAGTCTTCTCTGGTTGTTTCTCTGATAACGATATCCCGCTGCATTCTTTAAACGGTATTAAGGTATCTCTCTATCTCCCATTCATGGACTTGTATGCGGTACGCATCCCATTCAGCCCTTGCAAGCCTGAGGATGTTGTCATGCACGTGCGCTCCGAGCTTCTCCCTGAGGAATGCATCCTTCTCCAGGTAATCTGCACTCTCACTGAGTGTGCCCGGCAGTGTCTCGATATCTCTTTCTTTTAGCTGTTCCTTTGTCAGGTCGAATATATTATAGTCAACTATCTTTGCCGGCATCTTTTTGTTCCTGATACCGTCAAGACCTGCAGCGAGTATTGCCGCGAAGGTAAGGTATGGGTTACAGGATGGGTCCGGGCTCCTGAGCTCTGTCCTTGTACTGTTCCCACGAGGGGTAGGTATGCGGATAAGGGAGCTGCGGTTTGCGCCTGACCACGTGATATATACAGGTGCCTCGTAACCCGGTACTATCCTTTTATAGGAGTTGACAAGCGGGTTCGCGATACAGGAGATCGCCTTAATGTGGTCCATTACACCTGCTATGAAGTATCTGGCAATATCGCTGATCTGCATATCTTTTTCGGGGTCATAGAAAGCGTTCTTCCCATCCTTTGAAAGTGACAGGTTGACGTGCATGCCGGATCCGCTCTCGTTGGCTTTTGGCTTTGGCATGAAGGTGGCATGGATCCCGTGGATCTTTGCAATGGTCCTGGTAACGTACTTGAATGTCACTACATTGTCGGCCGTTGTCAGCGCATCGTCGTACTTGAAGTCAATTTCGTGCTGCCCGCAGGCACATTCGTGATGCGAGGCTTCGATATCAAAGTCAAGGTCTGTGAGTGTAAGCACTATTTCCCTTCTGATATCCTCTGCAAGGTCGGTAGGGGCAAATTCAAAGTAGCGTCCGTAATCGTTAGGTATTGTAGTGGCCTTGCCGTTTTCCTTGGCGAACAGGAAGAACTCAAGCTCAGGACCGACATTGAGCTGGAATCCCATCTCTTCCGCTTCCTTCATTACTTTCCTGAGGACAAAGCGCGGGTCAGCCTCAAAGGGCCTGCCGTCGGGAAGGTGAACGTCGCATATCATCCTTGCAACGACACCCTTATCTCTGCCCCATGGAAGGATTGCGAAGGTCCTGGTATCCGGTTTAAGTACCATGTCTGATTCATCGATTCTCACCATCCCCTCGATAGAAGAGCCGTCAAAGGAGATCCCGAAGGTCAATGCTTTCTCTATCTGTGTAACGGGAATCTCGACATCTTTTACTGTTCCCTGGATATCCGTGAACTGCAATCGTATGAACTTCACATTGTGCGTTTCAATGGCCTTAATAACATCGTCTTTGTTGTTGATTTTCATTCAATCGCCTGTGTTATACTTCCTCTTGTTCCTAAACAGTCCATGCAAAAACTGCGCTTGAATATTATAAAAAGGTAGAGTTATACCTTGCTGTTAAAAATAAATTGGACTTGTTTAAATTTGCCTTTACTCATTTATTTACTTAGATTTATATACAAATTATTAGGCAATGTTATAGACAATAATTATATTCGTTTGGGTATTCTTTTATTCATCATTATCCGTAATTTCAGAGTGTAAAACATGAAACCTTCTTATAAAATAATAGCTGGCTTTGTTCTGGTATTTGTCGTGTCTGCGGGAGTGTTATCTTTCTGGTGGGCAGGCCAGAAACAAGCGATGTATGAAGATAGCTTCCACAGCAGTTATGACTATGATGTCACGCTCACTACGAATTCGAATCTGAGCAACGTAACTCTTTACATCCCGATTCCTATTATGGATAACGCGTCTTCAGTTGGACAGGATATTGTAAAGAATAACTTCAATAACGATGATCCTTCATGGGAATACGCTCTTGTGGATACTGAACACGGGCTTATGCTTTCCATGAAGACTGAGAAGATAGTCCCAAAATTCCGTCCTCTCCCCATGCCTGTATCCGATGAAAGCGACCCGCTCCGGGCAATAGAGCCTGTGATATCTGATGGATATTCTGAGGAAACGCCTGTTCAGGATCATATCTCCTTTGCAACAATGGTGCCCGCCGACCACATCATAGACACAAAGAACCCTTTTGGGCGGGAGATGGTCCTCCTTCCAAAATATGACCTCGACAGCTCGCAGAATATCCATAACTATGAAAGTCGTATCTATGTGCAGTACGAAGCTTCTCCTGATGCCCAGGTAGAGATATCTGTCAGCATGACCGGATATAATGAGTGGTGGATTCTGGGCTGGCAATGGAACAGCTACAGTGAATGGATGAATGTTCTGTTGTCAGGGCCCCAGGACGGCTGGGTCACTGTAAACGGCAGGCTTGTCACCGGAGATGGGGTATATAAGGAATGATTAAGGCTTGCCGGTTTGTGAGTTATGGGACAAAAGTTGCAGGCAGAATACAATCTGCTGCCTGTATCCAGTTTATCCGATCATCCCAAAGTTTAACTGAAAATTGCCTTTATCTTGTTGATCAGACCGGATAACAATCCATTATTCTCTTTATCCGGGGCTTCATTTCCCAGGCGCCCGCCTTCCAGTTCCTCATAGTCCTCGCTGGATTGCATGGTGCCGATAGATTCGATGTTTATCGCCATCATTTCACGGCTCTTGTTCCTGATATCGTCGAAATCCAAATGTTGGGCACCCGGTACTGTAAAGTTCTCTGTGGTATATACTCCCTGCGCCGCTAAAGTCAACAGCATCAGCAATATTGTGATTGGTAGATTGGTCTTTTTTATTATCTCTCTCATTGTTCATCCTCAGAATGAGCCGATGTGTAGTGAGACAGGGCCAGAGGCCCCATCTCTTCAGCTGGTAGTACACATTAATTGTTGGTCTCAAATTACGCTGTCATTCCCTCCCTGTTCCCGCGGTGTCCCGGGAATGCTCCTCTTTCATTTGCAGGGGCAGGGCATGCTTCCCTGATGGTGTCCATTATTCCTGACATGATCTCCTTGATCTCCTGAAGATCTTCCAGTGTCAGGTCTTCGCTATTGAGTCTTGATTTGATGTCCTCAAGCTGGACAAGTATTGCTTCAACATCCTCGCTTGTGATGTTCTCAGAGTCGGTCTTTTCAACATCAATATTTTCCAATGTTTCAATCATCCTTTTCGCTGACTCTTCGGTCCTTGCTTTTACGAACTCTATCTCTTCTTCTTCGGTTTCAAATTCAGGAATTTCCTTTCCAGGCCCATTGCCCCTCATTTCACGTTCCTGTCCCATCTTCATGCCTTCTTTTCCCATCTTCATGGATTCGGACATGAGCTCTTTAAGTTCTTCCAGAGTTGTGGCAGAGTTAATCTTTTCGAGTAATATCTTAAGTTCGCTGATCTCCTCTTCAAGAGATTCTGCAGTCACATTCTTACTGTCTGTCCCATCGATGTTCTCGAGCATCTTTTCTGCCATATCTATCCTTTTCTCGAGAGATTCGACCGTTTTCTCCTTTAAGAATGCCATCTCTTCTTCTTCAGTCTCAAACTCCGGGATTTCCATAGCTGACCTTTCCATTGGTCCCCTTCCCTTGAATTTGCCCTCTGCAAAGTCTGGCATGTCCGTTGCATTCTGAATGCCGGTCTCATTGCTGATCGCACCTGAGGGTATTACACTTAATACCACAAGCATCAGAGAAAGATAGGCCAATGCTTTCTTTCCGTGTAGTTTCATTTCACTTTTTTCCTCCTTTTAAGTTATATGTGCCAGATCCAGTCCCGTTCTCTTTCACTGCTGGCACGGCATTCTCAAAATTACCAGCTGAAAATATAAGCATACTTAACAAAAGAGTGCTATTTGAGCATCTATATCTCAAAAAGAAGCTTTCATAAAGCTTTATTGCTTTTCAAAGCTTGAAACAAGCTTTAAATGCTATTTAAGCGCCCATTATCTTCTATTATCTTGCCAATGGTTACAGAAAAAGGACCAGGTGTAGTCAGGAAGGAGGATAGGCATGAAGATAATTTGTGTAAGCTACAAGATAATCTTTGATACCAAATCTGCAGCCACAGGAAATATCTGCATTGTCGGTGAATAGCAGGCAAAAATGAGTTAAATGAGCTGGCTTAGCAAATTGAAATCCGTATAGGCGCTTTTTCTCATCTAGGGGATGCCTTAAAGTATTGATGCGTCCAAAACCCTTCTGTTGAGCTCTGTATCGTGCAATTGCAATCACATTTTTGCTATACTATTAAGTATGTTTATATTCAACAGAGACTTTCATAAAGCACATGAACTTTCGACCTGGCAATAGGCTACAGGAAGTAAAAATGATTAACATGGTAAGATGTGATTTTAAATGAAAAGGGCACCGATTGTATTCCTGATGATCCTTATGTCCATGGTCATCATATCGGCCTTTACCGGCCCGGACAACATCAGCTCACCGGGAGACAAAAGAGAAGGCCCCATGTCCTTCCCAAGGCATCCACCAGGTGATAAACACTTTGATGACCAGTTTCAGGGCATGTTCTTTGAGCAGGATACACAACTGATTACCGATGATCGGGCAATGCTTGAAGATATCATTCTTAAGTCCGAGAGAATGTCCCGGCGCCTTGCAGACAGCATTGACAGATTAAAGCAGGAAGGTGAAGATGTTGGGAACATGGAAATTCTGCTTGATGAATACACTCTGCTGGTAGGAGATGCCAGGATGTACATGGAAATGTCATCAAATGCATCATCAGGTACAGTCCCTGTGAATGACTCTGAAGCCAGCACCCGGATATGTACGAGTGAGGAAGAATGCCTGGAAAGCTCAAGGGAAAGCATCATTGAGGCAAGCCACCGACTTAAAAGCATATTCGATCAGCTGAGCCCCTATCTTGCTCCCCACGCAGGGATACCGGAAAATGCCGACCTGGTTGCACAGGGTAATGGTACTGTTGTTCTTTTAGGTGACCTGGATATCAACCTGTCTCTCTCCGGCGGAAAAATCTCTTACGTGGATTTTGAGAACGATGTGTCTGTCAGGCTGGAAAATGATGTGATACCTGAAGTCTCAACTACTGAGCTGAAGCAGAAGGCCATATCATATGATAATGTGACTGGTAATATACGGATATCAGGCTCAGGATTCATGGTAGAGATCATAGGGGACGATATTTCCCTTGTCGCCACAGGGAAAGGCAGAGCCGAGCTTTTCGGGGATGGCATCTATTATCTTGAGAATGGCAACGTCCCTGCAAAAAGGCAGCTATGGAAACCTTCCCTTTTTGAGAATACTTGATATAGCAAAAAGCAATTGTTGATGTGAATGAAATTCATATTGTACATAAGCTGCGTTGCTGTATTGTTATTAATGCCGGGGCTTTGCATGGCTTCCGGAGTTGCAACAGTACACGGTGTTGCTTATGAATGGAGTACATTCGAACCTCTTGACAATACACTGGTCGAAGTGAACTCTACTCCTGTACAGTCGATGGTGGCAAAATCCGGTGTTTACTCTTTTGACCTTCCAAGCGGCACCTACCTGATAAAAGCAAAATATTACCAGAACGATGCATTGACCCATTATGGGGAAGAGGCAATCACTGTGTCCAATGAAGGCAGCTATGTCGTGGACCTGCTCCTGCTTCCTTCTTATACGAACACGGAGCTCGATGCTATTGTGGTTAGCCCGGGGAATACAGGCCAGGATACAGCAGTTTCATCTTCAGGAGATAGCAGCGGAATTCTAATAGGAGCATCACTAACGCTTATCTTAGTCCTGTTGATTCTGTTCTACCAGGTGCGTTATAAGAGCGAGCGGTCACCAGATGTTTCTCATTCCAGGAGAACAAGCTCTCTTACTGCTGACCTGGTTTTACTGGAACCTGCTGCTTTTGAGCCTGTTAAAGCCGAACATAATACTGTTGCACTTATCAAAGCTGATCATGAGGTTCCTGAGGTACAGCTACAAATCGTATCTTCTGAGGAGGAAGATGGGGTAAGCGATATACCTCCAGAGCATGTCCTCATCCCTGAGTTAAATATTTCAGATAGAAAGGCCACTGAACTGTCTTCCGGACCTATTCCTGCAGACCTGCAGGAAATACTGGATATCCTCAGGTCCCAGGGTGGAAGGATCACACAAAAAGATATGCGCAAACGTTTGAGATACTCTGAAGGTAAAGTAAGTCTCATGCTTCTTGACCTCGAAAAAAGAGGAAAGATCCAAAAATTTAAAAAGGGAAGGGGTAACATCCTGTTCCTTGTAGAAGACAAGAGCTGATCTTCACATTTTCGCCCTGCTTTCTATCAGGCTTTAATTAACTGGTAATGTTTTTCCATTCAGTGTAAAGAACTGTTGTCTCCTTTTTAACGGATATCTTTCTTTATCTACCTGCAATAAGCATATGCGCTCCATATAAAGGGTTGACTCTCCAAAAAGCTCCTTATAAAGCTTTATTCATGGAAAATAGTGCCATTTTGACTTTTATTTGTAAGTATGCTTTATTTAAACTGGCTAATTCAGGCATTGTCAGCAAGATAATTGCTGACGAGTATCGCCCACCCCCGCGAGGTGGCACTCCGGGATGCTAGTAACAAGGCCCGGAGTGCCACTAAGCACACAAAGTACCACCATATATGACAACCAATCTCTCGTTCGGAGGCCCCCTTTATGTAGACGGGTGCCTCCTGCGAGTCAGGAAGTATTGCATGAAGGATATATTTAAACAATTCATTGAATCCCGTACTCAGGCAATTAGCTCCAATGATACTTACGTGGCCCCGGCTCTTATCCGGAAGCTGACTCCTGAGCAACTCGATCGCCTGTCGAATATTTCTCCTCCCTGGGAGCGCAGAAGTGATTTTCACTGGTAATGACGATGGAGCTGGAGATGTTGAAAACCGGATCTATCCCGTCAGATGATCAGTCATTCCAGAATGATTGCAGTGTACCTCTGTTGAATCTGCGTGATGTCTGGAAGACATATCAGATGGGTGAGATCACCTTTGATGCACTCAAAGAGGTCAATCTTACAATAAACAAAGGTGAATTCGTTGTGATACTGGGGCCAAGCGGCAGTGGGAAAAGCACGCTGATGAACCTCATAGGCTGCCTTGACATTCCCAGCAGGGGTGTTGTGGAGCTGAATAACAAAGACATCTCGACGCTCGGGGAATCCGAACTTGCCCAGATCAGAGGCCAGATGATAGGTTTCATTTTCCAGCAGTTCAACCTGATTCCCACGCTAAATACAATAGAGAACGTTATGCTTCCGCTGGAGTTCCAGGAAGCTGATCCCTCTTATGCCCGCAAGAGAGCAGGAGAATTGCTGGAAGTTGTCGGGCTTTCAGATAAGAAGAAAAACCTGCCCTCGCAGCTGTCAGGCGGACAGAGGCAAAGGGTCGCAATAGCAAGGTCCCTTGCAGTAAATCCCCAGGTAATCCTTGCAGATGAGCCTACAGGCAACCTTGACAGTAAGACTGGCAGTTACATCCTCGAGTTCCTGAGCGATCTGCACAGGAACGAAGGAAAGACCATCATCATCGTTACTCACGATCACAAGCCGGTGCAGTATGCCGATAAGGTAATACACATCAGGGATGGCATGGTCGAGAAAGTAGAAAAGATACATAGAGAAGCAATGTGATCAGAAAATGATATGATCAGAGAGACAATGTGATATAAATGAGAAAAATCCTTATTTTAGTATTATTTTTGATACTATCCGCTACTTCGGCATCAGCAGCACTATCAAGCAGTGCCAATACTGCCAATGGAGTATACATCAGTGTTATGAGCCAGAGCCCGAGTCCTGCAAGACCAGGCGAGGTCGTAGAACTTACACTGACAGTACAGAACGTGGGGAACAAGGACCTTACCAACGTGGTCATTGCAGTGGATCCAGAATATCCCTTTTCTCAGGCATCCAGTGAGTCACTTTCAAAGACCATATCCTATCTGAAAGCCCGTCAGGATGAAAATGATGCCACAGTAGTCAAATTCAAACTCAAAGTAGATGCCGACGCGGCAAAGAAGACCTATGATATTGATATATCCGTTAAAGACAGCGACAGCGAATCAGCTGTAACAACTACGGTTGCAGTCGATGTACAGGGTAAGGAGTATGCACAGGTTGTTACTATTAGTAAGTCAAATATTGACCTTGCTACCGTAGAACCCCTTGAGTTCATTATTACCAACACCGGTACTTCTCCTCTCAAGAATATGGCTGTCTCATGGGAAGACTCAAATGGTGTCATCCTCCCAGTCTACTCAGACAATACCAAGCACATAAGTTATCTTGGTGTAGGTGAGTCTGTAGCAGTAACCTATTCGGTTATGGCCAACGTGAACGCAGACCCCGGGTTGTACCAGCTTGACATCACGCTGACTTTCCAGGACTATGATTCCAATGAGAGTACCATCAAGACAAAAGCTGGTCTCTTTGTAGGAGGCGGCACGGATTTCGATGTGACTTATTCAGAGAGCAGTGCAGGCGAAGTTTCCCTGTCACTTGCGAATGTAGGTAATAACCAGGCTTATTCTGTCAAGGTGTCCATACCTGAACAGGAAAATTTCAAGGCAACAGGAAGTACTTCCACTATAGTTGGAAACCTTGAAAAGGGAGATTACACCATCACATCTTTCTCTGTCACTTCTTCCAGTATGGTGCCGACAGGTTCATCTGACGGAAGGCCGGGACAGGCACAGGCAAGTTCTTCTAATACGACACAATCGCAATCTTCCAGTTCAAGGAATAACCTCCTGGTACTGATAGAGTACACGGATTCCACAGGCCAGCGATTGTCTGTGGACAAAAGCGTCCCTATAGACCTGTCCGCAACAGGTGCCGCCTCTGCAGCAATGGGTCCCGGGGGAAGGTCCCAGCAGACATCTGACAGCAGCTACCTGATGTATGGCCTGGCACTGGTTGTCCTTGCAGGCGGAGCTCTCTACTACAGGAAGAGGAAAGCAGGCCAGTCCAATGAGAATATCCGTGAGGAATTGTCAAACCACTTAAAGGGACTGAAGAGGAAGATCCTGAAGGAAGGGCAATGAGACGAAGGACATATCTTAAGCTTGCAACCAACATCCTGCTGCACAGCAAGATCAGAAGCTGGCTCACTATAATAGGCATTGTCATCGGAGTCGGCGCGGTCGTTACCATCATGTCTATAAGTGACAGCATGTCAGCAGATATGGAGAACCGCCTTGCTGATATGGATCTGACTACTATTACCGTTACTCCGGGCTACACCAGGGCCTTCTCAGCCATGGGACCCCCGGGCGGCAGTGGTGGAGACTCCTCGTCTGCCTCAGATGATGCGGAACTTACAAATAAGGATCTTCGGGCGCTCAAACTGGTGGATAACATCGATTATATGTATGGCAAGATCTCAGGGCGTGAGTCCGTGTACTATATGGTTAAGTCTGCAGACCTTTCCATCACAGGTGTCGATCCCCAGGTATGGCAGTACACCGTCACATATGATCTGGAGTCGGGCAGGCTGCTGGAGCCAGCAGACAAGTTCGTTGCAGTGATAGGCTACAGGGTTGCCAATGACATGTACGATAGCCCAGTCGGCCTGAACCGGGTCATTACAGTTAACGGAAAATCCGTGAGGGTGATAGGCATACTTGCATCAGGTGAGGATGACAATGCCGTGATAATGCCCATAGATGCTGCAGTCGAACTTATAGAGGACGCAGAAAACAATGTGTATGATTCCATCGTCATCAAGGTCAACGATGTCACAAATGTAGAGACCGTGGTTGAAGACGTGGAAAAGAAGCTCATGATATCAAGGCATGTCATGAACGAAAAGGACCGTGACTTCAGTGTAAGCGACTCACTATCCATGGCAGAGTCTGTCAGTGAGATGATGTCATCGATGAGCCTTTTCCTGGGAGCCATAGCAGCTGTTTCCCTGGTCGTCGGCTCGGTAGGTATTGCAAACACGATGTTCACTTCGGTAATGGAGAAGACGCGGGAAATAGGAACCATGAAGGCTATTGGAGCCAAGAACAAGGACATCATGATGATATTCCTGGTCAACTCGGCACTGGTGGGATTTGTCGGTGGAGTGCTCGGTATCGTACTGAGTCTCGGGCTAACGTCCCTGCTACCGGCGTTGGGACTGACGATGATGAGATCCTCCATGGGTTCCACCCTCTCCCCGGAACTGATGCTCCTGGGTATTTCCATCGCTGTCTTCATAGGTATAATTTCAGGTGTGGTGCCT
The DNA here is from genome assembly GCA_000306725.1 of Methanolobus psychrophilus R15. Classification (GTDB taxonomy): domain Archaea; phylum Halobacteriota; class Methanosarcinia; order Methanosarcinales; family Methanosarcinaceae; genus Methanolobus; species Methanolobus psychrophilus. The sequence goes on along the minus strand of CP003083.1, from coordinate 1,344,993 downwards.
GCTTACAATGCCTCGAAGATGAGGCCGGTAGACGCATTGAGGTATGAATAAACGCTGTATAAAGGATTGGAACAATGGTGCTTAGTGCGGGTAAATGATTTGCCCGTACAGGCACTTTTTATTTCGAGGTCGATCATAATGGGAAAAGTAGTCTTGTCTTTCTTAATGGCAATGATCTTACTATGTTCGGTCTATTCGATCATTCAAGATCGTGCCACAACAAGTCAGCTTAGTGCAGATGGGCTTTCAGCTGTATCCCTTCCGGGTTACCAGAAAACCGGACCTGGTATGAATATGCAGAGCATGCATGAGTCCCGCAATGGCAGGATGTCGGCTCCGGGTAACTCCCCCTCTTTCTATGAAAAGAACAGTATTGTCCGACAGCCTTCGGTAGTTATGCAGGATAACATGCTCAACAGGGAGGAACTTGCAGATTTCCTGAAGCAGAACACTCCACGGCTGGCTGGCGTGTCATACTTCCAGGAGTATGTCACTCCGTATGATGATGCAGTCACCTATTATCTGGAAGAGGAAGGTCTGGACGATAAATACCGCATTTATCAGGTTGCTGTCTCCTGGGTATGGGTATCTGATATGACTCTCACAGGAAAGCAGGAAACATGGCTGTATCCGTCACAGTTCCTGTACGATACCTCGTCCTACAGCACCAATCCAGTGCCAGGCACCATCGTAAGTGATTGTGAGGATCAGGCCAATGCACTGGCTTCACTGCTGATAGCATCAGATGAATACGATGAGAGTACGGTCAGGGTAGCTATAGGTGAGGTCAGCCTCTCGGGAATTAGCGGAGGCCATGCCTGGGTGGAGGTTTACGAGGAGGGGGAATGGTTCCCGCTGGATGCTACCTTTGGTCCTTACTACGATGATGATGCAGGCTGCGTTGTAGACACCGACACTGCAAATATGGATTTCTACTACTTTAAGGACAGGCATTACTCGGTCACAAGATTGTGGTATTACTACAATAATGAATACTTCATTGATGTAAGTTCAGGAACGGGAAATGCACCGGATAACTGGAAGGCTGTGCCTTCCGGTTATTTCTGATTTTTGATTATTTTTCAGGATAATTACGGTATAGGGTCTAGTAGAAGTCTTTTTATATTAGTTTCACGTTAAACGGTTTAGTTTCAGATGAAACTATTATACTCACAGGTGCATCTCATGGAACAACCCGAACTTATCGGCAAAAAAATAGGTTTCATTTCTTCTCATAACCACCTCTATATTGAGAGGGTGCTTGAGCCCTATAGATTAAAAGGACCGATGTTTGCATTCCTGCTGACCCTTTCCCGCTGGGATGGATGCTCACAGGAAAGCCTTGCCAGGCATCTGAACCTGAGCAAAGCTACTGCAACAAGAGCTATCAGGGACCTTGAAGGCGAAGAATACATCACCCGCACGAGGGACAAGGATGACCGCAGAATATACAGAGTATTCATTTCCGACAGTGGCAAACAGCTCATTCCGGTGATACATAAAACTCTGACCCAATGGAACGGTATCCTTCTGTCGGCTTTCTCCGAGGACGAAAAAGAGATATTTTCCCGGCTGCTTGGCAAGGGCCTGGCCACCCTGGAAGAATTTGATATAAGCTCTGATGTGAAATCAGCAGAAAGAAACAATATCTGATCTCAGGATATCTATATGAATGGTAAAAGTGAATTTCTGGGAACTCAAAAGATAAACAGTTTATTATGGAAGCTTTCCGCCCCTGCGGTCATAGGCCTGCTTGTGCAGGCATTCTATAACCTAGTGGACACAATCTTTGTAGGGAGAGCCCTTGGAGAGCATAGCGTACTGGGAATTGCGGGAATATCCGTTGCTTTTCCCCTGCAGATGCTTATCATGGCAGTGTCCCTGGGCATAGGTGTCGGAGGTTCTTCCTTTATCTCCCGAATGCTTGGCTCGGGGAACGCTAAAAAAGCAGAAAAAACCCTGGGTAATGTTTTTGCTTACACCCTGATGGCAAGCATTGCTCTTCCTTTACTGCTTCTCTCCAATGTTGATGCAGTACTGGGAATGTTTGGTGCAACAGCGGACAACCTGCCCTATGCAAGGGATTATTCAGTGGTCATACTACAGGGCACTTTCGCTTTCACTTTCGGATTCGTGCTGAACAACCTGGTGCGGGCGGAAGGCAATGCTAAAGTTGCCATGAACAATATGGTTTTCTCCGGGCTCCTTAATATAGTCCTCGACGCCATCCTGATATTCGGTTTTGATATGGGTGTCCGCGGCGCTGCGATAGCCACAGTGCTCGCACAGCTGGCAGGCACGGCATATCTTGTGCATTATTATCTTGCAGGCAAAAGCCCCCTAAAACTTAGATTGCATAATATCGTTCCTGAGTATGTGACACTCCGGGAGATCACATTCATTGGTTTTGGTTCATTTGTGATGGGCGCATCGAGCAGTCTCATGATGCTGGTACTGAACAACGTGCTTGCCTTTTACGGAGGGGACCTGTCCATTGCAGTATTCGGGATCGCAAGCCGCATGACAATGCTTATCCTGATGCCTATAATAGGAGTTTCTCACGGGCTGCAGCCTATTGTCGGTTATAATTACGGTGCACAGAACTTCACAAGGGTCAATGAATCAATAAAATTGTCACTGAAAATCACGACTGCTATAGGTTTCCTGGGTTTTGCCGTGCTGTTCATGTTCCCTGGCACATTCTTTGGTATATTCAGTACGGATGCGGACCTGATAGCTAACGGAGAGACAGCTTTGAGAATCATGGTCCTTGCAACTCCTATAATTGGAATAAACGTCATCAGTACGACAGTATTCCAGGCTATCGGGAAAGCAAGGCCTTCCTTTATTCTTTCAATGTGCCGCCAGATACTTTTCCTCATACCGCTGGTACTTCTTCTGTCGCGTTATTTTGATATTTCCGGTGTATGGCTGGCGTTCCCCTTGTCCGACCTGATGGCGGGTCTTTTGAGCACGTTCCTCCTAGTTAAGGAGTACCGTTATTTCCAAGGCAAGCCGGACCCTGTACCCTCCTGACCTGTCCTTTGATAATTCACGACAATTATTTATATTTTTGAATCCCTGCTTACCTATGGGAGGTTAACATATGCCGGAGAAATCCTGGTTCTTTGCACTAAAAGAAAAAGATTTGACTGATGAGAGCATAGAGTTTGTCAGGGTAAAGGATACTCCCATAATTATCTTTAGGAAAAATGGGCAAATCCATTCTCTCTATGGTAAGTGCGGCCATATGGGCTGCCGACTTTCCAAGGGTACTTTCATTGATGAACATATCCTTAAATGCGGCTGCCATGGATGGGAATATGATACAAGGACAGGTAAGCACCTCGGGGATAAAGACGCAACCCTTGATACCTACGAGAACAAAGTCGAAGGAGGGGGAGTGCTCGTTCTGCTTTAACTTGAAAAGATATCCTGAAGGAGGTATGAGGTTTTGGTCCCATGGTTCTTTGCAATAAACGAAAGTGAGTTGGATGAAGGCAATAAGAAACCATTGCTGATGGAGGGTAATAAGATACTGCTGCTCAGGCAGGAAGGTGGTTTCTATGCAATATCCAACAAATGTACGCATATGGAATGCCCACTGTCAAAAGGTGATCTGGAAGGATATGTTATCAAGTGTCCGTGCCATGACTGGCGGTTCGATATAAGGAGTGGTGAGTTTCTCGATGCAAAAGAAATAACTGTCCCTGCTTATGAGACAAAGGTCGACGATGGCAAAGTTTACGTTAATCTGGAAAGGTGAGGTTCAGTGAAGAAAGTGGTAATGTACACTCTCAGCACCTGTCCCTGGTGCATGAGGGCCAAGACGTTCTTCAGGGAAAAAAATATTCCCTTTGAATACATCGATTACGATAAGACTGACGAAGCGACTCGTAAGTCTATCCTGGAGGACTGCATGTCTCATGGAGAAAAGATGTCCTTCCCCTTCGTCAAAATTGGGGAGGATGTGGTCGTGGGATATGATCCTAAGAAATATTCCAGTCTGCTGGACAAGTGAGGTAATATCTATGGATACGAAGAAACTTATGGAGCAGTCCCGGAACATGGTCCGACGGGCAATCGAACCTTTAGGATATAAGCCCAGTCCCGATGAGAATGCCGGAGATTCATCACAGCAGCAGGAAGCCAGGCTTGAAAAGGAAGCTTCAGTGGATAAAGTTGTGATATACGCCCTAAGCACCTGTCCCTGGTGCAAGAAGGCTAGGAAGTTCTTCCTGGAAAAAGACATTATTGTTGAGTATCTGGAATATGATAAGGTTGACGAGGAAACTCGAAAGTCTATCGAGGAGGACTGCAGTCACTTTATGGAAGAGCTGGGTTTCCCAGTAGTAAAGGCAGGGGAGGACGTGGTCGTAGGATACGATACAAAGAAATATTCCAGTCTGCTGGACAAGTGAGGTAATATCATGGATACGAAGAAGCGTATGGAACAGTTCAGGACAATGTTCCAGAGAGTCATCGACCCACTTGGCTATAAGTTCAGTCCCGACGAAGAGATCGTGGATTTCCTGCTCGAACAGGAAGTCATGCTGGAAAAGGAGAAAGGCAGTCCTTTCTGTCCATGCCAGGGGCTGACAGGTGAGCGTGAGCATGATATGAAACTGGTATGCCCTTGCATACCTTTCCACAGAGAGCACTACGATGCAATGAGGCGTTGCTGGTGCGGGCTTTACGTCCATAAGGATGTGGATGACCCGGATGAACTGGTCCAGATATCGAAAAAGGAATTTGAAGCATCAAGAAATAAAGGGTGAAATTGATATTCTAATGTAAAAGGGGTAAAGTTACAGGAGTGAGGTCAATGGTGGGGAAAGATAATGAGATTATACTAAATATAAAAGCTCGCAGGAGTGTCCGGGATTATCTCGACAGGCCGGTGAGTGAAGAGTCAGTGAAGAAGATAATCGATGCAGGGATACATGCTCCTACTGGCTTTGGTTCGGAGCCCTGGTTCTTTGTTGTGGTGCAGAACAAGGAAATGATGAAAAGGATGTCCGATTACTGCAAGCCGAAACTACTTGCACAGCTTAAAGATATGCCTAACGACAATGTGGCCGAGTTCAAGAAAATGCTGGGCCGGGAAGATTTCGACATATTCTATGGGGCTCCTCTGCTTGTTATAGTTCTTGGCAGCAATGCCGGTTTCACAACTGACTATGATTGTGCTATGTGTGCTCAGAACATGATGCTTGCAGCAACATCAATGGGCATTGGCAGTTGCTGGGTTGGAACAGCCTGTTTTTTCCAGGACAACGTGGAGTTTATGAGTGAGCTTGGGATACCCTATGATTACCGGGTTATCGCGCCCATTGTGTTCGGATATGAAGGGGAGATCCGGGAAAGGCCCCCGAGACAGGAGCCCCGGGTAGTCTGGATACACTGATCTGCCTGGCTATTCCCTTTTCACTATTTCCTAAAACCTCTCATGCTTCCGCAGGATGGAATTCTCTGTCAAGCGGAGCGTATCTATCCGGTTCGGACCACTTTTCAGCTAACTTATCTTCCTGAGTTTCCAGTATTGTGTTTGTCACCCTGTCCAGCATGCTCATTGCTCCGAGGTATCCCAGGGACAGTATCCTCTGGGCACCCACTCTGTCATGTATGGGGAAGCCGACTCTTACAAGAGGTATTCCCATCTCCTTTGCAATATACTTGCCATTGGAATTGCCAATAAGCATTTCCGGCTTTGCCTTCTTCACTGCATCATTGAATGCATCAAAGTCCACATCCTCAAGAATGGTCACATCACAGTCTGGCTTTACCTGTGCGACCCTTTCCATTGCATATTCTGTGAATCCCGGGGACTTGCTGGAAGATACTACCAATATAGGGTGCATGCCGTTCTCAAGTGCAAGGGAAAGTATGCCAAGGACATTGTCCGGGTCTCCGTAGATGGCCACCTTCATTCCATATACATACTTGTGCGCATCCACCATAGCATCTATCAGGCGTCCTCTCTCCTTCTGGTACGTCTCGGGGACATCCGTCCCTGCGATCGTGGAAACTGAAGCCACAAACCTGTCAGTATATTCCAGTCCTATGGGCAATGGCAGATTCTGTGAAGGGATATCAAAAGTCTGTTCAAGGTAACTAACCGCCCTGTTAGCATTAGTGATCCCGAGTCCTATCATTGCAGCACTGTTCTTCATGTCTGCTATGTCTGAGTGGAGAGTGCCTCCCTGGAAGATCTTCTGCAGTTCTCCTGTCATGGGTGCATCAAAGGTCTCCGAAATGTCCGGCAACAGTATGAATGAATTTGGGCCGATAATATAGGACAGTATTCTCCTGAGTTCGCGTGTGTCCTCAGGTGACACATTCTCTGAGAGCACCACATTGAGTTTGTTATTAAAAATATCGCTGCCGGACCCCTCCGTAGCAGTGAACTCCTTTACGATCGCTTCCACAGCCTTGATATAGCCGCTGTTGTGGCTATCTTCATAACTGGGCGTTGATACCGGAATTATTATCCTGTCATTAACTATCTCTTCCTCTTCCTCTTTGAACTCTGCAATGATCCGGTTTATGTCATCTCCTATTGTCTCGGCCAGACAGGTGGTGGAAACGCCTATTACCTTTGGGTCATAACGCAGGATCAGATTCTTCAGTCCCTTCTTAAGATTCTCACTTCCTCCGTATACTGCTCCCTTCTCGCTCAGGGAACTTGATCCGATGTCCACGGGTTCCCTGAAGTGATGGGCAAGATGCAGTCTCATGTAAGTGCTGCATCCCTGTGAACCATGTAGCAGTACCATGGAGTTCTCTATTCCCTTAAATGCCATCACACTGCCTATGGGCTGGCACATGATGCAGGGGTTGACGGTAGCATAATTTCTGTCGGTCATGCTACTGACTCCTGCTGTGTGGTAGTATTGAGATCTTGCATGTTTTCTCTCTCCTTTATTGACTCTTCCGATTCTGCTCTATGGCATGCTTTCCGGGCAAAGTTGTTCTTTGAAACGGTATCTGTCTCCAATGCCGGCTTTAACCTGCTCCCATATGCCTTCCACACCGGACTGTTCATGGAAGCATCCAGTTCCCTTGCAAAGTTGAGGAAACCGTCGTAACCCTCAAACTCGATCACCCTGTCATGGTTGAAATCACAGAAGGCAACTCCAAGCTTGTAGGCCAGGAAACGTTCCTTGACACCTGCCACCATCAGGTCTGCCTTCTGTCTTCTCAGCAGCTCGGCCAGTTCAAGCGGGTTCGCATCGTCCACTATCACTGTCCCATCCTTAACCTGGTAGCTAATCTGTTCGTAGTCGTCTTTCTTGCCGGTCTGCGTACCTATGATGACCACTTCCATTCCAAGTTCACGGAATCCCTTGATAAGCGTGAGTGCCTTGGCAGCACCGCCCATATAGATGGCTGCTTTCTTTCCCTGGAGCCGGTTACGGATGCTTTGGATCTCAGGCATTATCCTTCTGGTCTCGCTCTCTATTATTTCCTCGGCTATTTGCTTCATCTCTTGCGAACCGAAGAAATCGGCTGCTGTTCGCAGGGCGATTGCAATGTCTTCAATTCCGAAGTAACTGACCTTCCTGAAGGGAATGCCATATTCCTGATGCATCCACTTTGCAAGGTATGTCATGGATCCGGAACACTGTACAAGGTTCAGCCGGGCCCTGTGCGCCTGTGAGATAGTTTCACAGGTCGCATCCCCTGTCATTGAAGTTATAACCTGGATGCCCATCTTTTCAAAGAGAGGCTTGACAAGCCATACATCTCCTGCCACATTGTAATCTCCCAGGATGTTCATGGTGTAAGGGGAAGTTATCTCCGGTTCCCTTGTCCCTATAAGCTGCATCAGGGCATTGCATGCTGCCTTGTATCCGTCGGACTTGGTACCCTTGAACCCTTCCGAATGTACGGCTATTACCGGGATATTGTGTATCAGGCTTGCTTCTTTACAAACTGCCTGGAGGTCATCACCGATTATTCCGACAATACATGTGGAGTATACGAATACTACTGGTGGATTGTACAGTCCGACCAGTTCCTCAATGCACTTTGAGAGCTTCTTCTCACCGCCAAAGACCACATCCAATTCCTTCATATTGCTGGAAAAGCTGGTACGGAAAGTCTCCTTTGCGCTGGACAGGCTACCCCTGATATCCCAGGTATAGCTTGCACAGCCGATAGGTCCGTGGACCAGGTGCACCGCGTCGGTTACGGGATTTAAGGCAACACGTGCACCTGAGTACACGCAGGCCCTCTGGCTCATGGCGCCTGCCAGGGAAGTATTGTCGCAGGCAAGTGCAGTATCCTTTTTCTTTGCCTGCTTGAGGGCTATATATGGCTGTCTTTCGTCCAGTGTGTTAACCACGCTTGTTATTTCCGGCATATTGATTCTCCGTAAATGGTTTATGAGGTCGTTACTGTACGACCTCCAGTTCTTCTTCGGGAATTGTCTTGTCCTTTATGTCCAGGAAAGTGTTGCCGATCCACTCGACCATCCGGGCTGCTCCTGCGTATCCCATGACCGGGAAGTGGTGCATATTTGCCCTGTCCATGATGGGGAATCCTACTCTTATGAGAGGTATGTCCTCTGCGAGTGCGATGTGCTTTCCGTAGGTGTTGCCTATGAGCATGTCCACAGGTTCGTTCTTTATTATCTGGTGGAGAGTGAACAGGTCAGCTCCCGTAAGTATCTGAGAATCCGGATACAGTGGGTGTACCAGCTGTGCCATTTCCCCCTCAAATGCCTTGCTCGTGCTACCTGAAAGCACTACCGTAGGCTCCATTCCCATCTCAAGCACCAGACTTGTCAGGCCTTGGATTATGTCCGGATCGCCAAAGATCGCGACCTTCTTTCCATAGTAGTGTGGATGGGCATCAGTCATCATATCGACAACTCTTGCTCTTTCCTGCTCCAGTTCCGGTGGTATCGGGACATTGGCAAGTTCTGCTGCCTTCATGATGAACCTGTCAGTGTAGCGCACACCGATCGGCACCGGTCCTATCTGTTCAGGGACCTTGAACTTTGTCTTGAGTAACTGTGCTGCCGCCCCGCCGGCCATACTGCATAAGGCAACCGTTCCGACAGAGTTTGCAGTATCCTCGATATCCCCGACGGGTGTACCGCCCTTAGCATATAGCGACCCGTCTCCTAAAAGGCCTGAGTCGAATACGTTTGTCTGGTCCGGGAACACGATAGCAGGTATCTTCATTATGGACAGTATCCTCTTGATCTCCCGGATATCCCCAGGGTCCACGAAGCCGGGGATGACATTGAGTTTCCCGTTGGGCTTTGACTTGCGGGCAAAGCTTGTGACAAAGGACTTCACCATGTTGTCATAGCCAGTCACATGGGAGCCTACATAGCTTGGCGTGGATGCTGCACAGAGCTTAATGGATGGATCGATGAGTTCCTCCATCTTCACATCCTCAATTATCTGGTTAACATCGTCACCGATGGTCTCAGCTACACATGTGGTGTGTATGGCTATAACCTCGGGCTGGTAGACAGCCTCTATGTTCGTGAGCGCCTCCCTGAGATTTGATGCTCCTCCGAACACGGCGGTCCCTTCAGAGAAACTGCTGCTTGTGGCTGCAGTCGGTTCCCTGTAATGCCTTGTGAGACACATGCGCAGGTATGAGAGACATCCCTGCGATCCATGGCTGTGGGGCATACAATTGTGCACGCCCATTGCAGCATACACCGCCCCTATGGGCTGGCAGATCTTGGCAGGGTTGACTACCAGTGCATTTCTCTCAACCTTTTCCTTTGGCGTATAATCTAGCATTCTATCTCTCCTTTTATTCTGCCTTCCAGGGTGTCTTCATCAGACTCCAGGTCGGATTGTTCACTGCCATGTCAACATCCCTTGCAAAGTTCAGCACTCCTGAGAATCCCGTATACCTCCCACTGTAATCATAGGAGTGTATCTGCCTTGAGGGAATTCCCATCTTCTGTGCCATGTACTTGTCCTTTATACCCGAGCAGAACAGGTCCGGCTTTAGCTCCTTAATGAGGAACTCCGTTTCATAATGGTTAAGGTCGTCTACAACGACTGTCCCGTCTTTCATTTCGGGGAACATTCCCTCATAGTCCATCAGGCCAAGCTGTTCCTTGAGTTCCTTCATACGCTCTTCACTGATGGCAGGCTTGTACCCTTCCTCCATTTCATAGTGCAGATCCTCAAGTATTGAACTGGAAGCCTTCTCCTTCATGCCTTCAAGGACCTTCCTGCCTTCGTAGTCATCCCGGTGCGCGAACTGATATCCGGCAACAATCACCTTCATGCCGAGGTCCTCAAAGAGATTCTGGTAGTGGTGTGACCTGGAACCGCCGGAGTATATGAATACCTTCTTACCTGCCAGCTTCCTTCTGTACTTCTCAAGTTCAGGCTGGATCTTTGCCATTTCTTCTTCTATTACTTCCTCTGTCTTCCTGGTCAGTTCAGGATCATCGAAAAACTGAGCCATCTTTCGAAGTGACTTCTTTGTGCCCTCTACTCCAACATAGTTGACCTTAAGCCAGGGCACGCCGTACCTCTCTTCCATCATGCGGTTTGTATAGTTCACAGACCTGTGGCACAGCAGGATACTCAGCTTTGCCTTGTGAGCCTTTGCAAGACTATGGAACGAGCCGTCGCCTGTAAAGCTTGAGACTATGCGGTATCCTATCTTCTCAAATAGTGGCTTAATCTCCCAGAGGTCTCCTCCGATGTTATATTCTCCAAAGATGTTGATGTCGAATGGAGTCGGATTCTCCAATTCTTCCGTACCTACAACATGTTCCATGAGCACGTTGCTTGCAATGTGATGTCCGGCTGACTGGCTGACCCCCCTGTAACCCTCACAGCGAAGTGCCATGACCTTGATGCCATGTTCCTTCTGTGCCTCAAGAGCTACTGCTTCTATGTCATCCCCGATCAGTCCCACAGGGCATGTAGCGCAGATGGAGATTGCGCCAGGCTTGAAGATCCTGACCACATCGTCAATAGCAGCCTTGAGCTTCTTCTCTCCACCGAACACGATGTCGGTTTCAATCATGTCTGTTGAGAAACTGTACTGCAGGTAATTGTCTCCGCCATTCTCCGCCTTTCCCATGTTACGCCGGGTTCCCCATGTGTAATATCCGCACCCTATAGGCCCGTGGACTATGTGCACCATGTCCTTGATAGGTCCCATGACCACACCCTTGCCGCCTGCAAAAGCACAGCCGCGATTTGTCATGATGCCGGGTACCACCTTGCTGTCGGCTTCAATATGCTGGTCTGTGGAACAGTTTCTTACAACCACATGTTTTCTCCTGTCCCTGGCAACCTTCTCGGGATACCTCTTCATCATTTCATCAACGATGTCCTGTGTGGCTTCTACTTCAGAGCTCATTGTGATTCCCTCTCTACGGTAATGTCGCCTTCTTCTCCGGTACGTATCCTGATGGACCCAGGTATGCCTGTCACGAATATCTTCCCGTCTCCGGCATGCCCTGTGTTGTTTACTTCTATTATCTTCCGGACAACCTCCTCAGTTGCTCCGTCGTCAACAACTATTGTGAACATGCGTTTTGGGACAAAGGGTATGCAGTTCTTTGATGCAGCAGCCTCCGGGGTTGGGAGCGGAGGTTCAAATTCATAACACAGGCCCTTCTGCTTGCCCCGGCCCATGACTACCTGGACCGTGAAAGACGGATATCCGCAGTCTGAAAGGGCCTCTATCGTCCGCTGGACCTTGTTCATGCGGATGATGGCTGTTATTTCCTTCATTTTCATTCCTCTGTGAGAATCAAATGCCTGCTTCGCCTGTGCGTATTGTGTATGAGCTCTCTATGGGGTTGATGAAGATCTTGCCGTCACCGTACTTGCCGGTGTGTGCTGAGCGCTTGATTATTTCCACGACCTTGTCCTGATTCTCGTCGTCAACCACCATCATGATCATTGTCTTTGGGAGTTCATCAAAATGAACTTCTGCTGTATGAATGCCCCTCTGTTTTCCCCTGCCGAATACATCTATCTTGGTAAGGGAAACAAAGCCTTCCTTCTCAAGTTCCTCCACAACATACGAGACCTTGTTCGGCCTGATAATTGCACGTATCATCTGCATTATTATCACCTCAAAGTTCGACAATTCCAAATTCTACCATCATTGCTTCAAGATCGTCCATTTCCAGTGGCTTCGGGACAACGAACAGCTCATTGGTTTCGATGTTGTTGGCCAATGTCAGATATTCATTTGCCTGGTTACAGGCCGGGTCGTATTCGATGACTACCTTCCTGTTGATCTCGGCACGCTGGACAATATTGTCTCTTGGTACGAAGTGAATGAGCTTGCTTCCCAGCCTTTCAGCAAATGCCTGGAGGAGTTCGCGTTCTCCATCTACATTCCTGCTGTTACAGATGATGCCGCCAAGGCGTGCACCTCCCTTTGCATACTTCTGGATGCCCTTGCAGATGTTGTTAGCTGCATAGATGGCCATGAGTTCCCCACTTGCAACTATGTATATCTCCTTAGCCTTTCCTTCACGAATTGGCATTGCGAAACCTCCGCATACCACATCACCGAGCACGTCGTAGAATACGTAATCCAGATCCTCGTCGTATGCACCAAGGTTTTCCAGCAGGTTAATTGATGTGATAATACCTCTTCCCGCACAACCGACACCTGGTTCAGGTCCGCCTGATTCGACACACTTTATTCCTCCAAATCCTGGTTGTAGAAGCTTGTCGAGTTCAACAGATTCATCACCTTCTGCCCTTAATGTGTCAAGTACTGTCCTCTGGTTAAGACCTCCAAGAAGCATTCTTGTTGAGTCCGCCTTAGGGTCACATCCTACTAAAAGTATCTTTTTTCCCATTGTGGCGAGTGCTGCTGTCAAATTCTGTGTAGTCGTTGACTTTCCGATTCCGCCCTTTCCGTATATTGCTACTTGTCGCATGGTCTTACCTTCAATTCTTTGTTACTTGTTCTCGTGTACTAATTCGGAGCTGCCGTTTTCATAGTACAACGGAATCCTATGTACTATGTTCTATTATTTAAAGATAATCCATACAAGTTCTTATTGTTGCATGTCCTTTTGTAGAAAAAGGCAGTTATCAGCAATATTCAGCAAAAAACAGTATGTTCGACTAATTTTGGGTCGAAAGAGAAGCATTCTATTCGTCAGGAAGTGAATACTGTCAACTTAGTTATAGATCAGGCCGAAAACGAGTGACATGCAAAATCTGATGTTGACGGTTCAAGAGAACTCTAATAAGTAAGTGCTGACTAATTTTTCATTCCTGGACTTTTTTTAATGTGAACCAGAAGACAGCCCCCTTCCCTTCTGGATTATCTATCACCCCTACACGTTCCCCATGCAGGTCCACAATTCTTTTCACTATGGCAAGCCCAATTCCGTTCCCTTTTATATCCTCTTTATGCAATCTGTTAAAACGATCGAAAACAGATTCCTTGTCTTTATCCGGTATGCCATCTCCCTGGTCAGCGACACTTACCTTCCATTTGTCACCAATATCATCAACCTTTATCGTGATAGTGGTATTAGGGGGAACGTATTTGATTGCGTTTGAGAGCAGGTTAGAGATAACACCTTTAATCATTGGATTGGCAAGTGCATGACGAGGACCGCCTGACATGAGATCTAATCTGATGTCCTTATTTTTCAGTTCAGATGCAAAATTATCCCGTTCATCTTTTATCAGGGATACGATGTCTGTTCTTATGAACACCATCTCTTCCATATATTCCAGTTTTGCAAGATGGGCCGCATCCTCTATAAGCTCGATAAGTTTCAAATTTGATCTTTTGATATTTTCTATAATACGTTTTTGTTTATCAGTGGTGTCTGTTTCTTCAAGAAGTTCTGTAAATGACTTCACCAGTCCTGCAGGATTTAGCAGGTCATGGCGTAATACATCGGTGAAGAGATCCTTGAGTTCGTTGGAATGTTTCAACTGATTTGCATATTCCATCAGTTTTATTTCATCTCTTCTTTTCTCGGTGATGTCTTCGCCTGATATCAGGATGCTTTTGATGTTGCCTTCCCTGTCGGCCAGGGCAGTATCGTACCATCTTAACAGTTTCTCTTTCCTTGTGATGGTCATTATAGGATATTCGTGATATTCAGCACCTTGGAAATCTCCTTTTTGCAGCTTGTCATATTTGCCTTTCACATAGTCTCTGTAACTTTCCGCAACAAAAAGGTCCATCCAGTCTCTATTGATGATGTTGTCCCTTTTATATCCCAGAATTTCGGCACCTTTCTTGTTGATGTGGACCAGTTTGTAATCCTTGTCAAGGACTGCCATCAAAATACCTGCGTAATCAAGATATTCGTATGCTTTGTTACGGTCCATAAGCAGTGAATCATGATGTTCCTTGATACGCAAAAGAGCTGTTATCTTTTTGTCCAGCTCAAACCTGTCCGCAGGCTTTTTCAGGAAATCATCTGCGCCAACCTCAATGCCTTTCTGGTGATCGTTCCTGGAGGTCAGGGCTGTGAGCATTATGACCGGTATAAAATCGAGTTTGTAGTCATGTTTGATTATTCTGCATACGTCAAAGCCGTCCATCCCGGGCATGACAATATCCAGCATTATGAGGTCCGGTTCTTCCCTTTTAACTATGCTGAGTGCATCCCTGCCATTTGACGCTGTTATCACATCATAGTTTTCTGATAGATAAGATGTAAGAAGTGCTACGTTTATCTTCTCATCATCGACTATCAATATTTTGTGTTTATGGTCTGATTGCATCTTGTCTATTAGTATATATATTCTAATATATTATTTTTACCATTTCCTATATAATTGTATACACAGGAAAATATGGTCTCTACTTACATCTCGTTTGCAAGGATATCCGGGCCAGCAGTTTGTTCCGGTCTGCAAGGCTCTTATCCCTGAGCCCGAATATATCGAGGTTGATTTTTCCTCACCACTATTTACTCGTAGTTTAATTTGCGGAAGCGTCCTTCGGGGTCCTTCAGGATGGTATGGCAGAAGGATCACTCATTTTTGCGCTTCAGCTATATCTTTTCTTATTTTCCTTCTCAGGAATTTTTCAGTGGTCCATCCGATCGCATTGAAAAGCGGATTGACAGGTACGTCCACGTAATACTTTGCCTGCGGCCTTAGCCAGCCTTTCTCTTTCCAGTATGTATGATCGGCGGGTGAATCCCGGGCAAGCTCTCCAAAACTTGCTTTCTGAGCACGGAAAACTATCACGCTCCTGAGTCCGGGTGAATTGTGTCCTTTCTTTAGCAGGGAATCGTAAAATACGACAGCAGCTTTCCTCAGTTTTTGCTCGTTCTCAAGCTCTCTTTTCCTGGATATTGGCATGGGAGGAGTTACAATGCCTACCCTGTGAGATGCTTCAAAACCCCATATCCTCACTACCAATTGGAGGTAATCGAGTATTTCTTTAAGGCCAAGAGCTCCGGTGGTAGAGAGAAGCAGGGCTTTTTTATGAAAAAAGCGGGGACGATGAAATATATAAGAAAAGCGGTCTATAAAGGTTTTCATGAGTGCGGAAACATTCATGCCATAGACAGGTGTTGCAAAGATCACTCCATCTGCATCGTGCATTTTCTTCTCGATCAGGGGTGCATCGTCCTTGAACGGGCAATGGTCCTCACCTTTCATAAAACATACGAAACAGCCGCTGCACTGTGATAGGTTCGCATCTCTGAGCATAAGGTACTCAAATTCTACATCGCCCTTTGACCGCATCACTTCTTCTACTTTCCTGACGGCCCGATAGGTATTGCCTTTTCTCGGGCTTCCCATTACAACGAGGATTCTCATAGCTTGAACACATTCCTTCAATATTACAGATATTGCATGTATAATATTGTAACTCATGGAAACGAGGAAAGGTTAAGCCTCCTCTCCACCCTCCCTCTCGGGATTCTCTGCGGTGTCATGCTCCTGTTTATCACACACTAAAAGTCACATTTCGATCTTCCGGACGATGGCGTGCTTTTCGGGACAGGAGCAGAGAATAAAAGTATTTTAGGTAATTCCCTGGTTGGAATTTACTGAGCTTTACCGGCAAAATTAGAAAAAGGTATAGGAAATGCGCTTAGAGCGCATCTCCGTCGGTTTCCCCTGTGCGTATCCTTACTATCTTTGCAATCGGATAAACAAAGATCTTACCGTCGCCGATGGTTCCGGTGGCTGCTGCCTTGGAAATGATATCAATGACCTTGTCAGCATCTGTATCATTGATAACGATCTCCATCTTGATCTTTGGCAACAGGTCAACGCAGTACTTGCGTCCTCTCCACTGTTGCATTACACCCTTTTGCTTACCACGACCTTTCACATCGGTTACTGTAACACTCTCGAATCCTGCTGCATCAAGTGCATCCTTAACTTCGTGAACCTTTGTTGGCCTTATGATCGCTTCTATCTTCATCATTTAAATCACTCCTCCTGAATCATGAACTCAGGGTATGCACTGATACCATGTTCTACTATGTCCAGCCCGGTGATCTCGTGTTCTTCGGATACACGCAGTCCTATGGTCCAGTCGAGTACCTTGAAGATTATGAATGAGATACCAAATGCCCATACTATACTGATTATTACAGCAACTGCCTGGATAAGGAATTGCTGGTATCCTCCATATATCAGTCCTACGCCCTCGGCTGCATATACTGCATCTGCAAGTATGCCATTGCCCATGCCTACTGAGAATATTCCCACTGCAAGCAATCCCCAGCTTCCGGAATATCCGTGAACTGCGATGGCACCGACAGGGTCATCCAGCTTG
Source organism: Methanolobus psychrophilus R15 (assembly GCA_000306725.1). Lineage (GTDB taxonomy): Archaea > Halobacteriota > Methanosarcinia > Methanosarcinales > Methanosarcinaceae > Methanolobus > Methanolobus psychrophilus. The sequence continues at coordinate 1,328,250 of CP003083.1, read as the reverse complement.
AGCACATTTTCGTTGAACATTACTCCTGCGTATACGATGATACCGCCTACAATACCTATGACTATTGCTGCCCAGTTCTCAACAGAACCACAGGGTGCTGTGATTGCGACAAGGCCTGCAAGCAGTCCGTTTGCTGTAAGGGACGGGTCTGGCTTTCCTGTCTTTAGCCAGGTGATCAGCATCACTGCGATACAGCCTGCAGCACCAGCGAGGAATGTGTTGGCTATTACAAGGTTGACATAAGGGTCGTTACCATCAAGGGTACTTCCACCGTTGAATCCTACCCAGCCGAATGCCAGGATAAGGGTACCGAGGAATGCCAGGGGAAGGCTGTGACCTGGTATTGCGATTGGCTTTCCATTCCTGAACTTGCCTATCCTTGAACCTACTACCAGTACACCGGCCAGTGCTGCATATCCACCAATGGAGTGAACAACTCCCGATCCTGCAAAGTCGTGGTGTGCAACACCAATGGCATCAACGAGGAAGCCGCTTGTAAGTATTCCTGCACCGCTCCATACCCAGTGTCCGTATACAGGGTAGATGAGTGCTACCATAAGTATTGTGTAGATGAGGTATGCCCTGAAGTCGGTTCTTTCTGCCATGGCACCTGAAACTATTGTTGCGCCGGTTGCAGCAAAGACCATCTGGAACCACCAGCTGTTCCACAAAGCATTGTCAGCTCCCATCAGGAAGAACTGGTCGATGCCTATAAGCCCGGCATAATCCGCACCGTACATTATTCCCCAGCCGACTGCCCAGTATACAACTACACCCAGACAGATGGTCATGAAGTTCTTCATCAGGATGTTAGCTGTGTTCTTCGTACGGGTAAGCCCGATCTCAACAAGCGAGAATCCCGCATGCATCAGGAACACAATGGCACCTGCGATTATCAGCCACAAGAATGTAAGCGCGGTCTGGAGGTTTGCGATATCCTCTGCATTTTGTTCTACGGTTTCTGCCGAACCCGGCACGGCAAACGCCATAAGTATGACACTGATAAGCAGCAAGAACTGCAATATCATTCTGGAATCGATTTTTGGTAATGTTCTGATCATGGCTATACACCTGAATTTTGTCTTACTAGGTAGACGGATACCTAGTGTAGAGTCCATTATATTTATAGTTTTGTATCATAGTCAATGTTACCAAGTTTGTACAGTAGATTGCAGACTGCAAAGAACACCAATATTCAGCCAGAAGGCTTAACAGGACGTGACGTCAATTGCTGCCCGATGCAGAATCAAATCTCTTTGAAATATATATCAATGTTAATATAATATTCTAAAAGCATATATATGGTGTAAGTGCATATTTCGCTCTGATGAGAGACACATACTACAACATGGACTGCATCGCCGGCGCAAAAGCTTATATTCCGGATGCAGTGGTGGACCTTGTCATCACGGACCCGCCTTTTGCCATAGAGGGCGATCAGCTACACAAGCTCTATAACCGCAAGGAGGAACATGTTGTGCAGGGTTATGTGGAGGTCTCAAGAGAGAATTACAGGGATTTCTCTTTCAGGTGGGTAGAGCAGGCAAAAAGGATTCTGAAAGACACAGGTTCCATGTATATCGTTTCAGGGTGGACCAACCTGCTGGATATCCTGCTTGCCATTGAACAGAACGGCCTTGAACTCATCAATCACATCATCTGGAAATACAACTTCGGGGTAAGCACCAAGCACAAATTCGTGACTTCCCACTATCATATCCTCTACTGCCGGAAAAAGGACGGTGCAGAAGCCAAGTTCAATCCTTACTGCCGTTTCGGTGCCGCGGAAAAGGATTCGGAGGGTTCATCCATGCTCTACTGTGATCTTGAGGATGTATGGACCATCGGTCGGGATTTCAAAAAAGGCAGGACAAAGAACAGGAATGAACTGCCTGTTGAACTGCTTAGGAAAATGATCCTTTATTCCTCGGACGAAGATGACCTTATATGCGACTTCTTCCTGGGAAGCTTTTCCACCGCAAAGGTCGCCCTTTCCCTTGGCAGGTACTCCACAGGTTTTGAAATAAACAGAACAGCATATGAGCACCAGATCGAGCACATCAATAACATACAGCGCGGATGGATGCTGGAGGGCCTGCGGTCCAATGGCGGCAATCCGCATTTCAACCAGAGGAAACGCTGGACAAAAGAAGAGACTGGCAGCGTAATGGAACGCTATCATCACATAAAGCGCACCGGAGTCACCGACAGACAGGCTTATTCCATTCTGTCACAGGAATTTGGCCGGGGTTACTTCTCAATGATGAATATTGTAAAAAAGAGCAAGCTATAGCTTTTTCTTCCTTAAAGCAGGCCAAGCGGACAGGGCCGTCAGATCTGTTTCATCCGCCTGTATTCCACTACTGTGGAAACAGGGAGTGTCTCTACCTTAATGCCTGCCTCTTCTACAGCAGCCACAGCATTAATGCCTGCCATGACAGGAATGCCGACCATTCCTCTTGAGACTGGCGCATAGAATACTTCTTCCCCGGGTTCGCCGATACATATATGTCCCTGAATATCTGCTTTTTTGGCAAGTTCAATCACTTCCAAAGCTCTGGATGCTGCAGCTGCAGGTATTTCCCGCATATTGGCCAGCATTTTCCCGCTTCCCGTGTCGAAAGTCTGAAGAACGGAGGTCGACTTTCTTCTTAAGAAAAGTTTAATGGGATCGATGGATGTACCGTTATAGGATATAAGATCAATAAAACCTTCAGGTTCATGATTTTCGATTTGCATCAGCCCGCCGTACGCCGGGGAGACCGGTATCCCGCTTTTGAGCAGCAGGCCGTCAAATGTTATACTGCATACTGTTGCCAGAGCTATCTGGCCTTCAGGCACATAAATATCAAACTCTGTTGAATCCTCTTCGAAAACGGCAATCCTGGAGCTGATAGTTGCTCCCTGGGACATTGCATACCTTGTCACGTCAATAGCATTGTCAAAATCATCCTTGTCAATATAGGTGACATTTACGATGACGTTTCCCTTGCCGGTTTTAAGGTCGTAATCGGTCCTGTATATGAGTTCCTCTATCCTTGTGATGATAAAACCGAGCCTGTCGCTGATAAGGGCATCACTTAGCTCTTTTTTACCGCGCTCTGTAATAGTACGGCCTATGTATCCGTGTTTCTGGGTGAATCCTCTTTCATCAAGTATCCTCAGATGATATCTGACAGCCCTCTCTCCTATCGCATAGCCACGGTTGTGAAGCTCGTCGGCAATAAGCCGCGCACCTACGGGCTTATCGCTCTCACTGATGATGCGCATAATTTCCACAAGTTTTCTCTCAACATTCGGGTCTGTCATTTTTCTCACCATTTGGCTTTTAGCCAGTCTGATCACTCTAACTAATAGACTGTGCCTCTTATTTAAGTTGTGTGTATTCAGATACGTCCTGTCCGGAGTATGCATACCACGAGCCACATCCCCAAAAGTCCCGCCATGACAAATATCCTGTAGCTCCAAGCATCGGCATGCTCCAAATATGTGGTTCCTGCCCGGTCTTGACATTCTTCTCTATTCTTGTCACTCTTATTAAATGATGGCTCAATTTTCCATATATTTACATTCGGGGAAATTGTTAAATATTCTTTAACTCCAATTTGTAATAGGAGAGGTGGGGTGTAGAATACTGACTTTATGCTCTGCCTACAGTTAACAACAGGAGTGAGAATATGTTATTTTTAAGTATAAGCACATGGCAACCCGAGGAAAGTGACCAGGTAATTGAGCATTTCAAGAAGCTGAGACCGCCGGCGGGCGTAAACGTCATGAACCAGTGGGTAGACCTTTCCGGCGGAAGATATTTCATACTGTACGAGACCAACGATGCTAAGGCATTTGCAGAATTCAATCTGCCCTGGTCTGACATTTGCTATATAGAGAGTTGCCCGGTAATGGAATCTACTGATTTCATTAAACTTATGAGCTCAAAGGGAGTCTGATATCACTCCCTTTTTATTTGATGTCACTTTGCAGGTCCTAAAGTTATCTTCTTTTCTGAGTACCCAAGGCTTACGGTGAAATCACCTACAGGAAGCGCGTCTGTTCCGTAGCTGTGATTAAAGTTGCCCTCGCTGTCCGAGTTTACGGCCTGCATGGCTATGAAATCCAGCCTAACCTTCTTTTCGCCTTCCTGAGCTTCCCCATTGATGAGTATGTCGTATGTCCCGTGAGGAACGTTATCTTCCGCAAATTCGGCAACGCCTCCATTCGCATCAAAACTCCTTTTAAAATCGATGAACATCTTTACTATGAAATTGAGATCCCTCACCTGCCTGGATTTGACCACAAAACGGTTCCTGCCCTTGGGTATCCTGATCCCCTCAAAACTATACTCGTAAGAGCCGTCCCTGACAATCACATCTCTTGAAAATGAGACCTCGATGTCCATCGCCTTATCGGGTTCTGTCTTACCCTGAATTATCAGGACATCTCCTGCATTTGGATTCTCGGGCAGGATGCTCCAGCTTGCAATTTCAGTTTCAGACTTTTCAGGACTTGCCTGTGGTCCCTGCGTCAGGGAATAGATGAATTTAGCAAAAATAAGGAATAGGTTCTCACCTTTACTGACGACCATATTCCCTCCTCCATATACCTGATATTCATATTAAATATCTTTTTCCTCTTTACTTAAAGTTGAAGATGCCTCTTGTTCATGCATTGCCTTTTCCCTGTTTACAAGCATATCTATCTTGCTTTCCAGCCCGATCATCATTTCTTTGAGGTCTTTTACTTCGTCCCTGGTTGCATAATCGGCCTTCTTGAAGGTATCCTGTACTCTGGCAGTGATTCTGTTTTCCAGTTCTTCTTTCTGCTTTTTCTGCTCGTCTACCAGTTCGCGTACGAATTTCTTGCCTTCTTCCTTCCTCATTTCACCGTTTTCGATCAGCTCATCAGTGAAATCCTGAATCTTCTCTTCAGTGAGGGCCCACATACCAATGCCAAACAGGGTGGCTTTTTTCCATAATTCTGTCATATCTCTCAATTCTAAACCTCCAGTGATTAATTGGTAGGTGTTATGATAAATATCTTATTCTGCGTCTGTTAAAAGAAGCTTAAAAAAATATGAAAGGAATGAGCGGGAAGTTTCAGCTTGCCAGTTCCTTCAGGTCATGATCAAGGTACCTGGCATCACTCATCTCAACAAGCCTGTCACAGACCTCTTCAGGTTTCCCGTCCATTATTATCTTTGCGTTGTCGACCAGTATCGCTCTGTGCGCGACCTCTCTGACAAAGTCCATGTGGTGGCTCACAAGTACGATAGTAGTGTCCATTTTGCTGTTTATTCTCTTGAGGGAGTTGGTCACATCCCTGAGAGTTACAGGGTCAAGGTCCCCGAACGGTTCATCGAGTATAAGTATCTCCGGATAGGTTATGAGCGCAAGGGCAATGTATGCGCGCACATGTTCCCCGCCGCTTATCTGGTAAGGTGTCTTGTCCAGTATCTCTAAGGGGAGGTCAAGTGCAGCGAAGATATCTTGTGCGTATCCGTCCACATCTTCTTTTGTGATATGCGGGAAAAGCCGGGAATATATGTCCACTGTCAGGTTCATCTGCTTCATCAGCAGGTCCTTCTCATCCTCCGAGAGATCGGGAAGGCTGTAAAGGGTATCCAATGCCTTGTCCGATATCCCAAGCTCGGCGGCTTTTTCCCTGGCATATTCCAGTGACCTCTTACCTTTGAGGCGGAGCCTGAAAGCCATCTGCTCCCGCACGGTGGAATTTGGAGAAAGCGTGAATTCCTGGTGCATGATGCTGATCTTCTTGCGCAGGTCAGCACGCTGCCTGGAATATTTCAATATATTGGTCCATTGACCTTCGTGAAGGTAAGAGATATCTCCTTCCTTTGGAACTCTTAAACCTTCTATCATCTTAAGAAGGGTGGTCTTGCCCGCACCTGACTGGCCTATGAGCGCCGTGATTTCTCCTTTATTAATATCAAGGGAGAGGTCTGTGAATTTGAGTACTTCGCCAACCCTTAAGAGGGAAAAGCGGTTTGAGAGGTTCTTTACCTTTATGATAGGTTCCTTTTTATTCACCTGAGCAAGTCCTTCCTGCTCATTAAGGCCCTTTAGGAAATGCCGGAGCACACTTTCAGGCTTTCCTACCTCTATTATCTTTCCGTCTTCAAGATATGCGACCCGGTCGCAAAGGTAAAGGTGTACTTCCGGAAGATGTGATACTACAATAATAGGTATGCTAAGTTTTCCTTTGAGATCCTTTATTACATCAAGTATCTCCTGTTTCGTGCCCGGTCCTGTCATGGTGACCGGTTCATCGAGTAGCAACATGCGAGGCTTTGCTGCAAGCTGGCGGGCGAGTATGAGCCTTTGCTTCTCGCCTCCGCTGAGAAGGTTCGCAGAATGGAGTGCTTTGCTTTCAAGTCCCACGAGTCTCATGTACTCCATGGCTTCTTCCTTAAGCTTGTCATACATAGGAGATTCCGGCTCGGGAAGGCTTTCATCTCCTGTCTCCAGTGCATTCAGCCGGCGGACTATGTTCTCAAAAGCAGGTCCGTTCCACAGTCCGAAGTTACGCTGCAGGTGGATAGCACTTACGGACTGGAGGTACCTCATTCCCTCTTCTCCGGACTGCAGGGTCACTTTTCTTCCGTCGAGTTCAATTGCTCCCTGATCGAAAGTCTCTATACCCCGAAGAATCTTTAAAAGAGTGGTCTTACCACTGCCACTTTTTCCTGTTATTCCAAGTATCTCCCCATCTGCAACAGCAAAACCGATGCTGTCCAGAACACGCCTTTTACCACTACAGGAGTCATATTCCTTTACGATGTCGGATACTTTAAGCATTGTCAAAACCTCTGATGAGAATTAATGAGAATAGGAGCAAAAAAGGAAAATCGTAGCTGGATATCAGGTCTTGATGGCTGATACCAGTTCTTCGATCTTTGCGGTGACATTTGAGCTATTTTCAACCACCGTGCCAGTGACGATCATGTCCGCGCCAGCAGCTGCGCACTGCTTTGCAGTTGCACCATCACGTATGCCTCCGCCGACAATAAGCTTGTTGTCTCCAAGAACGTGCTTGACAGCAGCTATCATCTCAGGTCTTATCGGCTCGCCGGCCCCGGAGCCTGCCTCAAGGTATGTATAATGCATCCCCATATATTTTCCTGCAAGTGCATAGGCAACCGCTATTTCCGGCTTGTTCTTTGGAATGAGCTTTGCATCCCCTACCCACCCTACAGTTCCGCCGGGCTCTACTATGATATATGCCATCGAAATAGGCTCGATACCGCTCTTATAGACAAGGGGTGCTCCCATTGCCTGGCTCGTAGTTATGAAATTTATATCCCTGGAGTTCAGGAGGCTCATGAAGAGTATTGCATCTGCATACCTGCTGACGCCTGAGGCGTTCCCCGGGAAAAGTATTGTTGGCTTATCTGTACGTTCTTTTATCTTAAGGAGTGTCTGGTCAAGCAGCACTCCACCGGCTCCTGTGGAACCGCCGACCATGATAGCATCCGTACCTCCCATTGTCGCAGCAAAAGCTATCTCTGCTGCTGCTTCAGGAGACTGGGATGCCGGGTCGATAAGTGTCAAGTGAACTGTACCCTCGCGTTCCGCGATCTCGTTCAGGTACTTTTCCACTTGGATCAAGAACGATCAGCCACCCTTGGCTTCCTTGGATTTTGGACGCAGGCTTTCGCTGCTGCATTTCCTGCATCTGGTTGCACGGCTTGCATTGCGTGCATTACATTTCATACATATCTTCTTGTTCAGTATTCTGTTTTCAGCTTCTGGGAATCTTGCCATGATCTTCACCTGTATTATCGTGATTTATTGTAAATATGATAGATTAGAATAATGATAGGCTGCTTACATGAAGGTCAAAACATATAATTGTTTTGCCAACAGGCACCTATAGGACCGAACTACACATACTTACTGCAAATCCGCTTTCTAAGATTTATTCTCAATCCTTTCTTAAGCAAAGCTTATTTATCAATATCATCATTAATAATGATTGATTGTTATGGTTGACGAAGAACTGATGAAACGAAGACAGGAATGGTATGAGAAGGCAAAAAAAGAAGGGAAGCTCAAAGCGAACCCCACCGAGGACCATAAAGCAGGACTAAAAGCACTCCAGAATCCCATGCGCAGGAATATTATGAAAAAGCTTGGCGAAGAAGGCAGGATGAGTTACGAGAGAATAAAGGAAGAGTTCAAACTGGATGACATGCATGCAAAATTCGACCTGGGTTTGCTTGTGGACACCCTCTATATCGAAAAAGAGGAAAAGGAGGGCAGGGCTGAGTACTATCTAACTCCGCGCGGCGAAGCATTCCTGGCAAACGTGGAATCCCAGCATGACCTTAAGTGAAGTTTCTGGTCCTCAAAGTCTGTATGGAATTTAAAAAGATCATGCGGGGCAAATGCCCCGTCATTCCCAAAGTATGATTATCTGATACTGCCGGATTCACTTGTTGATCCTGGCAAGAACTTTCTCTCTGGCTTCGCGGGCATCAGCGCGTCCTTTTGTCTTCTGCATGACCTTGCCAACAATGAAGTTGAGGGACTTTTCCTTTCCTGCAAGGTAATCTGCCACAGCTTCAGGACTTTCAGCGATCGCTTCTTCCACTGCCTTTGCAACGATGTCATCCTCGACCTTGAGCAGACCTTTTGAGACAACTATGTCCTGAGGTTTGCCTCCTTCGTCAAGTATCGTGCGGATTATCTGCACGCCGCTTTGCTCTGTGATCTTGTCCTGTTTAACAAGGCTGATAATCTCAACAATGTCGTCCACTTTGAATGCATCCACATCTGTGTCACGGTAATTGAGTTCACCTTTGAGGATATCAGCAACCCATACTGCTGCATCTTTTGGGTCCACTTTTGCCGCGACCTCCTCATAGAAATTCGCGACCTTGATCTGTATGGTCAGTGCCCTGGCATGCATGTCGGCTATCCCGTACTGGCTGTTGAAGCGCTCACGCTTTGCATCAGGCAGTTCGGGGAGTGTCTTCAGGATATCGGGGACTTTGTCCGCAACCCTCATCGGTACGAGGTCGGGCTCCGGGAAGTAGCGGTAGTCGTGTTCCTCTTCCTTGGTACGCATGGAAATGGTAACGCCCCTGGCTTCGTCGAAATGCCTGGTTTCCAGGACGATCTTCCCGCCGCGGCGAACGTGGTTCTTCTGCCTCATTATCTCATAAAGCAGGGCTCTCTCGGCACCCTTGAAGGATGAAATGTTCTTAACTTCCACACGATTGCCTCCAAAGACTGAAACGTTGGCATCCACTCTCATGGCGCCTTCAAGGTCGCCGTTGAATACATCCAGATAGTCCAGTATACTTCTGAGCTTGTCCAGATAGCGTCTTGCCTCTTTCGGGCTTCTCATGTCCGGGTCGCTGACAATCTCGATAAGCGTCATGCCCGAGCGGTTGTAGTTGATGAACGTGCCCTTGGATTTCTCGATGGAACCTATATGCTGCAGCCTGCCGGGGTCTTCCTCCATATGGGCACGGGTGACCCCTATCACGCGTTCCCCGTCCTCACCTTCGATTATGACCTTTCCCCTGCTGGCGATAGGATAATCGTATTGGGTTGTCTGGAATCCTTTTGGCAGGTCCGGATAATAGTAATTCTTCCTGTGGAATTGGGTCTGCCCTACAATCTCACAGTTCAGGGCAAGCCCTATCTTCATGGCGAACTCAACCGCCTTTTCATTGATCACCGGCAGTGATCCCGGGAGTCCCAGGCATACGGGGCATACATGGGTGTTGGGCTCGTCATCATGGTAGTCCGTGGAGCAGCCGCAGAATAGTTTTGTGTTAAGCTTGTTCAGCTGGACGTGTACTTCCAGTCCGATCCTGACACCATCAGGGTTATCGTATACCATTTATGCCACCTCGCCTGGTCTCTTTGTGTGATGGTCAGTGTTCTGCTCAAAGCTGTAGGCAGCTTGAAGTATGGTATTCTCATCAAAAGGCTTTCCTATTATCTGTAATCCCACCGGCAAACCGTCTGCAAATCCGCAGGGAACAGATATTGAAGGTACACCTGCAAGGTTGACAGGTACGGTATTCACGTCCGCCAGATACAGTGAGAGCGGATCATCTATCTTCTCGCCTATCTTAAAGGCCGGTGTCGGCATGGTGGGTGCCATAAGCACGTCAACATCTGTAAGCGCTCTGTCAAAGTCCTGTTTAACAAGGGTCCTTACCTTGAGTGCCTTGAGATAGTACTTGTCGTGATATCCGGCAGACAGGGCATATGTGCCAAGCAATATCCGGCGCTTGACCTCTTCACCAAATCCCTGCGCACGGGTCTTTGAGGCCATTATATGCCAGGTCTCTCCTTCAACCCTTAAACCGTACCTTGTGCCGTCAAAACGGGCAAGGTTGGATGATGCCTCGCTCATAGCTATGATATAATATGATGCCAGGGCGTATTTAGTGTGCGGCATTGACACCTTTTTCCAGGAAGCTCCCATATCCTCATACTTCCCTATAGCATCCCACACAGCCTTTTTGACACCTTCGTCGATGCCTTCACCAAAATATTCTTCGGGCACACCTATCTTAAGACCTTTCACATCGTCCTTCAGAGAATCAACATATGTGTTCTCTTTTTTGATGGACGTGCTGTCCCGGTGGTCGTAACCGCCGATAACATCCATAAGTATCGCGATATCGGCAACAGTAGTTGCCATAGGCCCTATCTGCTCCAGGGAGTTGGCATAGGAGATAAGCCCGTACCTCGAAACAGCACCGTATGTAGGCTTCAGTCCTACCACACCACAAAAGGCCGCGGGGCATCTTACCGATCCGCCGGTATCTGAGCCGAGGGATAGGGGTGCCTCACCTGCTGCGACAACTGCTGCGCTGCCGCCAGATGAGCCTCCGGGAACCCTGCCGGTATCCCATGGGTTGAGTGTGGGCCCGTAGCAGCTGGATTCGGTGGATGTCCCCATGGCAAACTCGTCCATATTGGTCTTCCCAAGGATAACAGCGCCTGCCGCCTTGAGCTTCTCGATGACGTGTGCATCGTAAGGTGGCACGTAGCCCTGCAATATCTTAGAGGAACAGGTTGTTGAAAGCCCTGTGGTGGAGATATTCTCCTTGATGGCGATAGGAACTCCTGCCATAGGTCCGCTGTTCCCATCCTTATCTATTCCCCGGGCAACTTCCAGCGCCTTGTCCCAGACCGTTGTAAAGCCGTTGATCCTGCTTTTTCCGATGGTCTCAAGGTATGAGGCGGTAATCTCTTCCGCAGAACTTGCTTCAATGCGTTGCTTAATGCCTGAAATGTCTGTCCACGCTGCCATATGCATACCTCACATGATCCTCGGGGCTTTGAAGTTGCCTTCCTGTCTGTGCTCGGTGTTCACAAGCACTTCTTCCTGCGGCAGGGACTCCCGCACTTCGTCTTTCCTGAAGACATTCACGACATCCATTACGTGATAGGTGGGCTCCACGCCATCAGTATCAACCTCATCAAGCTGCCCGAAATAATCCAGAACAGAGTTAAGTTTCTCTGCATACGCATCCGATTCCTTCTCACCTATCTCGATACGCGCGAGCCAGCCTATATGTTCAACCTTCTCTTTAGTGATCATCGCAAGTTCCTCATATATGGAATAATATAGTCATAAGTCCGTATTTAACCTTAGAAAGGCAAACGATTATATTAAAAATGTTGCCTCATAACTTTCTATTATGCTCTGATTTTGCAGTGATACTGGCAATGGATATGTAGTTTCTTTTCACCAGATTGATCTTTCAGGACTCCTGGTCTTGATATATTTGTTTTTTTTAACATATACGCTTTGTTGTTATGATTAATTATATATAGTGTTAGTATATCAGTACTAACATACTATGTCTGCAAGAATATTCTATGAAAAAATAGGGGGAATGATTGGGAAAAGCCCCAAGCGTATTATTTTCCTAGCCATTGCCATGATGTTCGTGTCACTCTACGGTGCAGGCATGATAGAACACAAGAGTAGGACTGACACATTTGCCAAGAAGAATTCGAAGATATATCTGGACTACAATAATCTGTTCAAGCAGAACTTCGGCAGCGAGGTAATAGTCGCTCTTGTGGAGCCGGACAACGTGATGGGCGCGGAGACACTGAAAGCCATTGACAACTTTGACCTGATCATTGAAAGGGACAAGAATGTTGAGAACGCAATGAGCATGGCAAAATAAAAAGAGAACGATAAATAAATTGGCGACACGTAAGCATGAAAATGAACGAATTGATAGAGTCACTCCAGCAACTTGGCCTTACTTCCTACGAGGCAAAGGCGCTTATCGCCCTCACACAGTATGGAAGCGGAACTGCAGCGGACATACATGCGCTTTCAGGCATCCCGCGCTCTGCTGTGTACGGTGTGATCACCAAGCTTAAGGACAGGGGAATAATCGAAACCCAGAACACCAAGCCCATGCGGTATAAATCAATACCACCTGACAGGGTTATTGACATACTGAAGGAAGACTATGAAAAGGCGATCCGTTATTCCCAGGAACAGCTTGAGGACATCTATCGTGCAGTGGCTGGAAATACAGAAGAGGATGCAGTATGGAACATCAATGGCGTGAAGAACGTCAACGACAAGATAGTCCAGATGCTGGAATCCGCCAGGAAAGAGGTCATATTTGCTTCCTCGTATCAACCTCTTAACAGGGTCATTAAAGTGTATCCAATCATGGAAAGTCTAAAGGATACCGTCCAGAAAAAGATCAATGAGGGTGTGAAGGTAAAACTAACCGGGAGAAATAAAAGCTGGATAGCAGATATTTCAAAACAGTTCCCCGGCATTGAAGCAAGGGCATACGATACAGAGAGTTCCCATCCTTTGAAAGGCGGGATACTCGTTGTCGATGACAGGGAGATACTTGTCCTTAGTGTCAAGGATGATGGCATACCCCTTAATCTTACAGCTACCTGGTATAACGGTAAAGAGCAGGTACATATTTTCAGGCATTTCATAGAAGCCGAATGGGATACCTCCAGCCCTGTTGATATAAAAAGATAATGATAGCATTTGTATCATTATTCCGTGAGGGATTTAAAATGGTTTATGGAATGGAAATAAATGATGGCTTGAAATCCTCTGAATTGAGGAGTATTACCGAAGGGAACTGTGTAAAAAAAGAATATATGAGGCTTATTAAATGCACATTGTCCATCTGTCCTGAATGCCTGACTAAAATTGAGGCCATGGTATTCACAGAGAATGGCAAGGTCTTCATAGAGAAAAAGTGCCCTTCACATGGTATTTTCAAGGATATGTACTGGTCAGATGCTGAACTTTATGAGAAGTTCGAAGCTTATCATGTGTTAGGTAAAGGTGTCTCAAATCCATTGGTAATGGGCACCGATTATTTTCTTGATTGTGGTTTATGTCACAATCACGAAACAAGCACCATCCTGGCAAACATAGATGTAACTAACCGGTGTAACCTTAATTGTCCTGTGTGTTTTGCCAATGCGAGGAAAAGCGGTTTGATATATGAACCGGATATCGAGCAGATTAAAAAGATGCTTATTATGTTAAAAAATGAAAAACCAGTGCCTTGCTATGCAGTCCAGTTCTCTGGAGGTGAACCGACCGTGCGTGATGACCTGCCTGAGATCATTGGGATGGCCAAGGACCTTGATTTTCAGCATTTACAGATTGCTACTAACGGGGTGAGGCTTGCACAGGATGTGGATTTTGCAAGAACATTAAGAGAATCCGGTCTCCATACCGTGTACCTGTCATTTGATGGTATAGGTGAGGAGCCGTACCGCAAGATGCGCGGTTTCAATGCCTTTCCAATGAAAAATACTGCAATAAGGAACTGCCGTGAGGCAGGGCTTACAAGTGTAGTACTGGTGCCAACGCTTGAAAAAGGGGTAAATGATCACCAGATCGGAGATATCCTCAATTTCGCATCTGAAAGGCTTGATGTTGTCAAGGGTGTTAATTTCCAGCCTGTTGCTTTTACAGGTCGTATAGATCAGAGCGAAAGAGAGTCAAAGCGCCTTACAATACCTGACTTTTTGATGCTGGTTGAAGAGCAGACAGGCGGAAATATCTGTCGTGATGACTGGTATCCTATACCTGTGGCGGTTTCAGTATCCAGGTTCATGGAAGCCGTGTTCAATAGGTCAATGCCTGAGTTCAGTATACATCCTCACTGCGGAGCAGCTACCTATGTCTTTAAGAAAGGGAATGAACTTATTCCCATCACTCGTTTTGTTGATGTTGATGGGCTGCTTGGACACCTCGATGATATGACTGCTCAGATCAACGATGCCAGATCTCAAATTAAAAAAGCAGTTCTTAAAAGAAAGGCACTGCATGAGATACCAAATTTCATTGATCAGAAGGCTGCTCCATTATCTATCGATGTCACCAGATTGATCATGGAATTCTTCAATAAAGGTACTGCTGAAGCCTTAAGACCATTCCACAGGAATAGTCTGTTCCTGGGGGCAATGCATTTCCAGGATTACTATAACTTCGATTATGAGAGAGTGCAGAGGTGTGGTATTCACTATGCAACCCCGGATGGCCGTGTGATTCCCTTCTGTGCCTATAATACTATTCATCGCCAGAAAGTTGAGGCAAAGTTCTCAAAACCATACAACGCGTAGAATATTTACGATGAATGGGCTTGCAAAAACCTTAGAAATTCAAGAAAATATATCCTAGACCAATATTTCTGAAGCACATGGCAATTTTTTGCAGAGTTACAATTTCATAATTTTTTTGAGAGGGCAAAATATGAGTTTTAATATACTACGCAGATACTCAATGGCAAAACGATACAAGAAAATAATCAATGTTCTGATAAAGTATGAATTTGATTATCTTATAGATCAGATGAAACTTCGTCCGTTTCATATTCAGAGCTCTAAATCAAAGAAAAGCCATAAGTTGGAGGAAGGAGCAATATCCGGTCCGGAGAGAATGAGAAAGGTACTTGAAGAACTTGGCCCCACTTATGTGAAACTAGGGCAAATACTCAGTATGCGCAAGGATCTGATACCACTTGAATATGCTGAAGAGTTCGAAAAACTTCAGGATAATGTTCCTCCGTTTGCACTTGAAGATGTCGAGCGTATCATTCAGGAAGAGTTGGGAGATACTCTTGAAGACTTATTTGGGTCATTTGAACGTAAGCCAATTGCAGCTGCTTCTATAGGCCAGGTGCATCTGGCTAAGCTGAAAGATGGTACGGATGTAGTTGTTAAAATCCAACGTCCGCAAATTAATCGGATAATCGAAACAGATATTGATATTATGCGTGGTCTTGCCAGACTTGCCGAAGAACGTATCAGTGCTGCCAGACATTATAGACCGGTCATGATCGTGGACGAATTTTCAAGATCAATACATGCCGAACTCGATTACACACAAGAAGCTCGAAATATTGAACGTTTCTCTTACAATTTCAAAGATGAAAAATATGTCTACATCCCAAAAGTATATTTGGATTACAGCAGTCAAAAGATTCTGACACTTGAATATATCGATGGCATAAGAGGAAACGATTTTGAAACGCTTGATAATCGCGGATATGATCGACAGCAAATAGCAATGCGTGGTGCAAACGCCTTCATGAAACAGGTATTTGAGGATGGTCTATTCCATGCTGACATTCATCCGGGAAATGTTTTCATACTGGACAATGGAACGATTGCACTGATTGATTTTGGCATGGTTGGCCGATTATCGAATGACCTTCGAAACGGATTAGTTGACGTGTTGTCCGCAATGACAAAAGGTGATGTGGAACGGTGCATTGAAATCCTGTGTGATTTTGATGTTATCGGAAATGATGCGGATATTCAGGAATTAAAAAACGATATTGAGCTTTTCCTGGATAACTACTACGGCAGGTCTTTAAAGCAAATTGACACGGCATCAGTGATAGGCGATATACTCGCTGTATTACGGAAACATGAGGCAAAAGTTCCACTAAATATTACTTTACTTTTAAGGGGAGTAATTATGATTACCGGATTTGGTTCTAAAATGATGCCTGATTTTAATATGGCAATGGTTTTTGAACCTCATGCAAAAAAGCTTATGAAGGAACGCTGGAGTCCTGAAAATATTGCAAACTCGGCATTTAAGGATATATCGAAATATTCTCGTGTGATGCACAAAATGCCGATGCAGATATCACATATTCTGTCTCTGACAGAAAAAGGTGAACTAAATATGAAACTTGAGCATAGTGGACTTGACAGATTACCTCACGAAATAAATGCTGCAAGCAACCGCATTGTATTTGGTTTTATTATATCAGCGATAATTGTAGGTTCGTCTATGATCATGCAGACTGATATGGAACCACTCATATGGGGTGTTCCATTACTTGGAGTATTTGGTTTTATAGTAGCTTTCTTTTTTGGAATGTGTTTTGTCATCTCCATTCTCAAAACAGAACGTATTTACGATTAGATTCAATCTTGAATGATATCTCAAAATATATCTTTAATATGGTCACTAGGGAGGGTAGGTGTAAGGCCGAAAAGATGAGGGCAAGTAAGAAATAGTCAATTTCCTCTCCTCATAATTGATATCTATTGTATGCTTGCCGGTACCAATCTATATCTTATGCCTGATAGTATTCCGGACATTGCAGGTTTACTCGGAATTCTGAGAAAGGATGGCAGGCATACAAATCCATAGTCGGGTATCGATGGGAGGAATCTTCTCACCGTTAAAATATAGAGGATTTCGATAAACTAGACCCACATTAGACTAAAATATAAATATTAGATAAACAAATTAAGTATTATGGATGATTTGACTGATTTTGCTCTTAATGAAGAATATAAACGCCTTCAATCCGTTGGAGACAAGCTTGCAGAAATAGAATCACTTATTGATTGGAAACCGTTTCGTCCAATTCTGGAATCAATGTACAAGAACAGAACAGCTTCAGGCGGCAGGCCTGAAGCTGATGTTATTGTGATGTTTAAAATGCTTGTTCTACAACAATGGCATGGTCTTTCTGATGCTGAACTTGAAAGACAGTGTATTGACAGAATATCCTTTAGGAAATTTCTGGGGTTTCCTGAATATGTTCCAGACAGTACAACTGTCTGGTCATTTAGAAAGAGAATTAGCGATAATGGAAAAGAGAAAGAAATATGGGACGAGATGCAAAAACAGCTTAATGCTCTTGGATTGAAGATCAAAAAAGGGATGATCCAGGATGCCACATTCATCCACTCCAACCCTGGACATGCTAAAGCTGATGAACCTCGTGGAAAGGATGCTAAAACAGCTAGAAGCAAAGATGGAACCTGGGCAAAAAAAGGTGGCAAATCTCATTTTGGCTACAAGCTTCATACAATTATTGATAAGGAATATGAACTGATCAGAAGATTTGAAACAACAACTGCATCAGTACATGATTCACAGGTAGATCTATCTGAAGTGGGTGAAGTAGTCTACCGTGACAAAGGATACTTTGGAGCAGTTGCAAAGGGTTTTGCAGCAACAATGCAAAGAGCGGTAAGAGGACATCCATTAGGAATAAACGATGTTCTCAGAAATGAAAGGATAAGTGTACAGCGAGTTCCATGTGAAAGAGTCTATGCAGTAGCAAAGGAAGTGTTCAAAGCAGGAAAAGTGCTTGTCACAAATGTGGAAAGGGTGAATGTAAAAATGCTGATTACAGCTTTTTCTTTTAATCTTCATCAATTGAGAACACTGAAAAGGAAGGGAACTATCTAAGATAGCGTAAGCTATCCTAAAATTAAGGTGAAAAGGAACAAAAACATAAAAATCTTGGATGAAGTGGGACGAGTAACAACTTAGATTTATCCGATACTTAAAAAAGAGAGGTTAATCTGAATCCTCTATAATCAATTTGCCAGATGGCTCTCTGGAACTTTTCTGATATCAATCAAGAATTTGAACGACCATTATTTTCATATGCATTGCTTAATATTGACTAATTACCCATCTTGGTTCATGATATTAACCATGATAGTTTTTCTTCGAGCCCGGTAGGTGATAAAGTGACTGCCACAATAAGTGACAAAGAGCCTAAAAACAAAAACTTTGAAGAGAGGCTTGTAATCGAAAAGGACCGATTTCTAAATTTTATAAAAGAGAGGAACGATTACATCAAAAACTTACCTGAGGTTGAAAAGAAAGCTTTTATGGCCTCGATCGAGACGATTAAAGAAAGCAAAGATAAAATTGAAAGATTGCTGCTGAAAAAGGAGCTGAATAAAGGTATCAATGAGATCCTTTTCTCTTTCGAGGACTTACCTCTTTTCGGAAAAGAGTACTGGTTCATGAAATTCACAGCAAACGATGGTTCAAGATGCCAGTTTTTCCTCATGTTCGGCAGGTCTGCGGGAGATATCGAGGTCAATGGCAGGTATGTGGAGAACAGCCGGATAATAAATGATAGAACAGAAGGATATTGTGTTTCCTGGGCATATGACGAAGTTCAGAAAAAGATCACTGACCATCTGGGAACCATCAAGGTAAAAGGCGATAAAGTGACCTGTTCCACAGAGGATATCCTGGCGAGTTTCCATGGGTCATTTCCAAAATACACACTCGATATTTCAAGTGGAGACAAGATGATATGCTGTCTGGATATCACAGAGCCGGCAGACGAGATATGCAACTCGGAGTTGTCAGAAAACTTCAAAGGCGTATTCGGGTACAGGGTGGCCAACCTGTATTTTGATTTTAAGGGAATGTTGTTTGAGAAGGAGTTCTCCGGAAAATGCTATGTTCAGAAAGTAATTGTTGTCGGTCCGCTCATTCCGTGGAAATGGTCGAGAATAGTTTTCAGGAACGGGTCAATACTAACTTATTATATACCCAATATCGAATTTGTGGGACTGGAATATAATATCCGTAATTTTATGGAATTCTATGATGCCGATACAAAGAACATTCACAGATTTAAAAAGGCCAAAGTTCATGAGTATCCTTCAGAAAAAGGAGATAAAAGATGGGTAATTACAGCTGAGGATGACAGGGTTTTTGTGGTTATGAAGAGTTATTGTAAAGAATTCTTTGAATTCAAAAACAATTTCAATTTCACATATGTAGAAAACCTTGTAGATGTCGTAGATCTGAAAATTGAAACCGATGGTAAAGTCATAACACTGGAAGAAACCGGCAGCGGAGTAGGTATGGTTGAAGATACTTCCGGATTTGTGATATAATTCTAAACTAAGAGGTTTTACAAGCTGAAAGTCTGCTAATCTATCAGGGAGCGAGGGAGGAAATGAAAACAGGATGAACGACCAGACAAACCCATGGTCCTGTCTTAAAGGAAAGGATATTCCAGCAACCATCAAACTTGATCCTGTCATCTACAGGTTCACCTCTCCCGGCTGTCATATCCTTGATATCGGCTGTAGCGCCGGAAATGCCAGCATCCCCCTGGCATCACAGGGTTTCTTAGTTACAGGCATTGACATCAACTCCGAAGCTCTGCAGATGGCCAGGTCATCCTCCATATCCGGTGGCTCTCCTCAGGTTCCTCTATTCGTCCAGGCAGATGCCACAACTCTCCCTTTTTCTGATGCAGCCTTTGATATTGCGATCATGCAAACCTTCCTGACCACCATTACCACAAAAGAGGACCGTGCAAGGATAATCCGGGAGGCGTGCAGGGTTTTGCAACCAGGCGGTTACCTGTATCTCGCGGATTTCGGGCAGACCTGGCATTCAAAGCTCTATCGCGAGCGCTACATCAATGACCTGCCGCTGACAAAAGAGGAGGGTTCCATCATTGCCTATTACCGGAAGACCGGGGAAGTGGCTTACGTGGCCCATCACTTCACGGAAAAGGAGTTGGTATTCCTGTTGGTGGAGAACGGATTTGAGATAGAGTTCTTCAAGTTCGATGAGTTTGTGACGAGACAGGGAACAGGGTGAATGGGTTTGTGGCTGTGGGGAGAAAAGAAGCCTGAAGTACCATCTTAATCCGGGATTTATTTTTGGGTGATCTTCAGTTTACCTCATCAAGGGTCGGGCGGTACTCTCCACAAGGCCCGCGAACAGGTCGGGGACTACCTCGAATTCCAGCCCAAGTTTGACAGTTTTCACTCCTTGATGAAGAGAATGTCTTCTCTTCGGACCTAGAATTTTCTTTTTTTTGTCAGGAAAACCTATTTGACAGTTTAAACAATTTCATGCTAAATTCTACGATTTTGCCCATTTTTGCCTTAAAATCAGTGTGTTTATGGCATCAAAATTGGCGTAAATGTACTTTTTCGACCGATCTTTCAGGAAATCTACGGTAACTGTCAAATTCAATAAGCTTTTTTTGATGAACTTTGTGGACTTATGCTTGAGTTCATTGAACTCATATCGCATCAGCGATATGAACAACTGTGCAATGAACCCAATAATAATAGCTCCATAAACACTAGCATCGGACCACACTCTCAACGGTTTTATCTCAATCTCATTCTTGAGAGAATTGATGATCTTCTCGATAGAATCCTTTTTCCTGTATGTTTGAAGAGCCTGTTTTAGTGTCAAATTCTTACTCGATTTCAGACAGAAAAATCCTTCTCTGCCTGTTATCAAATGTTCCTCAAGAAGTTTGATAGCTTCTTCTTCATCAATATCCGTCAGTTTTGTCTGCAGAGAATAAACGACATCAACAAGGACATTGTTAATCCTGAACTTTTTAGGCAGCTTTTTGTTTTTGTCAATAGATTCTTGTATCTCTTTTGCTTCCTGGATCTGCCTCATGATCTTCCTGGCTCTTGATTCAAGTTGCTCCTTCTTGAGCTTTTCAGAGAAGTAGAAGTAGTTGACACTACTTGGTTTAACGATTTTCAGGCCATAGATACCATCTTCTGAATCAACGATCTCAAGAGAATAGTTCCCGAAGTTTGCAATTATCTTGTCATCGCTCTTATTGAGCTTTCTTGCAGTCAGATACTGCATATCATCTGCCCTTATCATGGCAGTGTTCTCTGTACTATGAGCTCCTTTATCGAAAACAACAAGTGATCCCTGCTTCAACCTCTTGTTAACCTGTTGATACGTTTTCCTGAAGTGCTTTTGATCATGTAGATTTCCTTGTTCTACTGTGATGCCAATTGGCACATTGATAGGATCAGCAAGTTCTGCTATGCCTAAAGTTATCTGTTTCTTATCCGGCCTATGGTCACGACTATAACCATATTTACCCAATGGCGATTTATCACCGTGCAGGACAATACTTGTCCAGTCCATGTTGATGTTAGTATGTTCGAAATCGTATCTGCCAAACAATCTGTCCTGGATATCGGAAATAATCGTTTCACGATTATTTCCCAGGGTTTCAAGAATCCTGTAAAGTGTTCGTTCACTGAATTCTTCAAGAGGATTCAGATTAACCCCTCTTTTTTTAAGTATCGGATAAATCCAAGTTGTTACTCGTCCCACTTCATCCAAGATTTTTATGTTTTTGTTCCTTTTCACCTTAATTTTAGGATAGCTTACGCTATCCTAGACAGTTCCCTTCCTTTTCAGTGTTCTCAATTGATGAAGATTAAAAGAAAAAGCTGTCATCAACATCTTCACATTTACTCTTTTTACTGTTGTAAGAAGCACTTTTCCTGCTTTGAACACTTCCTTTGCTACTGCATAGACTCTTTCACATGTAACTCGCTCTTTTGACTGTCAAAGTTGGGTTCCAGCATCCCGATCCGGTCTATGGCAGCACCAAGTGCCTCATCCCTTTTCTTAAGATGATCCAGTTCCCTTTTTCCATACCTGAAGATCCGCATATCGACTCTCAACCCTCATAGGTATATGATGTGCCTGCATTATGACCGTTTCATCTTGTTAAGTTGTACTTAATTAAATATTTAGTCTTATTTTGATGTGTGTTCTTAATACGAAATGCATTTAAGTTATGATGTGTTTTCATAAATTACGTTTCCTGAATATGTGATATAATCAAAGTGGTCTCATAAGCTAAGAACCACGTCAATCAAAAATGGAGAAATGTATACATGAAGAAGATTATCGCCACCGGCAAAGGAGGAGCCGGAAAGACCACTATCGTAGCCACTCTTTCACGCCTGCTTGCCAGGCAGGGATTTAGCGTAATGGTCATAGACACCGACCCGAGCATGAACCTTGCAATGTCACTGGGCGTGCCTTTTTCTACGGTAAGGACCCTTGCGGAAGATAAGAAGGAGATACGCGAGCAGCTCTACGAGGATGATTTTGACGAGGAGGAAGAGGGGCATACCCACAGTTCGAACATAGATATCGACGCATTCCTTGAAAAATACCAGGTGACTGCGAAAGATGATGTGAAGGTTGTTGTCATGGGCACCATCTCGGAAGGTGGCGGTGGTTGCATATGTTCCTATATCTCCATTGTCAAGCGCCTTATAGATTATCTTGCATTATGGTCGGACCAGTATGATATCGTGATAGTGGATTCACAGGCAGGTTCCGAGATACTGGGGAGGGGCCTGGCAGTGAACTACGACCACAACCTTGTAGTCGCGGAATCCTTCCCCAAATCCATGGAAGTGGCAAGGCACGTTCTGAAGCTTGCAAGGGACCTTAACATCAAAAGGCAGTTTGTTGTTGTCAATAAGATACGTGACGGGAAAGAACTTGAACTGGTGGCCGGGGAGCTGTGTCTCAACGGAGAGAGGACCTACCCCGTAAGATATGACGAAAAGGTCATAGAGGCTGACAGGATGGGAAGCCTCATACTGGATGTGGCGCCGGATTCCCCAGTCCTTGAAGATATAATGAATATAATGAATATCATCACGGCTGATTATGAGAAGGATTAACAGAGGACGATAGTATGTGCGATTTTACTGTATACCTGGAAGAGAACGGCGAGAGGACGGTCGTGGCGACGGATATAATCAAGGCCCGGAAGAAGGACGGAAATGTGTTCCTTATGGATATCATGGGAGACACAACCCGGATAGAAGCCGTAACCATAGAAGTAGCTGATGCATTTGCGCAGGAAATGGTGTTGAAAAGGGTCGAGTGCAATTAAGTTACTCTTCTGTTTCTCTAGCATCAAAATAAAAAGAAGAGAATGTCATTTCCTCCCCACACCCTTGAAGAACATATAATTAAACGTCCCGTACTCCCCCGCCGTCCTGTGCAGATCCCTGATTCCTTTATCAAAAGTCCCAGCATCAATAATCCCCATCTCGATGGCGCTCTCCCTGACACCTTCCACCATTGGGATGATGGTCTTTCTCACAAAGCCTTCCTCCATGTGGGGGCGGCTGGCATCGCTGTAGACCAAGCGGGGCGAGACCGTAACATCACTGAAGCCTGCTTTTCTGAGAAGCGGGTAGACTTGCCTGCCTATGAGTGAATTGCCGCCCAGCCTTGCCTGAACTTCCACCAGGTTGTTCCAGGTTTTTACTCCGGCTTCGGTCTCGGGGTGGAAGAAGCATGAGCCGTGGTCGCCCTCGATAACTGTGATTGTGCCGCCTTTCTTCAGTACCCTGTGCAAGCTGGTCAGCGCCTTGACGGGCTCCTTGAGGTGTTCCAGCACGAAGCAGACGAAGATATGGTCGAAGCTCTCATCCTTAAAGGGCAGGTCGAAAATGTTCTCCACGCGGAACTCCACGTTACTTACCCCCTCGCTAGCGGCACGTTCCTTGGCTTTGTTCAGGGAATCCTCTGAGATGTCTATGGATGTTATCCGGGCCTGCGGGCTGTTCCTTGAGAGGATCACTGTCTGGGCGCCGATGCCGCATCCGGCTTCAAGGACTTTGCTGCCTTCGGGGTATATTGTATCTCTGTGCAGGAGTTCTTCCAGTGTGTTTGCCTGGTCGCTGAGGCGGACCGATTCTCTTTCGGAATAGCCGTGGACGTAATTGTGAGATTTTTGGGAGGTCATGATAAGATATTGTGCGACTGTCCTTAAAAATATAGAGGCTTAATGCCTCAAAAGTTTCCTTTCAGGACACCTGCGGAAAATTGTTCATCTCAGGGGATGGAGCGCGAAAACACTGACATCAGAACTATAACTTCCATCTAAAATAGGTTGGAGGTGCATGTGGCCGGCATGCTTCATCAGGGATTCTCCCTGCGATGCAGTGAGTACATCTGGATCTTTTTCATCTTGGCAAGGTTGAGCACGTTGTTCATTTCCTTTTCCTTAAGCAGGCGGGACTCTATGTAACCATTATCCACCGCCTCATTATAAATCTCGTAGCCAAGTCCCGAGCGCGCAAGCACCGTGGTCCAGTTCTTGGGGGTTCCGACGCCTCCGAAGGAAAGATCGGAACTTTCTGCAGTAAGATCAGTGCAGTACTTGCATGAACTGCTCCTGTAACGGTCCAGTTCCTCAAGGCCAAAGACCTTTAACTCCTCCGAAGCCTGCAACTCTAATTTACCCTTGCGGATCTTCATGGACTCGATATCTTCCAGGCGCATGTCCTTGCTCTGGACAAACTCCTTGATTCCCTCGTAGGAGAAAGTGTCCATGCAGAAAAGTCCCATTTTCAGGATATTGGCACGCATGAACAGGTGCAGGAAACCGTAAGGGCTCTTCTGCATCTTGTAGACTGCATCAATGTTGCAGCTTGTACCCACAAATGCAATACTTCTCATGCCCTGCTTCACGGCGCTCATCAGGGATTCGATAGTCATGCTGTGGCTGTAAATACTCCCGGCGGCTTCCAGAACTTCATCGTATGTCTTTGCAATGACAGGCACTGGTTTCCAGGGCTCTTCCTCGGATTTCACAGTCACTATGGCGCAGTCTATGAGTCCCTCTTCAAGGGCGTATGCCAGCATGGAAGTGACCACCGCCCCGTCCTGTCCCTTAAGGTCTGGTATCGCGGTCTTTGCGCAGTAGGCGTGACGTATCTTGCCGATGAGGCCTTCTTCGGTGGTTATTGTCCGGGGACACTGGTTATAGCATACTCCGCAGGCAGTGCATTTGCCTACAAGTTTTGGCTGCTCGTGCTCTATTGCAATGGATTCGCATGATGCAGCGCAGGCTCCGCAAAGAGTGCATATTCCAGGCTTGATGATGTCCCGTCTCAGATTTCCAAAAGATATCCTCTCATTCTCGGCAATGGACCTTTTGAGGCGTATAACGCTCTTTTCAAGATGATCAAACTTTGTTTTGCACTCGGGTGAGCAGAAACGATATCTTTTTCCTCCGTATTCTGTGAAGTACGGAGTGTCTTCCTGCACCTTGTTCTTACATATGGGATCGATTGGCATACTTTACCTTTTTAAAGTTGTGTTATTATGCCAGATAAATATACCTTCTATCTATATAATAAAAATTGAAGCGTATAATCATGAAGTTTCCTGATGTACTGGCTGATTCTAGGAAAAGAATAAAATATTCCTGCACAGAAGATAACACATATCGTAACTAAAAAACGTCTCATCCCTTGGTATCGGAGAACTCATGAGGCCAGAAACCAAAGCACAGCTCATCTCAATAGGTTCCGTGAACATGGATCCTTCTCTCATTCACAGGTTAACCATCCCCACAGCCGGTCCCGGAGCCGGGAATGTAGCCTTCTTTTTTAATTCTGCAGGGCACCGTGTCCGTCTTGCCGTCAAAAAGGATTCACCACTACAAGCCCGGATGCAGGACAGTGAGCTTGTCATAAGCAAAGACGGCACCGAACTTGCGAGAGGCAGCATTGAACCTGAACTCATCCACTGTCCTGACCAGGCTTTCATCACCATGTGCGAGAAATGTATCTTCGATTGCAAATTCTGCCCTGTCCCCAAGCTTAGCGGGAAGGTCAAGTCCATGGATAAGATGCTGAAGATGATGGAGGAAGCCCATAGCACCGGCAGGATGCAGGCAATTTCCATAACTTCCGGTGTCGAGGAGTCAGCAGAAGCGGAAGTTAACCGGGCCGAGGAACTCATCCGACAGCTCAGAAAAATATACTCTGTCCCCATAGGTGTTTCAGTCTATCCTACAGAGGACTCCACCCGCAGGCTTAAAAGTGCTGGTGCGGATGAACTGAAGTATAATGTGGAGACCATGGACCGGGATATCTACAGGAAGGTCTGTCCGGAACAGGACCTCGAATTCATCCTTAAAGCACTTGGGCAAGGCGTGGAAATATTCGGCAGGAACAATGTCTGTTCCAACTTCATCATCGGTCTCGGGGAATCTGACGAGTCTGCCATGAAAGGCATAGAAGAGCTGGTTTCCATTGGCGTCGTCCCCATACTCAGGGCTGCTGCGAGACATCCTCTGAGAGAAGGTGAGGTGTTCATTGAGAGGCCTTCTGCGGAAAGACTGCTTATGCTCAATCGTTTCCTGCGGGAAAAGCTGGATGAGCATGGACTGCGCGCTGATATCTTCAAAACCATGTGTCTTCCGTGTACGGGCTGCGACATCAACCCACACTCTGACCTTGCACCTTGAAAATGAATAGCAACTTCCGGTGCAGTAAATGCTGCTCTACTTGCCCTTCATTCTTTTTTCAATCACCGCAGGCCACACAGAAGCCGACACTATCATGCTGAGCACGAAAACAAAGATCATCCCTGCAATTATATCCACTTGAGTGTACAGGGGCGTGGTTCTTAAGTTGTTCACGGCTGCGGAGAGGGCTGCAAAGAGGATTACCAGTAAAAAGGATGTTGTCAGGCTTGCTATCAAAGCGTACCTGCCTTTTCTGCTCACGTTCTTATCTTTCATATTTATCTCCTGGCTCCGGCAGCAGCCTTATTTTATTTCCTTTCTTTTCATCAGGATGGAATTAGTGGTTACAGATATCGAACTCATGGCCATGAAGGCCGCTGCGAGTTCCGGCGTAATGAGGATGCTATTCACTACAGGGTAGAGAAGTCCGGCAGCCAGCGGTATTCCTACAGTGTTATACCCGAAGGCCCAGAAAAGGTTCTGCTTGATCTTGTTCATTGTGAGCCTGCTAAGCCTGATGGAAGCTATCACATCCCGCAGGTCATTTTTGATAAGCACTATCTGCGCGGACTCCATGGCAACATCGGTTCCTGCACCCATGGCTATGCCGATATCTGCCTGGGTCAGGGCGGGAGCATCGTTGATACCGTCGCCTACCATCGCCACAATGCGGCCTTCCTCCTGCAGTTTGCGAATCTCCGAAGCCTTGTCCTCAGGAAGCACCTCTGCAAGCACCCGTGTGATACCAATGCTACCTGCAATGGCGTCGGCTGTCCTGCGGTTATCACCGGTGATCATCACGATCTCAATTCCCATGTCGCGTATCTTCTCGACGGCTTCCTTCGAGTTCTCCTTGAGTGTGTCGGCGACTGCTACAAGTCCTACTAACCTGCCGTCCCTTGCGGCTATCATGGTTGTCCTGCCTTGTGCTTCAAGGCTTTCCATTGTCTTTTCCACCGAAGAGATGTCAATACCATTGTCAGTCATCAGCTTGCGGGTCCCAAGCAATATCCTGCTGCCTTCAATGGTCGCTTCCACACCTTTACCGGCAATGGACCTGAAGCCTTCAACGTCCCTTAACTTAAGCTTGCGTTGCTCTGCACCCCTGACGATGGCTTCTCCCAACGGATGCTCAGAACCCTTCTCAGCACTCGCTGCCATCTCAAGCACTTCATCGGCGCTGAGATCTGTAACAGTGACGACGTCTGTCAGCTCCGGTTTACCCTTTGTGAGGGTCCCTGTCTTGTCAAAGACAATGGTGTCTATTTTCAGCGTCCTCTCAAGGGCTTCCCCGCCTTTGATCAGTATGCCGTTCTCGGCGCCTTTGCCTGTACCCACCATTATGGCAGCAGGGGTTGCAAGGCCTACAGCACAGGGACAGGATATCACAAGCACTGTGATGGAAATGAGTAGTGCGAACAGGAATGGGCTTGCTATCCCTGAGTTCAGGATCACGTCGTATCTCTCGAATCCGATAAAGTACCAGAAGAAGAACGCAGCCAGTGCCAGTACATGGACTATGAGTATGAAGTGGCCGGCGACAACGTCTGCAATTCTCTGTATGGGCGCCTTGGAATTCTGTGCGTTCTCTACCAGTTCGATAATCCTTGCAAGTGCAGTATCTGCACCCACATTTGTAGCTCGGAGTCTCAGTACCCCGCTGCTGTTCAGGGTCGAGCCGATGACCACATCCCCTTTACTCTTGTCAACAGGGATGCTCTCTCCCGTAATCATTGATTCGTCAACTGCTGATGTCCCGTCGATCACCACGCCGTCAACAGGTATCTTTTCCCCTGGCCTGACAAAAACGATGTCATCGACCTCGATGCTCTCAACAGGCACTTCCCTTTCCTGCCCGTCGACAATTATGCGTGCGGTCTTTGCCTGGAGCCCTATGAGCTTCTTGATGGATTCGGATGTCCTGCCCCTGGCGCGGGCTTCCATGTACCTCCCGAGCACAATGAAAGCGATAAGCATAACGGCAGTATCGTAATACAGATGATGGTAGCCGGCCCCCAGGTCCAAGTAGCTTGAAGCAACACTTATGATGTAGGCCGCGCCGGTTCCTGTGGCGATGAGCAGGTTCATGTCGGTCACTCCATGCTTCAGGCCCCGGTAAGTTCCCTCAAAGAATTGTCTTCCAGGGAATACCATGACGATGGTTGTGAGCAGGAACAGTACGTTCCTGTTGGCTAGGATGTCGGGTACGAACGCGAGGAGTTCAGGAAAAGCAGGTTTCATGCTCCCCAACATCACAGGGATCACCATCACCGCAGATATAATGAGATTGTTCCTCTGGCGGCGTATCTCCTCCTCACGCTCCTTCCTTTCCCGGTCCTCGGCAAGTTGCCTGTCAATTGGCATCGAAGCCGAGTAACCGATGCCCTCGATGGCCTTTCTCATATCGTCTGCCGAAACCACAGAGGAGTTGTACTCGATCCGGGCTTTTCCCATGGACACGTTAACATTGACCGAACTGATACCCTCAAGCCTCTTTAGCACCTTCTCGACGTTCTGGGCACACGAAGCGCACGTCATTCCTCCCACATCGAGAGTCACACGGTCCTTCACAACATGGTAGCCGAGGGATTCTATATCCTCTGCAAGCTTCTCCGGGCTGACCTTTGCAGGCTCGTACCTTACAGTGGCTCTCTCAAGAGGAAGGTTTACCGTAACTGAGACAACCCCGTCAAGCTTGCCCAGAACGCCCTCTATGTTCTGAGCACATGACGAGCATTTCATACCGGATATCCTGAAAACGGAATCTTCCAAAACACCGGGATCAGATCTTTTTTGCTCATCTATCGCTTCTTCAGGGATTATCCGGCATGCAGTCTGTCCCGGCGTGGCAGCCTCAGGCAATCCGGCAGGCTCCTCCAGTTCGCATTCCTCTGCACCGACCTCATATCCCGCATTCGTGACAGCCTGCCTGATCTCTTCAAGGCTGGTCTTCCCGGAGTCAAACTCCACCGTGGCGCTCTCATCCTCAAGACTGACATCAACAGAAGAAACGCCTTCAATGGCCATGATTGCATCTGTCACGCTCTTGTGACAGTGCATGCATGTCATTCCGTACACTTTGATATGTGTATTCATATTTGATAACACACGAAAATATCCGCAGCAAAAACCCCGCTTAATCCATTACCTTATAGCCTGCTTTGACGACCGCGGACCTTATAGTTGCAGGGTCTGTGATCCCGGGGTCGTAGGACACTTCAGCCTGCTTGTCGCCGAGGCTGACGCTCACGTCCTGGACACCCTTAACAGCCCTGATTGCCTTTTCCACTGTCATCTGGCAGTGTCCGCACATCATCCCTTCGATCTTTATTGTCTCTTGGTTCATGTTATGCTCCCATCAACTGTTCAAGGTTGTATAACTTATATTTCGTGCTTTGGTATTAAGGGTTTCTTGACAGTTAACAATGCGAAAGGCTCATGTCAGCCCACTCTTACTTTTTGCTCGATGAAAGCTTTCCACTCCGGGGCGTTGTCCACTTCAAAAAAGTGTTTTTCCACACCATTTGAGGATTCGCAGACAATGATCCTGTCTTTTTTAAAGAACCCGCCGTCTGCTTCAACACTTATTATCTTTGATAACGGAATGTCTTCCATCTCTCCGTTATCAATGCCAATCTGAGCCAGTCGCTTATTTGTGAGGATCGTCATTGTCGAGCTCTTCCTTGCAGACTTAAGCAGGTGCTCCCCACGCACATACTCTGGCCTGAGGATCTCAAGAAGTTCCAGTATCCTGTCTTTTCTCTTTGCGGACAAAGGATACACTTTCAGGTGTTTCTGACCTGCTATAAGGAAGAGGCCCTGCTGGTCAGCATGTACTCCCGCCATGTCCTTCATCTCTATACGCTGCTCTATGTTCTCTTTTCTGGAAATCAGGCCTGACTCCTTCTTGAAAAAAATGTTCTTGCTTGTTATCACCATGACCATCTTGTCTTTTCCAAGACTCACAGGCTCCTCAGCAAGCAATTCCTCTCCTCTCCTCATAATAGTAACAGATTCATGGCTCCGTACATCACCATTTTCTGTTGCTTCTTTTGTACACAATCCCCTATTCTCTTCGGGGAGGTAATGGTTCAGCATCTCAATAAGGAGGTTAACATCTATGAGTTTGACGTTGTGCTCCGCAGCCTCATCCTGTCCTTCCCTCGTAAAACTGGAGGTAGCAACTATAATTACCCCATCGACCCTGTCACGGTATCTCAGGCTGCTGTACTCCCGGACAGCTTTCACTCCCACGGGCTCCGTATATCTTTTTGCCTGCACTATCCATGAATGTGAGAGTCCGAAGTGCACTATCCTTATTATCAGGTCGATGCCCCTGTCATGGGAATACTGTGTTTCTTCAACCGCATATCCCATCTTCCTGAAAAGCTGTGCCAGAAGCTTTTCAAAGTCATAAGGCTCTATCTGTTGAAGTTGTCCAGGCGACCATTTTTCCATTTTGCTCATTCATCCACAGTATAAGACAAGCCGCATTCCGGACAGAAATATGTGAATGAACCTATCCCGTTCCTTCCTACTTTCACGGTCCTCTGCATCCATGTCCCGCATGTGATGCATTTTTGGTCAAAAATGGTCCTGTCTGTTACAGGAGTGGTTTTTCCTTTTTTATCTGCCATTCCTATCAGTCGCAATGATTAATGATGTAACATTTATATTATAATTCTATTACATATCAGTATGGTTATGTACAATTATTGCACAACCATGCAAAACTTTAAGTTATCAAAGCATGTAACTACATATAGAAAAAATAGCAGTGATAAAAAGCATCATTTTATAGTGTTATTGATGATCCGGTTCTTTAAAGGTAGGTAAGCAAATGGATGAAATAGATGAGATAAGGCAGAGGAAAATGGAAGGTTTGAAGAAGGAGCTTGAGAAACGTGAGCATCCGGGTAGCCCTGTCGAGATTACAGATGCTGCATTTGATGAGTTCATCTTAAAATATAACCTGACGGTTGTGGACTGCTGGGCGCAGTGGTGTGGCCCATGCCGTATGATCTCTCCTATCATCGACGAACTGGCATCAGAACTTCAGGGAAAAGTGGTCTTTGGCAAGCTTAACGTCGATAATAATAAATCTACTGCTGGAAAATATGCTATAACCAGCATACCGGCACTGCTGGTTTTCAAGAATGGCAAGCTTGTAGACAGGATAATAGGTGCGGTTCCAAAACAAAGGATCGTCCAGAGGCTGCAGCCTTTAATGTGAGGAATGAAAAATGGGATTTAAACCAAGGATCGCAGAAAGCCCTTCAGTGCGCCTGATAGACCTGAAATCCAAACCATATTTTATAGTAGCATCGGTAGAGGTAGGTAACACTACAACAAAATGTATACTCACCGCCACAAATCTCGAGGACGGGAAGACCCGCCTTGTCAGCAAGATCGTGAGCATGACCAGGGATGTCCGTCCTCCCAAGGAAGGAGAAGAGGTTTTTGGACGAACTCTCAATGGTGTGGAGCTGACGCGCCAGTCGGTTGCCGAAATGGTGCGGGACACCCTGCTTAGAGCAGTGAAGCAGTCAAATCTCGATATTAAGGAAGATATTCATTTTGTGGTAAGGTCCACGGGTGTTGTTGCCGGCTTTGACACTCCTGATGAGGTTGGAGAGTTTATAAAAGCCCTTGCTGATGGCTGCCTGATGGCAGGTGTGCCTCCAAACAGGATGACGCCGCCAATGGGTATGTCCAATGTGCCTGAGAGGTTTCGCAAGCACACAAAGCTCGAACAGGTTGTATTTGACGGGGCTGTGGCGAGTGTCACGCCTCCAACCGGAGCGACAGGGGTTGAGATTGTCGCGAATGAGATGGAAGGCGAACTGGCAACCGCAGGGATAAAGGAGGGAGCCAAATGGGTGGATATCGATTTTCGCAACCCCTGCATCTCCATAGACTTCGGTACCACGCTTGACGGCAGGGTCATCAGCCCTGATTTGCCTTATGCAAAGACCATCGGAAACTTTTGTGGTTATGCAGGTGCGATCCCTGATGCAATTATTAAAGGTACTGGTCTGGTCGACTCCAAGAAAGGAACTGCTCTTGATGTAGCAGACAAGACTTCGCTGGATATGTTCACTCTTAAGATGAAAGGCAAGGCCATAAAGGAATACGCTGAAAGGATCCATGAGCATATACAGATAGAACGGGTTCCTAAAGACCGCAAGAGGTACGGAAGCGTTCCGGTCAATTCGGAGGCAGCAGATTCCATAGGTGTGGTACTTATTGGATGCGATGTTGGCAACAACGGCACAGATATGGACAAACTATCCGAAATAGGAGCGGAGATATATCAGAAACATAATCTCAAAACGCTTTTTGCAGTAATAGATGAGGTAATGGCAAAAGTGGTGCAGCGGCTGGTGAAAGTGGCACAGGAAGAAGGCCTTGTTTTTGAAGATACTGTCATCGGTATCACCGGCAGGGCAGGCATCACCGGAGCTAAACCCCGACTTATCCTGCAATACCTGCATGAGCTTGGGATTAATAACAAGATCGAGGAGAATGTGGTTTTCGTTGATGACGGGCTTGCACGCGGTGCAGCTGTCATGGCAAGGTGCATGAATTCCATGGGAACTTCATTCAACCCGCTTGGAGGCCATAGAGGTGGAAAGTGTATTCTGGGACAACGTATAAAACTACAAAAGAGAAAAGACCGAAATTAAAATATGTCCATCTAATGCTGTTTCATATCCGTAACATGGAACATATCTCTTTTAATCCACGCGTATTCACGACATCCGCAGGCTCAAGCCATGCCCTGCGGGCAACATCGATTCCATAGTCGATGTTGTCAAAGTGTGCAATTGAATGCGTGTCCGTATTGATGGCTATCTTCACTCCTAGTTCCTTTGCCATCCTTGCATGCATGTCATTCAGGTCAAGCCTTGAGGGTGAAGAATTGATCTCAAGGACCTTGTCATTATCAAAAGCCGCCTGCATGACCTTTTCCATATCGATATCATATCCTGAACGCTTCCCAAACTTTCTCCCGGTCGGATGGGCGAGTATGTCCACATGTTCATTCTCAAGTGCAGCAATAACACGCTTTGTCATGCTTTTTCTGCCCTGTTCCAGGCCAGCATGCACGGCAACGACAACAATATCAAGCCCCTCCAGAACATCGTTGCTGTAATCAAGCCTGCCGTCGGATCTGATGTCGCACTCAGTGCCCGAGAGCAGTTTGATACCGTCTATTCTGTCATTTATCTCATCTATCTCGCGTATGTGTTCAAGCAACTTTTCTTCTGACAGGCCGTTAGCGACCCCAGTGGAGGGGGAATGGTCCGTTATGGCTATATATTCATAGCCAAGCCCTCTTGCATGTAACGCGAGCTCTTCAATAGTGTTCCTTCCATCACTCCATCTTGAATGGACATGAAGATCCCCTTTTATATCTCTCCGCTCTATCAGCACAGGGAGCCTGCCTTCCAGGCTTGCCTCGACCTCACCCCGGTCCTCGCGGAGTTCAGGTTGCAGGTACCCGAGCCCGAGAGATTCATACAGTTCAGCCTCATTTGAAAACTCTCTGGCTTTGTTTCTTGGTCCTTCTGTCTCTACTGGTTTTCCTTTACTGATCGATCCACTCTTGCTGATAGTGTATCCTTTAGCACGCGCCACTTCCTGCAGGTGTATATTATGTTCTTTTGAACCTGTAAGGTACTGAATCAGTGAACCGCAGTAACCCCGGGAGCCTACATACAGGTCTACCCTTATACCGCTTTCATGGACTATGGCCGCATGTGTACTTCCCTCATATATATCCAAAACTTCCGGCACCGGGGCAGTTTTTTCGAGATGCATGAACGCATCAACGGCTTTTTCAGGTTCATCGGAAAGGGCAACAAGGTCGATATTACCAACTGTTTCCTTTCTTCGCCGAAGGCTTCCGGCAGGTACTACTGTGTCGATATATGGGCTGGCGCTCAGTTCTTCAGTGATCTGTCGTGCAATGGCGGTCGCAACTGCAAGAGGAGTTCTCCTGAAATCACTGCTTTGGACCCGGTTCCTGGCTGCTTTCAGGATTCTTTCCTCCTGTTTTGGCCCCATACGCGGGAGCCGGCGGATACGATGCTCTTCTGCTGCTTTGATAAGTTCTCCTATGGATTCGATGCCAAGTCTTTCATACAGGATCTTTGCAGTTTTCGGGCCGATGCCGGATATATCCATTATTTCGATTATCCCTGAAGGGATTTCTGCCAGAATTCTCTCATACGCCTCGAAGGTCCCTGTGGTCAGTAATTCCTTTATCTTGTCCTCAATGGCTTTCCCCACACCGGGTACGTCTGAAAGGTGGCCTTCTTGATGGATGCTGTCTATATCCATTTCAAGTTTTTTGATGCTCCTGGCAGCTTTTTCGTAGGCCATTATCTTAAAGGGATCCTCTCCCTTGAATTCCAGCAGCCTGCTCATACGGCTGAGGATATCCGCGATCTCAGCATTGTCCATTACAACAGATCCTCTGGTAATTTGTTGTAAGCTGTTACCTGCTTATATTCCTTCTTTTGTTTTGATCCAGTGCTTTTTCAACTGCATTCTTGTGCATCTCAGCGGACTGGTGTATGCCGCCAAGGGTTCCCCGTACAGCCCTGCACGGATACTGCTGTATCAGCAAGCCTGCCCTGGCGGGTGCATCCTCTATCTTTGTGCCTATCAGCTCTTTTGCCATCTGCCAGGTACTCCCGCAGGGCGCACCGCGGATAACCCTTACATGTGACACTTTTCCGTTATCTGTTTCTATATCAAGTATCGGGCTTGCCAGCTTTGAAGAGAAATCGTATATTGCAGGATTATCGGAAAGGGTACAGCAGATATCTTCAACCTCGATGTACATCCCATATTTCTCTGATATATGTTCCAGCTCCTTTACCGGTGCTTTCGAAGCCCCTCCAGGTACTATGAGTGCCCTGGCGCCATCCTTTCCGGCTTTCTGCGCGATCGCGGCAGTGAGGTCCGGGTGCAGGGAGTAAGTTATCACTATATCAGATCTGAATACAGCGTCATCAAGGGCAAGATCGCTCAGGAATCCTTCCGGCTCATCAATGAAACCCGGGAGTTGTTCAGGCACTGATGTGTGAATGACATCAAGAGCCGTCTTTGCCAGCAGGGTTTCAATAAGCCGCCTGCCGTACTTTCCTCTGGTGATCACTCCTATTGTGGTCATGTATTACCCTTTTCAGAAAATGGGTACCTTTCTTTATATGCTTTGGCAGAGCTTTTTATATTAATATTTTGTATATTATATAGGTGATATAATGGATGACTACAACCCATCAACGGTATACTTCAGATGCAACATATGCGACTTCCTGTTCCAGGAAGATCCGGATCGCTTTCCTGTGAAATGTTCCCAGTGCGATTCTGAGAACGTGTCTCGTGCATGAACTTCTCATGGATGCAAATAGGCTAAATATTATCCGTTCTCTTTCATGATACATGCCAGCAAAGGGAAAACTCATAACTCTTGAAGGGATCGACGGCTCAGGTAAATCTACCATCGCAAAGTCCCTTGCCTCAAATCCGGATTTTAGTGACTTCGTTTTCACCCGGGAGCCGACGGGAAGCTGGATAGGTGAGGCTGTCAATTGTGCCATACATGCTGACACGGATCATCTTGCAGAGCTTTTTCTTTTTGCAGCAGACCACGCCGAACATATCTCCAAACTGATCCTGCCATCCCTGGAGAGTGGCAGGCATGTTATCTCTGACAGGTATTCTGCCAGTCGCTATGCATATCAGGGGATGACACTACAAGGCAGGTTCAAAGACCCCCTGCAATGGATACAGGACATCCACAAAGAGTGGACTATAGTACCGGATCTGACAATTCTTTTTGATATCGACCCCATGGCAGCAGTTGCACGATGTGGCGCCAGAGGCGATAAGACCAAGTTCGAGAAAGTCGGCTTCCTGGAGGGTGTCAGGAATAACTACTTACGCCTGGCTGAAGAAAACCCCTCATCTTTTGTTATAATAGATGCCGCCAGAAGTACTGATAAGATCGAGTCTGATGTAATCAGGACGATTTCTTCATATTTGTGACTTTGGGAGTGTATCTCCTTTGAAAGCAGTTTTTATATGTTGACTTGCTTTATTTTTTTCTTTTATGCGCCTATTAATATTATATAGTAGGCAAGTAATGTATTTATAATACCTGTGTAAAATACCTATTGACTTCCATTTGTCGGGATTAGTGGGTGAACAATTGGATAATACAGGACAGAGATTCGATTCTATGGTTCTGCAGGATGCTCCGGTGGGTATATGCATCTTTGATAAAGATGATAACTTTGTTTTCTTCAATAAAGAAATGGAATCTATTTCGGGAATGTCATCCTGTGATGTTATCGGTAAGAGCCTGTTCCATTCAATTCCGGACTATACTCTTGGAGGGAAAGCAAACTTCAGGCAGTTCTATCTGGATACTAAACATTCCCTTCAGAGATCTTCCCGGCAAAATGTGCCCATAATTACTCCTAATAATATACTTAGCTATCAATCAATATCCCTTGTACCATTATTTGGTGAAGATGGCAGTTACTATGGAATGGTCTGTTACGTTGAAGAAGTCAGCGACTATTGCCTTAGAGAAAGGGGTTTGCTTGATAAGTTATCCGATGTCGACAAGCTCGAATCAATCTATCGGGAGGTCCCTGTGATTGTTCTGAAATGGTCCTCTGAAGAGGGGTGGCCTGTTCTGTTCGTGTCAGAGAACATTTCTCAGCTTGGTTACACCAAAGAGGAACTCGAATCAGAGAACATGCATTATATTGATATGATCCACCCGCAGGACCGGGCTAAACTGCTCCAGGGTATGTCCAGATTCACAGAGGAAGGTGAAGCATACTTTTCTCATGAATACAGGCTTTTGAGGAAAACAGGCGAGTTTCTCTGGGTTCGCGAACTTTCCCTGCTTCACAAGGATGAGCAGGGTAAACCTTTAAGATTTGAAGGGATAATACTGGATATCAGCGATAAGAAAAAATATGAGGAGGAGCTTGAGAAACACACTGCAGAACTGGAACAGCTGAATGCATTAAAGGATCTCTTTTCAGACATCATCAGACATGACCTGCTTACTCCTGCCGGCACCATCAAAGGCTATGTTGAGATCTTGCAGGAAATGGAAAGTGACAAGGAAAAGCTCAATTTGCTTAAAGTGATAGAAGCTAGCACTAAAAGGCTCATTGATCTCATTGAGAGTGCTTCCAAATATGAGAAGCTGAACAGCATTGATGAGATAGACTATTATTATACTGATCTTGTGAACCTGTTCAGGAGCACTTTGCTGGATTTCACATCCTACTCACAGGAAAAGAATACAACCCTGAACCTTTCTTCAGAAGGTCCATGTTATTCCAATGTAAATCCTTTAGTGAGCGAAGTATTTGCAAATCTTCTGTCAAATGCTGTCAAGTACAGTCCGGAAAATGGAAGAATAGATATCTCTTTCCTGACAGATGCTGATACTATCAGGGTTACAGTGACTGATCAGGGCGATGGAATTCCTGATGAGAATAAGACCTCGGTTTTCAATCGTTTCAAGCGCCTGGAAAAGAAAGGTGTCAAGGGCACAGGTCTTGGACTTGCGATCGTGAAACGCATAATGGAAATGCACTGCGGCGGTTATGGAGTCGAGGATAATCCCGATGGAAAAGGCAGTGTTTTCTGGGTCACATTCAGCAAAGCTGCATGTAACCCGGATAGGCCTAAAGCTCGTTAGCATCGGCGAACTTGATAAGCGCCTCGCCCAATGTGCGCGCATACTTGGGATTCAGGTTGAAACGCCCTTTTTTCTGCCCGGCTCTCTCTTTAGCTATCTCAATATATTGATTTTCGTACTTTTCACTGGATGCAAGTGTGATTGTCAGGAACCAGCCTGCTCCCATCTTTATTTCGGCATATCCTTCGCCAACTTCAACTAATTCCTCATTCTCTGCCATATTTACACCATTAACTAATGAATTGTGATCTTATTGTACTTTCTCAAGGGGAAGTGAACCATTATGCAGAGCAGTTGCTATAAGAGCACCCTCAATGCCTATTCTTTCAAGTGTTTCTATATCCTCGATGTTGCGAACCCCTCCGCCAAGAAGTACATTGTGCTCTGAGATTGATGCTATTTTACTTAAGAATTGTGAGTCTACGCCGCTTGTTGTACCAACCCTGTCAAGGTCCAGGATTATTATGTCCTGCAGATTGAACCTGTTGAGTATCTTTACTATCTCAAAGGGGTCATCCGGCATAGCGGGATCCTTGGTGAGTATCCTGCCGTATTTTTTGTCAATGCTGACTACAGCACGGCCCGGATTATTTACAGACACCTTCTCTATTGTTTCAATGGAGGCTGTTTCAGTGCCAAGTACGATTGTGGGTACTATCTCCAGTATGTCCTCTGTTTCGGAAAGGGATGTTATTCCGGCATCAACCATTGTCTTCGCCCTTCGGGATACTTCCTGGATGACTTCAAAGTTCTTTTCCCTCTTGCCTATATCTTCCAGGAGATTTAAGTCGGCAATGTATACCTCTCTAGGTTTTACTGTATCAACTATCCTGATAGCATCCGAACTATCGCAAATGCGGCTGGAAAAGTGAATGGGCTTGTATTCCCTCCTGTTTCCGCCCTGCGCATGAACTACCGTCCGGTTGAAAACGTCAAGAACAAAAAGGATACGAAACATATTTAATTCATACATCTGTCATGCTATAAAAAAGAGGTTATGCTATGAAGTTACTTGTCAGTCCCATTAGCCCTGAGGAGGCAATAGCAGCACACAAAGGTGGTGCTGACATTATCGATGTGAAAAACCCTAAAGAAGGGTCCCTGGGCGCTAATTTTCCCTGGGTCATCAGGTCAGTGAAAGAGGCCATAGGCTCTCAAAAGCCTATAAGTGCGACCATCGGGGACTTCAACTATAAACCCGGCACCGCATCCCTTGCGGCTCTTGGCGCTGCTGTCGCAGGTGCTCACTATATCAAGGTGGGTCTCTATGATATCCAGACTGAGGAGCAGGCTCTGGAGATGCTGACCAACATCACGCGCTCTGTCAAGGACCTGGACCCTTCCAAAAAGGTTGTAGCATCAGGTTATTCTGATTACAGGAGAATCAACTCCATATCTCCGCACCTGCTTCCTGCCATCGGTGCGCAGGCAGGTGTCGATGTTGTAATGGTGGACACAGGCATCAAGGACGGGCGCTCAACTTTTGAGTTCATGACCGAGGAAGAGTTGACAATGTTCACAGGTGCTATCAGGGACCATGGTCTTGAATCCGCGCTGGCTGGCACTCTCAAGTTTGAGGATCTCTCTATGCTCAGGCGCATCCGGCCCGATATCATCGGCGTGCGGGGCATGGTATGTGGCGGTGACCGTACTTCTGTCATACAGGAAGAACTGGTCGCTAAACTGAAAAAAGAGATGTGATCTCTCTTTCATTTTTATTTTCTTATGTGTCGTGGGAATCTTTTTAAATCCCGTTTGAGCAATTACCTAGTTAGCATATGCCGTATATTCTATTATGGTGATCATAGTTGACCGAGGAAATTACCTTAAGTGTGGGACAGGCTTACCCAAGGGATGCAGGCCGGGGAATTGCCAGGCTTGATAAGGTCCTTATGGAATCTATCGGGGTTATCAGTGGTGATATCATTGAGATCCGGAACAAGGAGAAATGTTATGCTATCGTCTGGCCCGGATACCTGGAGGATGCAGGCAAGGATATTATCAGGATTGACGGCAATCTCAGGAATAATGCAAAGGTCAGCATTGATGATAAGGTAACGGTCAGGAAGGTTACTGTCAGCGAGGCTGAGAAGATAACTCTCGCACCCACAAAAGAGAGCCGCCTTGTAGGAGGTCCGCGCTTCATCCTAAGGATACTTGAGGGGCGCCCGATAATTAAAGGACAGGCTATAAGGGTGGAAGCTGTCAGCAATCCCGTTTCTTTTGTAGTGCTCTCAACAATTCCGGCGGGTCCTGTGGTGGTTACCAGGAATACCCAGATACATCTCAGGGAGAGTACTGTGGTGCAGGAGGGCATTGCCGGACAGATCAACTATGAAGACATCGGGGGTCTCAAGCGCGAGCTGGGGCTTGTGAGGGAAATGATCGAATTGCCCCTCAAGCACCCGGAGTTGTTCCAGAAGCTTGCAGTAGACCCTCCCAAAGGTGTTCTTCTATATGGTCCTCCAGGCACGGGAAAAACACTGATAGCAAGAGCTGTTGCAAGTGAGACCGATGCAAATTTCATATCGGTGAGCGGCCCTGAGATTGTCTCCAAGTACTATGGGGAGAGTGAACACAAGCTGAGGCAGATATTCGAGGATGCAGAAAAGAACGCTCCTTCGATAATCTTCATAGATGAGATAGATTCCATTGCCCCCAAGCGTGATGAGGTTCTGGGCGAGATGGAGCGCAGGATAGTTGCGCAACTGCTGTCCCTGATGGACGGCCTCACATCAAGGGGCAAGGTAGTTGTCATAGCCGCAACCAACCGTCCCAACTCTATTGATGAAGCCTTGCGCAGGGGTGGCAGGTTCGACCGTGAGATCGAAGTAGGAATACCTGACAGTGAAGGTCGTCTTCAGATACTCTTTGTCCATACAAGGGGCATGCCTCTTGAGGAAGGGCTTAACCTCGAGGAAATAGCTGCTGTCACACATGGGTTTGTGGGTGCAGATCTCTCTTCCCTTTGCAAGGAGGCTGCGATGCACGCTCTCAGGAGGATGCTACCCAACCTTAAGATAGATGATGTGGAGGATGAGATCCCTCCAGAGTTCATGGAAAAGCTGCAGGTGACCAGAAAGGACTTCGACGATGCTCTCAGAAATATCGAGCCTTCGGCCATGCGTGAGGTTTTCGTGGAAGTGCCCTCGGTGAGGTGGAGTGAGATTGGCGGTCTGGATGCTGCCAAGCAGGAGCTTTCTGAGGCTGTGGAGTGGCCGCTGAAGTACCCGGAACTGTTCGAGGCAGTGAGTACGAGACCTCCGCGTGGAATCATGCTCTTCGGTCCTCCCGGCACCGGTAAGACCATGCTGGCAAAGGCTGTGGCCACCGAGAGTGAGGCTAATTTCATCAGTATCAAGGGCCCTGAACTGTTAAGTCGCTACGTGGGCGAGTCGGAGCGTGCAGTGCGCGAGACTTTCCGCAAGGCTAAACAGGCTGCTCCTACCGTGATATTCTTTGACGAGATAGACTCAATGGCTTCTGAGCGTGGATCAAGTATAGATGCCCACTCAAGCGAGCGTGTGGTGAGCCAGATACTCACTGAGATAGACGGCGTTGAGGAGCTCAGGGACGTGGTAATAATCGCTGCAACCAATCGTCCGGACATCGTCGACCCGGCTCTGCTGCGTCCGGGGCGCTTTGACAGGCTCATATATGTGCGCCCTCCGGATACTAAAGGACGGGAAAAAATATTTGACATCCATCTCCATGGTAAACCTCTTGCTGATGATGTGAACGTCCATGAGCTGGCACATATGACCGAAGGCTACGTAGGCTCTGATATCGAAGCTATCTGCCGCGAAGCCTCCATGCTTGCCCTGCGCGAGATCGTCACTCCCGGTCTAAGCAGGGAGGAAGCTAAATCAAGGGTAGTAGGCATTAAAATAACATCCGTTCATTTCATGAAAGCCATACGCCGTGTCAAACCAACTACGTCCCGCACTGCAATGAGCCTTTATGAGCAGGCCTCCGAGGCGTTTGCAAGATATGCAGCCAATGAAGAAGAAAAGGTTCTCGATCTTGGCGGCGAAACCGGATATCAGTAGAAAGCGAATCCCTGATCGGTTTCAAAAAAGAAAAAAAGTTATGTGACAAAAAGGGACTTTTTATGTCCCTTTCTGTTTTTCTTCCCTAAACTTCTGCAGAGTCACACTGCATCAGACAAATGCCTTCTTTGAAGCCCCTGCTTTTTTCATCTTCATATTTGAAGATGTTTCAGTTCCTCTTTTACGGGCACTATCCGAGTCCATTGACTCGTCGCCATTTCCGTTATCCAGCCTGAACTTAGATACCACCGACTGCATATTTGCAGCCACGCCCGCAAGTTCCTGGGCAGACTTTGAGAGCTCATGCATTGAAGCTGTCTGTTCCTGGACAGAGGCTGAAGCCTCCTGTGCTCCTGCTGCGGATTGCTCCGAAACTGCAGAGACCTCTTCCACGGAAGAAGTGACCTCCTCTATCGAAGCAGACTGCTCTTCTGCAGCTGCAGCGATCTCCTGGACCATCCTTACTATAGAATCCCCGGCCTCGACAACCTTTCCAATAGCAACGACCGACTTCTCAAGAGAGGCTGCTCCTGCAGCAACTTCATCTGTCCCTGCTTTCATGGAAGCGACAGCATTCTGGGTCCCGCTCTGCATCTGATGGATAAGCTGTGCTATCTGCTTGGCGGCATTACCTGAATCCTCTGCCAGCTTCCTTACCTCATCTGCAACAACAGCGAATCCACGGCCATGTTCTCCTGCCCTTGCAGCCTCTATTGCTGCATTGAGAGCAAGCAGGTTGGTCTGGTCTGCAATACTTGTGATGAGGCTGACGATTTCTCCTATCTGTTTGGATTTGCCATCAAGCTCCTTGATGACATTGGAAGAGTCACCGACTGCAGATTTGATGCCGTTCATCTTTAAAAGGAGGTCATTGGACATATCTCCGAGGCTCTGGATGAGCCTGTTGGATTCAACAGCACCTTGCGCAGCCTTCTCGGAATTAGTGGCAACTTCCTGGACACTTATGCTCATATCGCTCATTGCCCTTGAAACCTCTTCAGCTTTGGCAGACTGCATCTGCGTACCCTTGGATATCTCGGTCACAGTGCTGGCGATTTGTTCGCTGGTGGCTGAGAGTTGCTCGCTGGAGGAAGATATCTGCTCGGCTGTAGATGCAACGCTTTCTGCATTCTCGCTCACGAGGGCAACTATCTCATTCAGGGACACTCTGCAGTTCTCCACACCATCTGTGAGTTGTGTAAAGTCTCCAACTCCGTGAACATTTATTTTCCTTGTCAGGTCGTTGGATGAGATGGAATTCAACACCTCGCATGAATCGTTGATGATACTCTGCAGCGTATCACCAAATCCATCCACTGTATCACCCAGTTGCCTAAAGTCCCCTTTTGCGTCTATTGTCACCCTTGTGCTCAGGTCGCCTTCAGCATAGGCTGTGATCACCCTTGCAGTCTCGTTCAGAGGACCTATGACAGCATCAAGGCAGTTGTTGACACCCTCAACGATCCTGCGGAAATCTCCCTGATGTTTGGTAACATCGGCACGGGTATCCAGTTCTCCTTCAATACCTGCCTGAGCCAGCATATTTGCATCTGCTACCAGCTCATCAATCGCTCCGATGCAGGTATTGAGGTTATTCTTTATTTTGTTAAAGTCTCCCTTATATTCGTTAGTGATCTTGGGGGGGATCGCACCGGCCGAGATACGGTCAATGTGATCAGCAGCTACATTAAGAGGACCTATGACTGCATCCAGCGTATCGTTGACACCTTCAACGATCGCCCTGTAATCACCCTTGTGTTTGGAGACATCGGCACGTGTAGCAAGTTTACCCTCAACAGCAGCCCTGGAAAGCATATTGGCATCAGCAACCAATGCATTGATTGC
Source organism: Methanolobus psychrophilus R15 (assembly GCA_000306725.1). Taxonomy (GTDB): domain Archaea; phylum Halobacteriota; class Methanosarcinia; order Methanosarcinales; family Methanosarcinaceae; genus Methanolobus; species Methanolobus psychrophilus. Next base: position 1,284,239 of record CP003083.1, on the reverse strand, counting down.
TTCAATGCAGGTGTTGAGGTTATTCTTGATCTTGTTGAAATCGCCCTTATATTCGTCAGTGATCTTGGGAGGGATGGTACCAGCCGAAATGCGGTCAATGTGATCGGCAGCTACATTAAGCGGACCGATAACTGCATCCAGTGTATCGTTTACACCCTCAACGATCTTGCGATAATCTCCCTGATGTCCGGATGCATCAGCACGGGTGGACAGCTTACCTTCAACTGCTGCCTCTGACAACATATTAGCATCGGCAACAAGCGCATTTATTGCATCTATACACTGGTTGAGGTTATTCTTTATGTTGTTAAAGTCTCCGTTGTACTGTTCAGTGATCTTTTCCGGGACTGCACCCTTGGATATGCGGTCAACATAATCAGCAGCTACGTTCAGCGGGTCGATAACTGCATCCAGAGTATCATTGACACCTTGCACAATTGCCTTGTAATCTCCATGATGTCTTGAAGCATCCGCACGGGTGGCGAGTTTGCCCTCAACCGCAGCCTTTGAAAGCATATTGGTATCAGCAATCATAGCATTTATTGCATCGATACATTGATTGAGATTGTTCTTTATCTCATTGAAATCACCGCTGTACTGATCAGTGATCTTGTCAGGGATTTCCCCGTGTGCTATTCTGTCAACATATTCCGCAGCCACGTTCAGAGGACCGATCACTGCATCAAGTGTATTGTTGACACCTTCAATGATTTCCCTGTAGTCTCCCTGGTGCCTGGATGCATCCGCACGGACATCAAGTTTACCCTCAACAGAGGCCATGGAAAGCATGTTGGCATCAGCAACCATGGCATTTATTGCATCGATACAGGTGTTGAGATTGTTCTTGATGGTGTTGAAGTCTCCATTGTACTGTTCAGTGATCTTTTCCGGGATCGCACCTTTTGCAATACGGTCAACGTAATCGGCAGCCATGTTCAATGGATTTATCACGGCATCCAGTACCGCGTTAAAACCTCTGGGTATTGCCTCAAAGTCAACACCTACATCGGTGTCCGCCCTTCTATCAAGCTTGCCTTGGAGGGTAGCGGTGGATATTTGTTCAAAATCATTAACAATGTCCTTTATTGGCCGGGTTATGGAGCGTGCTATGATGTACGCGATGCCGGCCATGGCAAAGATACCAATTATTGATATGATGATCAACTGGTTCCGCAGATCCATTGCACCTGCGAACATCTCCTCTTCAGGGATTGTCAGTACGAATGAAAAGTCTGCTGTATCCAGAGGCTGGTATATCATGGCTACATTCTTACCTGTTGCCGGATCAACAACCTGTATGTGCCCACCTATTCCGTTCCTGATGTCCGATGCCATCCTGTTGAGTGCAGGGTCATTGAAATCGGAAAGATATTTTGTGCCGATCCATGCTTTTTCCGTAGGATGTGACATGAACATGCCTGCATTGCTGATCATGAACGCATAGCCTGTATCGAACATGCTCACCTGGGAAACCTCTTCGTCAATATAGTCCAGAGAAACATCTACACCAGCTATTCCTATGAATTCTCCGTCTTTGAGGATAGGTGAAACGTAGCTGACGATTATATTGCCGTCATATATGTAGGGTTCCAGGATGACATCTTCCTTTAATGATTTTGGTAACTGGTAATACTCATAAGTGTCATAGCCCTCGAGCGGGGCAAGAGTTGCGCCGACATCGGTTGCACTCCATGTAGGGATGAACCTTCCGGTTTTATCATGCCCCTGCGTATTCGCAAAAGCTACATCGTTGCCATCAAAGGCATCTGCTTCGAATCCTGCATAGGTTGCCAGAATACCAGGATTTGCTATGAGCAGATTCCGGAGGATAGCATTGACCTCTCCTCTGTCAGCACTTTCATAATTTTCAAGAGTGTTTGCAATTGTTTGCCCCATCAGTTGGTTAGCACGCATATCACTATCATATCTGTGTGCGTAACCCAGAGCAGCACTATCGGCCTGTTCGTAGGCTTGTTCTATGTTCTGGTTAGTCACCTTATCAACTATTGCGTAGGTGCTTACAGACATTAATATGGTAACGCTGATCACAATGTACATGATCAGTCTGGTGTTGATTGTCATTTTTTTAAAATTCATGATGCCTCCCTTTTTTAGGTAGTATTCTGCAAATAAGCGTAAATTACAGGTATTATTAGAAACATTATATATATATATATTTTTCTTACAGTATTATTAATAACCGGGCAGGTACCTTCTGTTTAATGATTATCTACGAAAAAATATAAATAACACTTGTATTCAAACTAAACTCGACAGGTATTTATTCGAGGGTCCCACACTAATTATATTGCCGTTTGTAAAGGTAATATAGGAGTGAAATCAGATGCCAGCTATTGTCGATAAGGATCTTTGTACCGGGTGTGGAGCGTGTGTAGATTCATGTCCTGTGGAAGCGATCTCAATGAATGATAAAGACCTTGCCGTCGTTGATCCGGACACATGCGTAGATTGTGGTGATTGTGTAGATACTTGCCCTGTCGATGCGATTTCAATGTCGTGAACGCACCGGCATTTTTTGATTTTTGATTCGTTTCTCGTAAATCAGGCTGGTGTTATGCTACAGTCCTGTATAGGATTTCCTGGTAATTGGCATAACTGCTAATATGCCCTGGTTTTAGAACTCCTAAGTTACAAACTAAAAGTGTTTAACTATAAACAAATATTACTTAAGTCAGGGGTATGGGAATGGATGAAAGCAAAGTGAAAAGCGATGTTATAACGAGCACTGAAGGGGAGAACTTCATATCACGCGCGTCTTTAATGCGCCGCGTGAGTCCTTATGGAGGGCATGGACAGAACCTGAGCATGTGATGCAATGGTGGGGACCCAAAGGTTTCACATCGCCTTTCTGCAGGATCGATTTGCGTGTAGGTGGTTTCTATCTCTATTGCATGCGGTCACCCGAGGGCCAGGACTTCTGGAGCACCGGCGTTTATCGCGAGATCGTGCCCATGGAGAGAATCGTAGCCACGGATTCCTTTGCAGATGAGAAAGGCAACGTTGTCCCGGCTTCCTACTATGGGATGAGCGGAGAATGGCCACTTGAAATGCTTGTTATTGTGACATTCAAAGGACAGGATGATAAGACGAAGTTGACCCTGAACTACCCCAACACTGAAGGCATCAGCGAAACAGACCTTGCTAACATGGAGCAGGGTTGGCACGAATCTCTGCACAAGCTCGCTGAATATCTGGATGAGCTCTGAATGTGGTAACAAACAAGTTCAAGGAGAGCAAGTTCAGAGGAAGGGGTGGCTTATCGACATCACGTTGGATGCATTTTTACAAATTATTTTTTTGAAGCATCCTTTTCGATCTTTTCCAACGTGGCTATCAGAACCTCTTTCTCGACAGGCTTGATAAAATAGTCAACTGCTCCCCATGTCTTGCCCATTTCTTTGTCATCCAGCATGGAAGTAATGATCACGGGTATTTCCTTTGTCCATTCCTCTTCTTTCAGGTGTTTGAGGACGTCCCAGCCATCCATACCGGGCATCATGATGTCCAGGGTGATCGCGAGAGGCTTTAATTTCCCGGCAAGCTTGATAGCTTCCGTTCCACAGGAAGCGGATGCCACACGGTAACCTTCGTTTTCCAGGGTTATCTCAAGCAGTTCCCTGGAATTATCATCATCTTCGACCACCAGGATCAATGGCTTCTCACAAATCGAATTTTCCGGCATGATATTTCCAGACACAATATTTGTCTTGTCCAATGCATTCTCTATGCCTGAGCCTTTCCCGGACTTACTTTTTTCTTCTCCTTTTATCAGGGGCAATTCAAAGGTGAAGGTTGTGCCTTTTCCAACCTCGCTGGCAACCCATACATTTCCATTGTGCATCTCTATGAATTGCTTCACAAGGGACAGTCCAAGCCCAGTTCCTGCGTACTGGCGGTTTATTGAAGAGTCCAGTTGTGTGAAGGGCTGGAACAGTCTGCATTTCCCATCCTCTGATATCCCGATGCCTGTATCTGTGACAGTGAACCTTGCTATATCTTCTCTCCGGCTTGCAGAAATAGTGACAGTGCCACTTGATGGTGTGAATTTGATGGCATTACTGATCAGGTTAAAGAGTATCTGCTTGAATCTGGTCTTATCCGCATATAAGTTTGTAATGTCATTTTCTATGATGAATTCTACCCGAAGTCCTTTTTTGGCAGCAAGAGGTGAGATGAGTTGTTTCACTTCGGAGAATACGTCTGCAGCAGAGAAAGTCTCATAATGCAGTTCCATCTTGTTTGCTTCTACCTTCGACAGGTCGAGTACGTTATTTATAAGGGCCAGCAAATGCTTCCCGCTTGTGGATATGTTCTCAATGAATCGCTTCTGCCTGTCGGATATTTCTCCAACGCCACCACTAGCTATAAGGTCAGAAAATCCGATTATAGAGTTAAGCGGTGTTCTCAGCTCATGGCTCATGGTTGCAAGGAAATCGCTCTTGGCACGGTTTGCAGTCTCAGCTGCTACCCTTGCCTGGATGAGTTTCTCTTCAACTTCCTTTATCTTTCTCAGGTCCACAAAGCTCTCGACAAAGTAATCCTTTCCTGATAGGGTCACAGGTACTACCGATTTAAGAATCCATATCTTTTGACCTTCTCCATTGAGAATCATGCACTCTGACCTGTTCATACTCATCCCAAGATCACTTATCGGGCATTTTCCTCTCTCTGCAGAGCATATGAAATCGTGACATTCATGTCCTACTATGCCTTCTTTAGGAAGCCCGATGATCTCCTCTGCCGCAGGGTTAACATCTATTATTGTGTTTGTCTGAGGGTCTATGATCAGAACCCCGCTAATTATGTTTGCAAGCACTGTCGCCATCTTCTGCTGGTTCTCATGCTCAGCCGCCTGGAGTTCGGTTTCGGTATTTTCCAGTGTTTGCAGCATATAGTTTATGTCGTCTGCAAGCATGTGCAACTCGTCGTTTCCGTCCATATGCACACGGGAAGAAAGCGATCCCTGCTCAGTGATCGCGCTTACGTTACGACTGAGAAGGGTAAGACGCGCCAGCACGAATTTTTCCATCAGTAGCAAGAGTACAAGCCCATAAATTACTCCTATTTATTATAATTATAGCAAACAGCGCATACTTCATGGCAGACTGACCCTGCAGGTAAACATCCCTTGACATCTCTATCTGCAGGGTCAGTACCGGGATGCCGTTAATGTCGTCCACTATGGTGGCGCCGGTGACAGTGCCCTTATTTATAGTATCTATCTTTAAACGTCCGTTATCATGCAGGATGGCGGTGTTTCCAGCCAGAGTTGAAAACTCATCATCAACTTCTTTCACATCTATGGATAGCTGGGTCATTTCCTCCATTTCCTCGACAAACTCAGGATCCAGGAATTTTGCGATCACAATAGTGCCTGCAACAGTTTCTTCGCCGGGGCTTGCAGTTATGGCACTTGTTCCTACCATCATCGGTCCTTCAGGAGTGCTTATTATTCCTGAGATTTGTTTTTGAAGGGAGGGTTCTGAGAAAAGAAGATGCTCTTTATTTACGTGGTCGATAAAAGCTGCTGATATCTCTCTTTCTTCATAGGTATGATGATCCACTCCGGCAGCATAGTAAAGATTACCGGAGATATCATAGAACAGCATCATATCTATCTGCAGGTTTGCCAGAGATATGACATCAAGATTATTATCAATATAACTGCTGTCTCCCTGCATAAACTCATAGGTGTCTGACCATTGGCCCCAATCCTTCGCCGTAGCCAGAAGATGATTTGTCTTAGAATCAATAGATGCTTTCGCTCTGAAAACATTAGTTGCAACTTCCTGCTCTTCAAGGCTGGAAAAACTATCCTCTATTATTGATCCTGTAGTTACGGCAAGCAAGACGAACAGGCAGATGAAGGTGGTTGCAAGGATTACAAGTGTCCTATTACGTATCTTCAGGTTTTGCTCCTCCGCCTGCTACGTATGAGTTTACTCTTCCTACAAAGGTTGAGACATCTATCGGTTTTGAGATATATCCAACACATCCTGCATCGATGAACTTTTGTTCATCTCCCTGCATCGCATGAGCTGTCAATGCGACTATCGGTGTATTCAGGACTGCCTTATCTATATTTATATTCCGGATGACTTCAATCCCATCCATTCCAGGTAATTGAATATCGAGTAGTATCAGGTCAAATGTTTTTTCCTTTATTTTGTCAAGTGCTTCAGGTCCGTCGAAGGCTTGTGTGACATCAATGCCTCCGGCTGTCAGAATAAAGGTGACAAGCTCCATATTCATAAGATTATCTTCAACAACTAGTACTTTTGTCATTTTATCCCTGATAGCTTTAATAGTAGTTTAAATAGACATGTATATATATTTAGTGTTATCTGCTTCCACTTTATAATGTATGGGTTACCGGGGACTACCAAAAATACTTAAGCCTGGGATTCCCTTTATTAATAACAGGTTAAGCTTAAACAAAACCTGTGATAGTTCAGGGGTTTATATGCTAAGGCAACGTTTTGTTCTGGATACTACCGCACTCACCGATCTGCAGGCCCGCGAAAAGCTTGATGTTGCGGGTATGTGCGACGGGATGAGGAAAGTGCTGGAATTGATAGCATCTGCACGCCTGCAGCTTGGTATCAGTTGTTATGTGCCCTTCCCATCCGTGTACAATGAGCTGCGTGATTTCGCACAGAACAATGGCTGTGATGCCGATGTCATAGCAAAGATCGATACGTGGCTGGTGAAAAAGGCTCCGGACAGGTATAACGTGCAGATCCCATCCAAAGTTTTCCATGAATATGTCTCGCACATGAGGGAGCGCATCAACAAAGGAATGGTAATAGCCGAGGAAACCATATGGGAGTCATCCACCGATTGCCTGCTCATCCCGACAAAAGCAGATAACAAGAAAGATATTGAGGCTGATGTCGAGAGGGGTGTCATCGGTGTCCATATAGGTAAGTTCAGGAACAAATATCGCAGTGCTCTGCGTTATGGCATCCTTGACAGTGCTCCGGACATTGACGTGCTAATCCTTGCCAGGGAACTGGAAGCAGCGGTAGTGGCAAGTGATTTTGGGATACAGAAATGGGCGGAAGAACTTGGGGTGAGATTTGTTCCAGCAAGCACATTTCCTATGATATTGCAGGAATATCTGGAGCACGCATCAGTAGCAAATCTATCCTGGGATAAGGAATCGGATATATGATCGCTTGCCTGAAACCCTGATACGCCCGCCGGCCATTGTATCAGGACCACATTCGCGCTAATAGGAAAACATGTAGGGGTTACATGGGGGTAAAGAAATGAGGAACATATCAGTAGAGGAATTCAGGGCATCCTGTGCGGCTGCGCAGGACCTGGAGATAGTAGAGAGGAAAGGAAAAGGGCATCCCGACAGTATATGCGATGCTGTGATGGACAGGATATCGGTGAACCTGTCCGGGGAATATCTGGAACGTTTTGGGACCATACTCCACCATAATACAGACAAGTGCCTGCTAGTGGCCGGGGAGGTAGCGGGCATCTTTGGAGGCGGGATGGTCGTGAATCCCATGCTCCTGGTTATCGGGGACCGCGCTACCTTTGAGGCAGAAGGAGAGGAGGTAGATGTATGCGGCATAGCTATCGATACGGCCACCAGCTGGTTCGATGAGAATCTTCGCTTTGTCAAACCTGAACATGTGGACTACCAGGTGGAACTAAAACCAGGTTCCTCGGAACTGACAGATATCTTCAGGAGGGGTGGAGAACTCCTGGGAGCCAATGATACTTCTGCAGCTGTAGGATATGCGCCCCTCTCCTTCACTGAAAGGATGGTGCTGGATACGGAAAAGCATCTTAACTCTGCCCCATTCAAGGAACAATATCCGGAGTCAGGTGAAGATATAAAGGTGATGGGAGTCAGGAGGGGCAAGAATTTTGACATGACCGTATCCATGCCTCTTATAGACAGCTTTGTAGAATCTGAAGAGCATTACTTCCGCATGAAAGATGATCTGATGGATGCTATACAGGCTTACATATCAGGTTATCTGGAAGAGAATAAAGTCTCACTTAACACATCTCTCAAAATGAACAACCTTGACGTTCCCGGACGCGGTCTGGAAGGTATCTATACTACTGTTACAGGGACTTCAGCCGAGGATGCAGATTGCGGGCAGGTGGGCCGTGGCAATCGTGTCAACGGTATAATCTCTCTCAATCGCCCGGCAAGCAGTGAGGCGGCGGCTGGCAAGAACCCGGTGAGCCATGTGGGAAAGATATACAATATACTCTCACATCGCATTGCAGACCGGATATATACCAGTGTGCCTGATGTGGAGGAGGCGTATGTGTGGCTTTTGAGTGACATCGGTGTCGCTATCGATCAGCCAAAGGTCGCAGCAGCCCAGATACTCATGAAAAAAGGTTCTGTTGATTCTGTCAGGGAAGAAGTCAAAGAAGTAATAGATACCGAACTGGAGAACATTCAGCGGTTCACCATGGAGCTTGCAAGGGGAATGGTATCTTTATACTGAACCTTGCCAGCTATGTCAGTCAGGCCCCGGCAAGGAAGGATAGCAGTGCAAAGGCCATTGCCATCTTGAACAGGCGGGACGATCCGGCAGGGTTATCCTTTAACAGTATCTCATAGACTGCAATCGCGAACAGCAGATCAGCGATGGCTACGAGGAAAAGATACCTGGTGCTCATAAGGGACTGCAAGTAAGGTAGCGGACTTGCCAGCACAGCGACAAGACCTATGGACGCTGCAATATAAGCCGCCTTCCTGGCACCTATGACTATTGGAAGAGTGTGTGCGCCATTTTTCATGTCGCCGTCTATATCCTCAATATCCTTGACTATCTCTCTGGCAGCAGTTGCAAGGGTTGCAAGCAGGAATAGCACAAAAACGCTATTAAGGCCGCCGCTTTCAAAAAAAACTGCGCCTCCGAAGAGGAAGGTCGATCCGGTAAGGTAACCTACAGCCAGGTTTCCAAGGAAAGCCGTCCGTTTGAGTATCTTTGCATAATATATCAGGAGCAAGGAGTTGAAAGACGCTATAATTGCGCAGGGAACGTTAATCATGAATGCACTGACGGTACCTGCTGCAAACAGTGCAAGTGAAAAATAAAGAGCTGCAGAAGTACTGATCCTGCCAGAAGGTATCGGTCTTTTGGGTTTGTTGACCCTGTCTATCTCTATATCATAATAGTCATTGATGGCGTTTCCGGCTCCGGTTACCAGAAAAACAGTCAGGAAGACAAGGGCAGATTCGCAGAATGGGAATGGAAGAATATCGGTAGTGTTTGCTGCTAGTATATTGTATGCGATAAAAATTCCTATAGACGCGGCAAGCGCAGCCATGATGCAATTGCCATAACGCATCAGTTCCAGATATGCCTTCATTTTTTGCTAAGCTCCTGCTATCTATCTCTTCCTTTTGATTGCAAGCATGCGGTCCAGAGCACGCTTTGCCCGGATTCTAACATCTTCCGGAACAGATATCACATGCTGCATCTTCTCAAGGCTGAGCAGAAGGGCATCAAGGTCTATGGCCTTCATATCGGGACATACAGCGAACTCAGATGCACTATAGAATTTCTTGTCAGGATTATCCTTTTCCAGTTTGTGAAGGATGCCTTTTTCAGTTGCAATAATAAACTCCTTAGCTGCTGATCTGCCGGCGTGATCCAGCATTCCTGTGGTACTGTATATCTTATCGGACAGGTCAAGGACCTCTCTGCGACATTCCGGGTGTGCAAGCACTTCTGCGTAAGGATGCGCTTTCCTGGCCTTTATCATATCGCTCACAAGTATCTGGTTATGTGTCGGACAGTGTCCATTCCACGCGATTATTCTTTTATCAGTGTTCCTTGCCACATAATCTGCAAGGTTCCTGTCGGGAACAAAGAGTACTTCTTCCTCATCAAGGGAGTTGACGACCTCGATAGCATTTGCTGAAGTGCAGCAGATATCGCTTTCAGCCTTGACCTCTGCAGTGGAATTGACATAACAGACAACAGCAGCTTCAGGATACTTCTTCTTTTCCTCACGCAGAGCGCTGGCAGTCACCATTGATGCCATAGGACATCCCGCATGGAGCTCTGGCAGCAGAACGGTTTTGTGCGGGCTCAGGATGGCAGCGCTCTCTGCCATGAAATGCACTCCGCAAAATACGATTACATCTGCCTTCTGCTGCACTGCCTGCTGGCTGAGGCCAAGGGAATCGCCTGTAAAATCAGCTACATCCTGGATTTCACCCCTTTCATAATTATGGGCAAGGATGACAGCATTGTGCATATGCTTTAGTTCATTGATCCTTTCAATGGTTTTTCTCATATCCTGCATGGGATCACTGGAAAATTATTATTTCATAAGTCTGGCGGATCTTCAGGTCCCTACCTGAAAAGGGCTCGATATCTTCTTCAAAGTCGCTATTGCAGAAAGCTGTGCAAGATAGCTGCTCTTAGGATTTGAAGGAGAGGGAACATTCTCAACTTTTGTTGTAAATTCTCCGAAAGAGCCCACCACTGTGATTTCGTGTATGTTGCGTGTGATCGTCGGATCGGCAATTACTCTAACCATCGTCTTCTCAAATCCGATGCCTGCAACGCTTAAAGTGGCTGCTACATTGACATTTGCCGGGAAAGCCTTGACTGCTTCGCTTGCCGGGCCTTCGAACAGTACGGTAGGAGCATTTATCCTGTCAAGGTCTATGTTGTTCCTGATGACAAATGGTGCACCGACAAGTCCGCGTGGAGGCTTTCTGGTTGTGATTGTAGCGGAGTATATTTCTCCAATAGATGCTGATTTCAGTCCGTCGAGGCCGACAATGGCCCCGGATGGGATATATACCTTGCAACTGTTGTCAGTAGCTAGATCATCTATCCTGCGGCGCAGTTCCTCATCCGCAAGAGCTCCGACGCTCAATATCATCACATCACACTTAGAGATGAGTGCAAGCGGAACTACGTCATAGACCGCTTCCTGTGAGGCACATTCCACCAGCAGGTCTATATTTTGCACCATCTCGGCGATTTCCATGAATTCAGGCCTGCATCTATTGAATTGTCCCTTCAGTTTCTCGGCATCACAGGTATTCCTGTCATAGACTGCCACAAGTTCGGCTTTAACAGCTCCGTCATCTATGGCCTTGCATATCCCTTTGCCGATGGTCCCGCAGCCTATCACTCCTATCCTGAGCATTCTTCACACCATGAAATCGCATACATTGACTGATATTTTTACTCCACTGCTTACATTGATTACTTAAGTAGGTTTTCCTTGCATCCGGAAGCATATAAATCCATTGAAGATAATTACCCCACTGTGAAAGAAAGGATGCTCATCACTGATATAGAATATTTTCTGGCGGAGGACCTTGGGTATAATGATGTTTCCTGTACCCTTGTTCCTGACAGGGAAGTCGAAGCCATTATTTTCACAAAAGAGGATTGTGTCATGGCTGGAGTGGATGTTGCAAGATCCTTCTTTGATTATCTCGGAATAAGTGCCGTGGTCACTTGCGTTGACGGGGATAGGATCGCAGGTGGAAGCACTATTTTTTCACTAAGTGGCAGTTCAGTATCCATACTCCGGGCCGAGCGCATAGTTCTGAACTTCCTGGGTCATTTATGCGGTATTGCAACATTGACGCGCAGGTGCGTGGATAATGTCAAACGTATCTCTAATGCAAGGGTTGCATGTACAAGAAAGACCACTCCGGGCCTGCGCAAGTATGAGAAGCTTGCTGTCATTGCGGGCGGTGGCGACCCCCACAGGTTTAACCTCTCGGATGCTGTCATGATAAAGGATAATCATGTCAAAATGATGGGCATTGAGGCTGCCATAATGTCTGCAAGGAAAAATGCAAGTTTTACCCAGAAGATCGAGGTTGAGGTCGAGTCAGCTGACGATGCACTTCAGGCTGCGGCTCTTGGGGCGGATATCATCATGCTGGATAATATGGATCCGCATCAGGTCGCGGATACTATGGCCAGCCTGAAAAGGGCAGTAATCCCCAGGCATATTATCATCGAGGTCTCCGGGGGTATCGGGCCTGATAACATTGAAGCTTATGCACGAACAGGCGTCCATGTGATTTCCATGGGCTCACTTATACATCAGGCCAGATGGATAGATATTAGCCTTGAATTTTCCAATCAAAAGAGCAAGATTTAATAGATATTAGTTCATACATCTAATGATTACATAACACAACCTTTATATTAACCGCCGCATATTTCTCGGCTTATACGGAACCAGACTTTGGTAATGGCTAACTGTTTGAGGGAACATGAAGCATTTTGGAAAAACACTTACTTTCATCTCGCTGGCTGTACTCCTGCTACTGATATCAGCAGGCAGTGCCTCGGGAAAAATATTGTTCAATGACACTATGGCACAGGGTGACGGATATCAGATAAACAATTATGTTATCGACGTAGCCGAAGTCTTTCCTGATTATGATAGTGCAACTCTTCATGTTTATGAAGGTAAGAGTAAAACCCCTACCTACGATAAAATGCTATCAGTTGGCAGTTCCTACAAATTCTCCATAGAAGGTGAAGACGTAGAGGTAACTCTCATATCCGTACATTCCGGCATAGTTCCCCGCGCCAGGCTCCTGATAACTGTTACGGATGGAAGCTTCATAAACAGTAAAACACTGGGTGTGGTAAGCGGAGGTCATACTGAGGCTGAATTCTCCGGAACTCCGGTCCTTGAAATCACTAAAACGGCCGATCCGGACAAGGTTGGCTCAGGAGACATTGTAACTGTGCAGGTTTCAGTGAAGAACACCGGGGATGATAAAGCTACAAAGATTATTTTTTCCGACCCCACTCCTGCTAAATTTGTTTTGCAGCAGACCCTTATAGCCCCCACGGGGCAGATATCATTGGATAAAGGTGAGACTCGGCTGATCTACACATATACTATAAAGGCGACGGAATCCGGGACATTTGTTTTAAACCCGACTAATGCTATCTATTCCAACAGTATAGGGGATGACCTGCCTCAGGCATCTTCTAATATGCCTACTATAATAGTCGAGGACAGTAGTAAGAAAGCCAATCTCGATGTCACGTTGGTGGTTGATAAGTATACTGTTGACCGAAGAGGTAACCTTCAGGGAACTATCCGGATAAAGAACATCGGTGAGTCTTCGGCAAGCGCTGTTACGGTGAGTCTGGCAGTTCCCACCGGCCTGAAATATTCCGGCGGTGATTCTGCTATTGAGATCATCTCAGGTGTACCGACTATCTACATGGAGTCTTTCGGTGTTCAACAGGAAAAAGAGATATCTTTCAGCCTGAAGGCTATGGATGAAGGTACCTATACGCTGTCAACTCAAAACTCTTACCGTTTCAGCGACGGGATAAATCCTACTTCTCAGGTTGCCAGCTCAACTTCTGCGACCAATGCAATCTATGTGAAAAAAGGAAAGTATGATCATCTACTAGAACAGCCATTGTATATTTACCTGATTCCTTTAATTGTGATCGGGGCTGTAGCAGGCTGGTTATTCCATAGACACAGGCAGTACAAATTCTGACACTGTTACTGGAAAATGCTGAGCACAAGATTTATTATACTACTATTATATTTATCATAGGAGGACTTTCTTGCTCAATATACTAATAATTGGGAACGGACAATGCGGAAACCGTATTCTTGATGCTATCAACAGGGACGCTTTTGGCACCAAGAGCCGCTTTGCTAAATACTTGGCTCATCAAAAATATAAAAGTAACGTCCACACAATTGCTATCAACACTGCGGTGAACGACCTTAAGGAAATGAAATTCACCAAGGCGAAGGACCGCATACACACCCCCCATCTGCATGGAGTCGGTGCCAACCGGAATGTGGGCAAACATGTCTTTGAGGACAACAAGACCCTCATTATGAAGAACATCCAGGAACGGGGGAATTTTGATGTTGCTTTCGTTATAACCTCTGCTTCGGGAGGGACAGGCTCTTCTTTTACACCGATGCTGATAAAAGAACTAAAGCAAAAATGCAATTATCCTATTTATTCGATCGTTGTTCTGCCTTTCAGGGAAGAAGGAACACTTTATCTGCAGAATGCTGCCTTCTGCCTGAAAGATCTGCGTGAAAGCGGTGCTGACGGCATTATCCTTGCTGACAACCAGTTCCTCAAACAAATGGGCGGGAATGTGGAGTCAGCCTATAATGGAATTAACGATATGATCGCCAGAAGGCTCTTGTTCCTGCTTGATGCACTGGACAGTGAAATGATGATGGTGACTGATCTTGGTGATTTCAAAACAGTTATGAGTGGAGGCGCAGGGCTTGCAACGATCGGCTTCTATGAAGCGGATTCCGAAATGCCCATCAGGGCTGTTATAAAGAAGGCCCTATCTCCCGAAGGATTGCTTTTCGCCACAGACGCCTATCAGGAGGCAAGCAGATCGATGATCATTATCAGGGGCGATCGTAAATACATGAGCATCGATGAAGTCTCATCTGAGGTCGAGCAGTTGTCAAGCAGTGTAGGTCAGGTGTTCAAAGGCATCATTGTGCGCAACGATGAATTGCCGCAGGTGCTCACAGTGCTTACTCTTGAGTCTGCAGTTGAGCTTGAGAAACTGTACGCCATAGCTGTGGAAGCCATTAATTACGAACGCCATAAAAAAGAAAGGGTCGACAGTATGAAAGAGATGGATAAGGCCTTCTCGCAAATAGATGGCATGGACCCTTCCTATTGATTCTTTTTGGGCAATGTTTTCCTCCCTGCAGGAGTCCCTGACTCCAAACCTTCATTTCTGTCATCTCTGCGCTTTCTGTTATCATTATCTTCGAATACATTGAAATAGTGTAAGCTCAAATGTAGTGTTAAAATCCTTGATCGGTTATGAATGACAAATCCAGTATCATCGAAATAAGGAATCTCTCCAAAGTCTATTCTGGCGGTGTAGAGGTACGCGCCCTTGACGGTATAGACCTCGACATTCAGAGAGGTGAATTCCTTTCCATAATAGGTCCTTCTGGTTCGGGAAAAAGTACTCTTTTGCATATGATCGGTATACTTGACACACCAACTTCGGGTACTATCATAATAGATGGCCGCGTTGTAACTGAGATGTCCGAACAGGAACGTTCAAAGGCGCGCAATGAGATCCTTGGCTTCGTTTTTCAGTATCATCACCTGTTGCCTGATTTCACCGCACTTGAGAATGTAATGATGCCTTTGTTGATAGCCGGAGCCAATAAGAAAGATGCCAGAGAGGTAGCTTCCGGTATACTTAAGGATGTGGGGCTGGCTGAAAGAATGGATCACCTGCCAAGCCAGCTCTCAGGAGGACAGGCTCAGAGAGTTTCTGTTGCAAGAGCGCTTGCTAACAATCCAGGCATAGTTATAGGGGACGAGCCTACCGGCAATCTTGATACAAAGTCAAGTGATATGATATACGACCTGCTCAGAGAACTGAATCATGAGAAGGGGCAGACATTCATTCTGGTGACACACGATGAGAAGATGGCAAAGAAGACAGACCGTATAATCCGGCTGGTTGACGGGAAGATATACGAGGATTAACAGGGGTGCTTCCATGGAATATACTAAAGGATCAATAGGAAGGGTTTTCACAGTTCGGATGGATCATGGTGATGACCTGCTCCATGAACTGGAGAATCTTGCAAGGAATGAAAACATAAAAGCTGCCATGTTCGTTTTACTTGGTGCTGTTAAGGAAGCCAGTCTTGTTGTCGGGCCTAAGGAAAACAAAATTCCGCCTGAGGTCCAATGGGCCGGTTTCCAGGATGTGCATGAGGTACTGGGCGTGGGGAATATCTTTTCAGAGAAAGGCCAGCCAAAGATACATCTGCATGCTGCTGCTGGAAGGGGTGCGGAACCTAAAGTAGGCTGCCTGCGTGGTAAAAGTGAGATATTCATGGTCGCGGAAGTATTTATACTTGAACTTGCAGGTATTACTGCTGAGAGGATCTTTGATGCAAACAGGGGCTTTGCGCCCGTGAGATTTCAGTAAATGATCAAATCTAACTGTTCGCACTAAGCTCTTTGAGATGTTCAAGGGCTTCTGCTATTTCCCTGTTTCTTTTCAGGACGCCATTCTCAAAAGTTCCAACGATCTGTTCAAAGGGCACGACAAGTGTATAGTACTTTACAGGCCTGCCCTTGTCGCTGTTCTTTTTCTCGTTGCGTTCCTCTATCCATTTTCTTTCCCTTAAGGGACGCATTGCGATGCTTACTTCCGGCTGCCTGAGGCCTGAAGCTTGCTCTATGTTCTGGGATGTGAGCTCTTTTCCACAGACAAGACATGCTATGCATATGGCTTCTGTCCTTGGTACATCCAGACCCTGCAGTAATTCTATGATCTCGTGCCCTTTACCTGTTAAAAGACTGGTATGATCAGTTTTCATTTATAGACTATAATACTCGTATGTTTATATAATTTATGTATATATAATTGAGTTTGCGAATATCTTCACGAGCGCCAAAACTTCCCAATGAACGGTAACAATATATACGGTAATTGCGAAGTAGATGTATAATTCAAAGGTGGAATAGGATGGCGTATATTAGCGAGGATAATAAATATAGGATTGAGAAGATCCATGCACGTGAGATCCTGGATTCGCGAGGTAATCCGACTATTGAAGTAGACGTTCGCACTTCCTGTGGTTTTGGGAGAGCCAGTGTGCCATCAGGTGCTTCTACCGGAACTCATGAAGCTCTGGAGCTGCGTGATAAGGAAGAACGCTATGGTGGAAAAGGTGTTCTTGATGCAGTTGACAACGTGGCCACTACTATTGAAAGTGAGCTTCTGGGAATGGATGTCAGGAACCAGCGTGAGATCGATGGCCTGATGCTTGCCCTGGATGGTACGGACAATAAGATGGAGCTTGGCGCCAATGCAATACTCGGAGTCTCGATGGCAGTTGCAAAAGCAGCCGCTGACTCGCTCAGTGTGCCCCTCTACAGATACCTTGGCGGTGTCAATGCCTATACTCTTCCTGTTCCTACTATGAACGTCATCAATGGTGGAAAGCATGCGGGCAATAAACTTTCCATACAGGAGTTCATGATCCAGCCAAAAGGTGCTGACACATATTCCGAAGCCCTTCGTATGGGTGTGGAAACCTACCACGCACTCGGAAAAGTCCTTAAATCTAAATACGGTGCATCAGCATTGAATGTGGGTTATGAAGGCGGCTATGCTCCTCCGCTTGAGATGACCGCAGATGCCCTCGATGCTCTCATCACTGCTATTGAAGAGGCCGGCTACACGGAATCTGAGATATCTCTTGGTCTTGATGCTGCAGCATCAGAGTTCTTTGACGGGCAGAACTATTCCATCGACGGGAAATTACTTACACCTGGCGAGATGGTTGATTATTATCTTGAACTCATAGAGACATATCCCATACTACTTATCGAGGACCCCTTCCATGAGGAATCCTTCGAGGATTTCGCAACCCTCACAACAGAGGCCTGGGAAACTATAATCGTAGGTGATGACCTTTTCGTGACCAATGTATCACGCCTTGCAAAGGGTATAGAGATGTGTGCAGGCAATGCTCTCCTGCTCAAGGTCAATCAGATAGGCTCTGTTTCCGAAGCTCTTGACGCTGCGAATATGGCAGTGCGCAATGGTTATAGTGTGGTCGTCAGCCACCGTTCAGCAGAAACTGAAGACACCACCATCGCGGATATAGCAGTTGCGATATCTGCAGACCTGATAAAAACAGGAGCACCCGCACGAAGTGAAAGGACTGCAAAGTACAACCAGCTCCTGCGGATAGAAGAAGACCTGGGTGAAGCTGCACGTTACATGCAGCTTTAAATCTTTTTTATATTTTCACTTCAGGAGCGGAACGGTCAGGCTACCCTGCGGCAGGATCACTGCATATGGTTCTTTTCCCTGACTCCTTATCTGTGCAACCGCGTTGTCAAATGTTTCCTGTATATTCTTGCGTGGCTGCAGTTTTGCCTTCATGACCGTTGCATCATCAAGTTCTGATACAGCCCACATTTCTGCATACACACCAATCTGTGCCATCTTGGCAGCTTTGTGGTATCCGAGCTTATAACCTTCCTCTATCCTGCACATCACATCCTCACATGTATTTGCAGAGCATAGCAAGTTCAAAAACGCGTCATCACCCACTCCTTGCCTGCATTTGGATACAAGGATTATTATCCCGCCGTCTTCCAGTGCCAGCTTGCCGTTCTCCAATGCCTTTTGAGACTGGTAGAGGTCAATATCCATGGGGTAAGGTGCGGCTGTAAGCACTATATTGCCTTTGCGGCTGCAACTGGCACAGAAAACCTCGTTCGCCTTCTCAACTGCAGCATCAAATGATTTGAAAAGATCGCCTGCAAGCATGGCATAGAGTCCGTGGTCTGCCGTGAGGACAGTCTGTATGGAGAATATGTTAAGGTCCTTAAGCACTTTCATAGCATCATTCATATCCTCTGCAACAGGGTTCCCTTTGATGGCCAGGGGCTGGGCAGCTTCGGAGAGTGCGTGTTTATGGTTCATTTCGATGGTCCTGTATGATGCCACGCCCGGCAGGAATGCTTTCCTTCCGCCCGTATAACCTGCAAAATAGTGAGGCTCCACACTTCCGATGACAATGATATTCCTGCTTTCATTCACCATCTTATTGAGGTACATTTCAGTGCCATTGCCTGAGATACCCAGGAATTCCATATCCGCATCCCTGCGGGCATCGTGCACGAAGATCCTGTCCCTGAATTCATCGTAAACCTCTCCAAAAATGTATTTTGCCTCATCCTCGGTAGGTCCTCTGTGCGCACCGGTTGCGACAAGGAATCGTACATCTGCGTGACTTTGCAGGATATCGCGCATTTTAAGGAGCACTTTTGCCGTGGGTGTTGGCCTGGTGGCATCATTTACCAGTATCAGAATTTTATCACTGCTCTTTATGAAGTCCTCAAGTGATCCTGTTCCAATGGGATTCTTCAAAGCCTCATTGATGATCTCTGATTCATTCTCCACATCCACCTGGTTGGGTGCAATGACCTCGTGGGGGATTTGCACGTCAAGGTCAATGAAATCTTTTCCATAAGGTATCGGTATTCTGATAGAAATTCCTCCGCTGGTATCTTGTCTCAGGATAGTTCATAATAGGAAGTTTTATTTATAGCATTTCGTCTCATACATCTGGCTTGAGCAATTCAAGAGCAGAGTTAAAGATAAGGACAAGGTGAACTATTGATAGAACCCGCACAGCTACTGTATTTTATTGCAGCCTCTGCAGCTCTCACACTGCTTCCAGGCCCGGATATTATTTTTGTGCTGACGCAGAGCATATCCTCAGGCAAAGGGGCCGGAATAGCTACAGCCTGCGGCCTTTGCACCGGTCTGCTGTTCCACACGACTGCGGCTGCGCTGGGTGTTTCTGCCATAATCTATAAATCTGCCCTTGCCTTCACAGTCCTGAAGTATGCAGGCGCTGTCTACCTGCTCTATCTTGCTTTCAGGGCCATTCAGGAAGGTGACAGGTTCATATCCTCGGTGTCTGAACGGGAATACGGTGCTCTTTTGCTTTACAAAAGAGACGTCTTCATGAACCTGCTCAATCCCAAAGTGTCCATTTTCTTCCTTGCTTTCCTGCCTCAATTCGTGAACGCCGGGGCCGGAAATGTTCCTCTGCAGATGGTCTTTCTGGGATGTGTGTTCCTTGTCCAGGCATTGGCTATATTCTTCCTGGTCTCTGTATTTGCAGGGCATATTGGCAAAAGGCTGATGGGAAGGCCCGGTATCGGTAAATATGTCAATCGCATAAAAGCAGGCGTCTTTATGCTTATTGGCCTTGAACTTGCGCTTTCCCAAAGATGAGATATGTACTTGCGGGCCTTTGATTTACTGTACAGTTCCTACATGCAAAACATATTATAGCCAGATACTCAAATAATCATTAGGCTGGATAACAGAGGGACAGATGTACGAACTGGATATAGCCCTTCGGCACATCAGTGCACGCAAAAGACTAACATTCTTCGCTGTATTTGCTGTAGCTCTCGCCATAGGCGTTATTGTAGTGCTGATGTCTCTTATGTCGGGGTTCACGAACGAGCTGGTATCACTGACAGTAGAGGGCTCACCTCACATTGTCGTAAGCCCTATGGAAGACACCACGGAATACATACATTTTTACAGACACTATTTTGAGCAGATCCTTAATAATGAAGGGGTTTTAGCTGTTTCACCTGTATTCGCAGGGCAGGCTGCGCTGCAATACAGGGACAGGGCCCAGGGCGTTGAGCTCTATGGGATCGATCCCGTGGCAGAAGATGCTGTTATGCGCATCAGCGAAGACATTGTTGAAGGAAGCTTCTCCGCTCTTTCAAGAAGTAATAACGGGATAGTTCTTGGAAACCGGCTCGCAGAAGAGCTTGGAGTCGGAGTAGGAGATACCGTTTCTGCAGTGACGCCCACCGCAGGTCCTATGTCATACAAAGTAGTCGGTATATTCCACACCGGCACACCTGCGGATGAGACCCTTGCATATGCGCGCTTTGATTCAGCCCAATCCTTTTTTGGAGAGAGCGGGGTTGCAAGCAGCATAAACGTACGTACCCACGACCCGTACCAGGCAGAAACAATATCCCAATCTATCGAAGAATCCACGGGCCTGGATGCGGTAAGCTGGGAAGAAGCCAACAGGGATATCCTGGAACTGCTAAACACCCAGAAGGTCATTGTCTGGCTATATTACGGACTTATCTATCTCATAGCCGGTTTTGGTGTTGCGAATACTCTTATTACCGTGGTTGCGGAAAAAAAGAGGGAGATAGGTATGCTGATGGCTATGGGCACTTCCAGAAGGCATATAACTAACATCTTCCTGCTGGAATCACTCATCTTAGGCACTATGGGTGTATTGCTGGGCTGTATCCTGGGATACATTGGAGTTGTATTACTCTCGAATTACCAGATAGACTTGCCCAGTGAGGTGTATTTCGGGCTGACAACGCTCCCTCTGAGCCTTGAAGTGAGCAATTTCATCTATGCTATCGTATTCTCTTTCATTATCAACTTAGCAGCCGGAGTCTATCCTGCAAGAAGAGCCTCCAGGCTGGACCCGGTTGAAGCTATCGAAAGTGGATGATTTAACGTTCCAATTTTTACAGGATGAGTCAGCGGGACTGTTTGTTCGCACGAATACGAAGGTATATATACCAGAATGTCGTTTGTATGTATGCGAACGGGTTTCTAGTACTCTCCACAATACCAGCACCAACAACCTGTGCATTCAATCCTTTCCCGTTCGCTTCCAAAATGATAGCCTTTTTCTATATGGCACGCTAATACGCTGCCATGAGGATTGTGATCGAGACGCCTAAATATAGCTTCCTTAAATACCGAAAAGAAGGACCACAATTCAAAACTGAGTTCATCTCTCCCATACCCGTACTCTTCAACTACGGTTTCATTGATAAAAGCCTGAGCGAGGATGGCATGGAAACCGACGTCATTGTTATAGGTCCTGCCATGCATCAGGGGGATGTCCTCGACAGGAATCACTTTGATGGTGTCGTAAGGTTTATCGATGATTCTGTCCGGGACGATAAACACATAATCTACATAGGAGGATTCTTCTCAAAATCCTTTTTCTCTTTCTACTTCCGGCTCTATGCCCTATTCAAATCTGCTCTCTACCTCCTGCACAAAAGGAAGTTATGCACTTGCAGGTTTGAGGGCATCGAATTCTTCTTTTCAGGCCGCACAAGATGAATAAAGCTTGCATTGTGCTTTGACATCGCGCTTCAGATTCCCGTTATCTGGAGATAGCCTTAACAGGGTCAAGGCCGGCGGCGCGCTGTGCGGGATAGATGCCGGCTATCAGATTGAGTATGAAGACAATGGCTATTATCCAGATAACATCTCCAGGGCGTATCAATACTGGTATGGTAGTGATCCCGTACACCCCTTCCGGCAGAGGATAACCTCTTATGGCAAGAGCTATGGCAACTCCGGCAAGCGTTCCCAGCAGAGCCCCTGCAAGTCCCAGTATCCCACTCTCAACCAAAAAGATGAGTCTGATGCCGGACCTGTTCGCACCCATGGCCATGAGGATACCTATCTCCTTGATCTTGCTCATCACTACCATGTTCAAGGTGCTCACAACACCAAAGGATGCTATCAGAAGGATAAATCCCAGTGTGATGTTGTTGGATGTTCTTTCAATTGCCAGGGTACGCAGAATGTCCGGATTGTTCACGGTCCAGCCTGTTGCCCTGTATCCTTCTTCCCTTAGCATGGAAGCTATCTCCCTGTCACGGTTAAAATCTTCCAGTCTCAGGTAGATGCCATTGATGACATCCGGGGTGCCATAGAAATTCTGGGCGGTCTCAAGGGATGTGTATGTCAAACTTTCATCCACAGGTGTGCCGGTATCGTAAATAGCCACAACCCTCAGTGAGAGTGTATTTGCATTGGGAAATGACACTTCCACCGTATCACCAATACTGAGCTCCAGTCTGCTGGCAAGGTCATCGCCTATAACTATAGCTCTTCTTGAGAAGGCAAGCTCCTCAAAGTTACCTTCTATCACATCATTGCTCACATGAGCCACTGCCTCCTCTTCTGAGGGAATGACTCCTCTGAGTACAACGTTTGAGGTTCTGTCCCTGTGCCTGAAGGAGGCCTCACCTGCCAGATAGGGAGAAGAGGCAGCTACGCCGTCCATGGAGTTTATTTGCTGGACGATATTCCTGTACAGATGAATGTAGTCGTCTCCCTGATCAGGCGATACCACAACATGAGGCATGTTAGCAACAGTAGTATCATATATCTCCTGTGTGAACCCTATCATGAAAGCCTGGGAGACCATCAGGATCATTACCGCTATCCCTATAGCAGCAACTGAGAGAATGGTCTGGCGCTTTCTTGACCTTATATAACGGAGTGCAATGAAGAGTTCATATCGCATTCAGGGCACCTGCATTTACTTGCTCCTGATCCTCAGGACTAAAGCAACGGCAATAAGTGCTGACAGAAGGTAAGCTACCGTGAATCCCGGAGCCTGCTGACTTTCGTTTCCTGTATCATTGGCAGGAGTTGCCGTACGCCGGACGGCTGCAGCTTCGATGATGGTCTGTCTCTGATCGAGTAGTTTTCCGTCATTTCCTATGACCTCGATCGTCAGCCTGTAGGTACCCTCCGGAAGCCTGTTCTCCCAGATAGTTTCCACAGTCTCGTCATCACCCCTCAGAAGCACAGGTGATCTCTGGGATACCGATTCAATGATAGCCCCGTCGCTATTCCTTATAACTGTGAACTTTACCGAACCTGTAAAAGGGACCTGTGAGCGCCCTTCGATGGTAGCGCTTGCACCCACGGCGTCCCTGTAGATATCAGAGATGAATACGTCCTCAATTGCCGTGAAACTCTCCATCAGGGTGACAGACTCTGCAGGCGTATACATGTTAATCTTCACTCTTGCCTGGTAGTCCTTCTCATTTGCAAGTAGTGTGTTCCATTGATGCTCAATGACTCCCGGCTGGGTGTGCAGGGCAACTTTCTGTTCCCTGGCTGAGTATATGACATCCGATCCATCCACAAGCATGAATTCAAGATCCATTATCACAGGCTGTACCGGCATGATTATGAGACTGGCCCCTTCGGAGTTGGCTACAAGATCATTAGCGGTTATCCTGGGGATGACCTGGCGACCGTGCACAAAAGAATGATTCCCTGAATATAACTGGCAATCGCCCTGCATGATTCTGCCTGTTACGGTATATCTGCCGTCAGACATGCTGCCCGTATCCCATTCGAATACCTTGACAACAGTTGAACCTGGTGATATCCTGTCTATCCTGATGGTATTCGTATCAAGCACCTCTCTGTCGTGTACCAGTTGCAGTTCAAGGTTGAGCGCCTGTAATCCGATAGAGGAATATATTGTCATATCACCACTGTCGATATCGGAGTACATGTCAATTATCTTTACATCATAGGCCCCTTCTGGGCAATCGGCTGCTAAAGAGTTGCCGATAAAAACAAGCACTAACAAAATACTGGTTAATAAAATAAAAACAGGTCTCATATCAGGGCTCCTGGTTTTTAAATGAAATTTATTGTGTGATAGTATTTATATCAATCCGTGAAGAATCTGGTGCACTGTTTATGATAAATACGCACATTATCATCACTTGAAGCACTATCAGGACTGGTAATTGAGGACATTTTCCATTGTAGTACATTCTGCAGGCAGAAGGCATATCAGTGCATGAGTTACGGTGATTTTTAAAGGAGGAGGCAGAGCCCTCTGTGGAACGGAAAAACAGATATGGATGAGAGCCACCCCTTAGGTTAGGAGAACAGCCTTAGGGGGTGTTACGCTCCTCACTCGTACCTGAGTGCGTCAAGCGGTCTCATCATTGAAGCCTTCCATGCAGGATACATGCCGCCAAGAAGGCTTGTGGCTATCCCGAAAAAGAAACCTTCCACTACGTAGAACATGCTGGAAAGTGTGAACAGGTATGAAGTGTCCTTGACGAGCAGGGACATTATGAGGTAACTTCCTCCAATGGTTAATATCGCTCCTGCTGTGCTGGCTATGACCCCGAGGAACAATGATTCTAGCAGGAACATCTTCAGTATATCTTTCCTTGAGGCCCCCACAGCTTTCATAATACCTATCTCTTTTGTCCGCTCCATGGTGGACATGAGCATCACATTGAGTATACTCACACCTGCAACAAGCAACGATATAGAGCCTATGCCCATGAGGAAAAGTGAAATGGACCTGAAGACACTGTCAAGGCTTTCGGTTATTGAGTTCGTGGCAAAGACAGTGACCAGTTCATCTTTCTTGTTTATACGTTCCTGGATATCCTCCATAACACTGTCTATTTTGTCGATATCCGTCACTATGACTATGACCGTACCATAACCTTCATCTGCGTCAGGGTATAATTTTCCATACATTTCGGAGGATGTGAAAACTCCGCTGTCTGTATTGATATCAAATCCAAGTCCTCTCTCCTTGAGTATTCCGACAACTCTTAAATTTGAGCCATCTATCTCTATCTTCTGCCCGAGCTTAAGATCCAGGTTCTTCGCTATGCTGGAACCCACCACGCATTCAGTGGACCCCGGTTTGAAATGGCGGCCCTCTTGGAGGTCGGCAAGTTTATCCAGATCATCCTTCTTTATATCATAGACCGCAACGTAATACTGTATAGTGGTTCCGCCTTTTTTGTATTCGACTATCTCCCCGCCGGATATCACAGGTATTACACTTTCGATGTTACTGACCTTTTTGATCTGATCTACCTGCTTGTCTGTAATATAGTCCTCTCCGGGAACTGGCGAAACTATGATCTTATCCCCGATATCTGAAAAGGAATCTGTGACTGAGAGTTTCAGGCTGTTACCAAGTATTCCCATTGAGGATATTGCTATAACTCCTATGATGATGCCGATAGCTGCAAGTACCGTGCGGACTGCCTGCCTTTTAAGGTTTCTTCTGGCAAGTTCTGCATACATGTTGTTCTTCAGGGGATCAGGGATTTTCATTAACGACCTCTCCGTCCTGCAGCCTTATGGTAGTTCGGGAATACTCTTCCATCATGGGATCGTGGGTGACCACTATCACGGTGGTGCCTGCCTGGTTGAGTTCCCTAAGGAGCTCCATGACACCGTGTCCTGTCTTAGAGTCTAGGTTACCTGTGGGTTCATCAGCAAGCAGTATCGGAGGGTTGTTTGCAAGGGCCCTGGCTATTGCGACCCTCTGCTGCTGCCCTCCTGATAGTTCATTGGGCTTGTGATCAGCATACTCCGATGGAAGCTGGGCTCTCTGTAACAGCTTCAGTGCTCTCTTTCTACGCTTTCCGGGAGATGCTCCGTTGAATATCATGGGGATTTCCACATTCTCCACAGCTGTCAGGGTCTGGATAAGATTGAATTGCTGGAAAATAAAGCCGATATTGTTCCTTCTGAGGGAGGTAAGCCCGTCATCATCGAGTTTAGAAAGGTCCGTATTATTGATCAGCACTTTTCCGCTTGTGGGCAGGTCAAGGCAGCCAAGCATATTAAGGAGGGTGCTCTTACCGGAGCCCGAAGAGCCCATTATGGTGACAAAGTCTCCTTTCTCTATCTTTGCGCTCACCTTGTTAAGGGCATATATCTTATTCTTGCCCAGAGTGTAGATCTTTGTCACTTTTCTGATGTCTGCAATAGTTT
Organism: Methanolobus psychrophilus R15; assembly: GCA_000306725.1. Classification (GTDB taxonomy): domain Archaea; phylum Halobacteriota; class Methanosarcinia; order Methanosarcinales; family Methanosarcinaceae; genus Methanolobus; species Methanolobus psychrophilus. Next base: position 1,258,056 of record CP003083.1, on the reverse strand, counting down.
CTGGCATGTTGGCACCGTTCAAGAGTCAAGGATCTCCCCGTCGTCTTCCTCGTCTTCTTCTTCAGGTTGCAAAGTACCTTCATCTTCCTTGCGCTTCTTCCATGAATTATATACCAATGCAGTTATTCCGATAGCAAGTATTCCTGCCACTGCCCAGAGGATCATCGGGCTGTCCTTGTCCTCTGCGCTGGTGGAAGCAGAATTAAGGGTGTTACTGCCAATTGGGATGTTCTCACGAACCGACATGTATGCATTATTTGGGTCCCTGAACTCGATAACTATAGGTATGCTTGAGATATCGCTTGATAATACTTGTGCAGATAGTTCGAAACTGCTGAAATCATCCACTTCAAGCGTACCAATATAATATCTTGCGTAAGGCTGGGCAGGTACAACATTTTCAGACTCCGCTACAGACACCATCACATTCCTTGCATCGGTGGTCCCGAAATTGTTCAGGTCTCCCGAGACTGTGTATCTGTTTCCTGTTCTGCTCACATCGAGCGATGTAAAAATAAGGGAATGCTGTTCAATGACCTCCACTTCTCTTATGGTCTTAGCGGTCTGGCGGAGGTTGTCACCGTTAAAGTAGGATCCTGTAAAGGACATATCCCTTTTCTCCGGACTGCTGTACATAGTGTTCAGAGTGAAGGTCGCAGTTGATTTCTCTCCTGCAGGAATTGCCCCGATGAAATATTCGGAAGGCGTAAACACCATTCCTTCGCATTCCGGACTTATGATGACGCTTGTTACTGCATTTGGCCTTCTGTTAACTACTTCTACACTAATGGTGGAAACCTCGTTCATAAGAGTGGAAGGCACATCCGACAGGATGATCTTCAGGTCACGGTCATCAACCTTGACTGGGATCCTGTAGTTAAGGTCGTACATATTGCTCCCGCCGATGAGCTGCAGATTCAGAAAATGTGTTCCTAAGGCAGCATTATCCTTTGCTTTGACATTGAAGGAAAGCTTCAGGGAGTCCTGTGGTCCAAGGAGGCCGATGTTGTTGTAGCCACTGTCAAGTATCTCAAAATTACCGTTCCCGCCCATGGTCGCACTGGCGATGTATGCATTCATGCTCAGTGTTTCAGCATCCTCGGTTACGTACATCCCTCCGGTGGCCATGTTCTGCAGGGTGACAGTGATTGTGCCTGTATCCCCTGGCATGAATACTTCAGGTTCGATCTCATAGCTCAGGGTGACCGTCGGGCGGACTTCGCTGGTAGCTGCAAGGGAAAAAGTGGAAAATACGGCCATAACAAGGAAGGCCGCAACAAGTGTTCTGAAGATATTTCTCACTTTCATGCACCAAATATCCTGAGTGTATATAGTGTATAAAGAACGTAGAGCAGTATAGGCACTCCCACGGTAATTGCTGCATTCTTAACAGACAAATTCCTGGAATGGACCAGTGCAAGTATCCATATATTCGCGCTCCAGAGCATGAAAATTATTCCCACTATCCCGGCAATCCTGAGGGTTGGATCAGAGAGCAATGCATCTGCGATCATAGGATCGGAAAAGTCAATGTTAGAATAGGCCCTGCTTGTAAAGATCGCAGAAATTATGGAACTTATGATGGAAGGTATAAATCCGTATGATACAAATTCCATTACTCTTTTAAAACTTCCTTCGCCGTTGAAGAGCATGGATATCACGTAAAATATTGCGCTGTAAACAGCCCACATTACAAAAGTTCCGATTACTGCACCTACTACTGCGAACACTGCTCCAATCCCGGCAAAAGCTGCGGCTTCTTCAGGAAGCGTTCCCATGATATTCTGCATCATTATAACAGCAGTGATGGCCCCGACCGCTGCCATCAGTAGTACTATCATTAATGGCGTTTTAAATTCAATCTCTTCATTACTTTTTCTTTTAAAGAACCCGTTTGGGTCTGTCAGTACTTCCAACATGTTTCTACCTCCGCAAAATCCGGTTTGATCTGTGTATATTCAAACTTGACGATTAATAGCCAAATCTTTTAGGTGACAGGTATATTTATATTTTGCCATTAATCATTTTAGAACTTCAATCCAAAGCAACAATTTATATTTTAAGACATGTCTTCTTTATCTGTAATCGTTTATTTCATTAATTAATTTTTAATGACATTCCGGGCCGGATATTTAGGCCCCGGAAAGATGAATCCAGTGTTATGTGTGGGGGATAACTATGGCCGAATCAAGCGAAACCATCAACAAAAGGGAGTCTGTCATTGAACTTATCAGCCTGTGCAAAAGTTATCAGGTTGGGGATATGGAAGTGCCTATCCTGAAAAGCATAGACCTGTCCGTGAAAAAGGGCGAGTTCGTCGCGATAATGGGTCCTTCCGGCTCAGGAAAGAGCACTCTTATGAATATGATAGGATGTCTGGACAGGCCGACCTGTGGAATGGTCCTCATAATGGGAAAAGATGTCAACCAGCTCACAGATAACGAACTCGCACGACTCAGGGGTTTTGAGATCGGTTTTGTATTCCAGACCTTTAATCTCGTTCCCCGGCTTAGTGCTCTTCAGAATGTGGAGCTACCGACGTATGCCAATAAAAAGGAAGGAATAGACGGCAGGAAGAAGGCAAAGGAACTCATAGGGCTTGTAGGATTGCAGGACCGCATGAATTACAGGCCCACAGCGCTCTCCGGCGGACAGCAGCAGAGGGTGGCAATTGCGCGGGCTTTGATCAATGACCCTTCTCTCATACTGGCCGATGAGCCAACCGGCAATCTTGACTCAAAGAGCGGAAGGGAGATCATGGGCATTTTTGAAGAGCTTCACAGTAAAGGCAGAACAATCATAATGATCACCCATGATCCCGGTCTTGCGGAGTATGCTGACAGGGTGGTTCATCTAAAGGACGGAGTGATTAGTGCAACCTGAGGAGGAGATATCAGATGTCATATAGTTATCATAGAATGTGGAGAATATCGATATGGGTGATTGGGCTCATCTTATTAACTGTATTGTTTTCCTCTCCGTGTACAGCTGCAACCGGGGCGGACCTGGATGTCAGCATATTGCAATACCAGCCCATTCCTGCCGAGATAGGGGAATATGTGACTGTATGGGTCAAGGTGGAGAACATGGGCTTTTCACGGGCAGAAGATGTTTCAGTAAGAATGGTACCTGATTATCCTTTTACTCTGGATTCTCCCGGGAACGCGAACAAGACCACGGGGGTGCTAACTCCGGGAAGGGCAGCTGTGCATGAATATCGTCTTTTCGTTGATGAGGATGCAAGGGATGGCATCGAATCAATAGAAGTGTGGTACCAGGAAGGTACTGAAGGTGTATGGTACCAGAAAGAGTTTGATATAAGAGTCGGCTCGGTTACCTTTGACAGCAGGGGCAGTCTGCAGATCATGGGCAGTCCTTTCATGGAACCAGAAGTATTCATGCCCGGTGACAGAGGAACTATCAGGTTCAGCTTAGCCAACACCGCCAGCTCCAGCTCTGTGATTGTAGGGGGAGAGGAATTTGATACCAATGCCAGGATACAATCTGCTTCTCTTGAGAGCACTGACGGTATAGCAGTAATGACAGGCACCTATCAAAGCAGCGGTGTTATAGGTCCCGGGGAATCCGTGAACCTCACCTACAATATCAGAGTGAGTGATGATATCGAGGATGGCACTTATTATCTTAACCTTGTGGTTGTGGGAAACTCTCATGCCTTAAGTAACAGCTGGAGAATCCCGGTAAGGATTGACTCATCTTCTGTAAGGGTCATACCTTCAAGCTCTCTTGTACTTGAGAATGGTGCAGGTGTGCTTGAGTTCGATGTTGCGAACATCCATCCCAACCAGCTCTCATCTGTTAGTGTGCGCCTTCAGGCTGAAGACGTTGAGTTCTCGCCATCGGAGTACTTCATAGGTTCTATGGACCCGGATGAGCTGTTCACTATACAGTTCGAAGCAACGTCTGTTGACAACAGTTCCCGCTCTCCTATAGAACTGACAATAATATCGGACTACAGAAATGGTGCTAATCAGCACTCCAATGTGGTAGGTGTCCGTCAGCTCAGGAACATTATGGTGGAAGAGGATAACAGGTTTGGTGTTGTGCTAAGCATTATCGTGCTTATTGCAATAGCTGTCGGAGGCTACATGCTTTATAAGCGAAGAAAGGAAAAGCAATAGGTGCTGAGTTAATGTTGGACCTGAGGCAGTCTTTCAGTATATCACTGGGAAGTATTGGCAGTTCCAAGCTCAGATCGGCCCTTACAACGCTTGGTATTGTCATAGGGGTAGCTGCTGTGATAGCTAATGTTACCCTTGGTGCCAGCTTCAACCAGTACTTCACCGATGAGATCGGTGCTGTGGGGTCCAATTTCATTGTCATCTACAGCCAGAACACTAACATCTTCTTTGATAACCAGCTTGAACTTATAAGCAATACTCCGGGCGTGGTTGGGGTATCTCCCATAAATCAGCAGATGGCGAGGGTAACCTATCTTTCCACGTCTCGGCAGATAGACGTCCAGGGAGTGAACGAGGACTACGATGAGGTCGCTAATATAGTAATGGAATCGGGGGAATTCCTGGACGATAATGACAGGTATGTGGCTGTGCTGGGTGCGGATGTGGCCAACGAGAAGTTCGATAAGAAAATATCGGTCAAGAATCCCATAGAGATTACCTTCAGGCGTGAGGACGGAGGTATCGTCACTCAGAAATTCATAGTCAAGGGTGTGATACAGGATCCCAATACAACATTTGCACAGACCGGAGTCGAACCGGAGATTCGTATTTTCATACCTATTGCCACTATGAACGAGATACTCGGGGTCAACTATTATGGAGGTTTTTTTATCAAGGCCGAGAGTCTTGAATCCGTCGGAGCTACCGGGGACGAGATAGACAGGCGTCTGGCGCGCAGTCTCGGGGTACCAAACAGGGACCTCGATAATGATGATGCAAAGCCCTATGTGCTCTTTGATCAGCTTGAGATACTGGAGCAAACTGGGCAGTTATCTACGGCCCTGACATCCCTTCTGACCTCGGTTGCACTTATTTCGCTCATGGTAGGTTCCATCGGTATAATGAACATTATGTTAGTAACAGTTGCTGAAAGGACCAGGGAGATAGGTCTGATGAAGGCTCTGGGATTCACTAAAAAGGATATCCTGGTGCTGTTCATTATAGAGTCGATGGTAGTGGGTCTGATAGGTGGTGTGCTTGGTGTTGTACTAGGAGTTACCGCAGCTCTGGCGGTGAACAGTTATCTTGAGTTGCCTAACATCTTCCCCATAGGACAGATTGCTATTGGTTTTGTGGTAGCTGTAGGTGTTGGTCTGATAGCGGGTGTTTATCCTGCCAATAAGGCGGCAAGGATGGACCCGGTCGAAGCACTGAGGAAGGACTAATGATAGATATCAGGCAGGCATTGGTCATAGCGCTTGGAAGCATCAAGAGTGCAAAGCTGCGCTCAGCCCTCACAACGCTTGGTATTATAATAGGTGTGGCAGCAGTAGTTGCCAATGTCTCGCTTGGCGCCAGCTTCAACCAGTATTTCACCGATGAACTTGGTTCGCTTGGTTCCAATTTCATAATCATATACAGTCAGGATGTGAATATCTTCTATGACGCCCAGCTTGAAGTGATAAAGAACACTCCGGGTGTGGTGGGCGCTTCAGCCTTCAATCAGCAGACGGCTGCTGTCACTTATCTTTCCTCGACGCGGCAGATAGATGTCCAGGGAGTGAGTGCGGATACGCAGGAAATATCCAACCTGCATGTGGAATCCGGCAGTTTTCTCACAGACAAGGACCGATATGTGGCTGTCCTTGGGAAAGGTGTAGCTGAAGAGAAATTCGACCGGAATGTACCTGTCAAGAATTACGTTGATATCACTTTCCGCAGGAATGACGGTACGACCGTGACCCAAAAGTTCAGGGTCAAAGGCGTACTGGCAGGCGAGGACAATACTTTTGTCCAGGGCGGACCTGACAGGGATGTGAGTATCTATATTCCCATTCAGACCATGAACGACATTCTGGGTGTGGATGACTACAGCGGCTTTTCTGCAAAGACTGCAAGCGCGGAATCAGTAAGGTCGGTGTCCGAGGAAGTGGACAGGCGCCTTGCCCGCAATCTCGGTGTCCCTGCGCGGGATCTTGACAATGAGGATGCAAAGCCATACCGCATATTCAACCAGGCAGATATCCTGGAGCAGCTTGACATGCTTTCCAATTCCCTTACCATACTGATAACGATAATAGCTCTGGTGGCCCTGCTTGTAGGTTCTATTGGCATCATGAACATCATGCTTGTGACTGTGACCGAGAGGACAAAGGAGATCGGTCTGTTAAAATCCCTGGGTTATACCAGGTCTGACATCCTGACACTCTTCATGCTGGAATCCATTGTTGTAGGTGTGATAGGAGGTATCCTGGGAACCCTGCTGGGAATGGCAGGCTCGTTCATCGTCGAGACCTATCTGAATATCCCACGCATCTTTCCAATGTACCTGATCTTCCTGGGCTTTTTCATCTCGGTTATTGTCGGCCTGGTTGCAGGTGTCTATCCTGCCAGCAGGGCCGCCGGTCTGAATCCTGTGGAAGCTTTAAGGCATGAGTAATATTAGTTGTACTCTTTTATTATTTACACTCTTTTTGTAATTAGACCTACTTGACGATTAATAGAAACTCTTAAGTACTTAGCCACAATAGTCTAACTTGTCGAAAAATAGTCGAGTTTTCCGACTGGTTACTAGAGGTATATGCATGGTTGGCAAGAACTTGGAGAGTTCAGTTTCAGAAAGCACAGTTGTGATCGATATTTGCGATCTAAAGAAGAGCTATCGTCTGGGGGATATGGAAGTCCCGATCCTCCACGGGATCGATCTCTGCGTGAAGAAAGGGGAATTTGTTGCTATAATGGGTCCATCCGGTTCCGGCAAGAGCACCTTGATGAACATGATCGGATGCCTGGACAGGCCTACAAGCGGCAAGGTCGTGCTCATGGGAAAGGACACATGCTCCGTCTCTGACAACGAGCTTGCAGAACTTCGGGGTTTTGAGATCGGTTTTGTGTTCCAGAGCTTCAACCTCATACCAAGGTTGAGTGCATACGAGAACGTACTGCTTCCTACCTACTCCAATTCAAAAAAGGGACACAATACTCCGCAAAGGGCAAAGGACCTGCTAAAGCTGGTTGGTCTTGATGATCGTTTGCATCACCGGCCAACGGAACTTTCAGGAGGGCAGCGCCAGAGAGTTGCCATAGCCCGATCCCTGATAAATGAACCTTCCCTTATCCTTGCCGATGAGCCTACAGGTAACCTGGATTCAAAGACCAGTGAGGAAATACTGGGCATCTTCTCTGAATTGCATCGCAAAGGATGCACCATAGTGATGATCACACACGACCCTGAAATGCAAAAATATGTAGACAGGGTCGTGCTCATAAAAGACGGGTATATAAAAAATAACTGAAGTGGTTCTGATGACTGAGATAAACGATACTATAAGAAAGATTATAGGCACATTGATCTGCCTTGGAATGATATTTACATTATTAACACCGGTATCTGCAAGTTCCGGTGCAAATCTGAAAGTGGACGTGCTGGACTACGACCCCTATCCTGCCGAGATAGGTAAATATGTGGATGTCCGGGTTAAAGTAGAGAACATAGGTTATGGCCGTGCGGATGCTGTTTCCCTGAAGATCGAACCTGACTATCCGTTCTCCCTTGACTCCGATAAGAATGCGGTTAAATTCATTGGAATACTGACGCCTGAAAAAGCATTCGTTCACGAGTACCGGCTTTTCGTGAATGAGAATGCCAAGGTAGGCACCGGCAGCATAGATATATTCTATAAGGCAGACGACGGGGATGCCTGGTTCAAAAAGACAGTTGACCTCAGAGTAGGTTCCAATACTTTTGACAGCAAGGGTACTATCCAGCTTAGCGATATATCCAGCGAGCCAGCAGTCTTTATGCCTGGTGACAGGGGAACTGTGAGTTTCACTCTCCAGAATACAGCCACAACGAGTTCTGTTACAATTGATGGGAGCGACTATGATACCAATGCCAGGGTCCAGTCCGCAACCCTGAGGGGAACTGACGGGATTACGGTCATAAGCGACATTTATGCAGGCTCGGGTGTTATAGGTCCGGGTGACTCTATCACTCTTAACTATAATATCAGGATAGATGATAATGTCGAGGATGGGACGTACTATCTGGATTTCTATATGGTCGGTAACTCCCATGCATACAATAACAACTGGAGGATACCTGTCAAGGTAGATTCATCTGCTATCAAGGTCATCCCTTCCAAGCCGCTGATCATCACCAATGGAGAAGGTGTTTTTGAATTTGATGTGGCCAATAGTCATCCCAATACTCTCAATTCAGTGAGTGTCAGACTGGTGTCGGATGATCTCGAGTTCTCTCCCGAGGAATACTATATCGGTTCCATGGGTTCTGATGAGCTTTTCACTATCCAGATCAAAGCCCGGAGTACCGGCACCGAATCCTCAGTTCCCCTGTCCATCGAGGTCGATTACAGGAATGGCATGAACAGCCACAGCAATCAGGTCGGCACACGTAATACCAGTATCGTGCAGGAAAGCAATAGCAATACCGGCACTCTTACATTCACAGCTATCGGACTGGTGTTGTTGTTAGGTCTTCCCGGAATGGTTCTTTACAGGCGCAAGAAACAGAGCAATAAATGATGGGGGTGCCTTATGCTGAGCCTGAAACAATCAGTACGGATAGCTCTTGGTAGCATTGGAAGCGCAAAAATGCGCTCGGCCCTGACAACACTCGGAATAATCATAGGCGTTGCAGCAGTCATAGCCAATGTCTCCCTTGGGGCAAGCTTTAGTCAGTACTTCACCGAAGAGATAGGTTCGGTAGGCAATAATTTCATCATAATACAGGGCAAGACTTCCAATCTGCTTCATGATAACGAGCTTGAGCTGGTGAGGGGCACGCCTGGGATAACGGGTGTTTCTCCTGTCAGCCAGCAGGTGGCGGAGGTCAAGTATATTTCCACTACCCGGCAGATATCTGTGCAGGGTGTCTCAGAAGATTATGAGGAAGTAGCAAACATCCAGATGGAATCCGGAAGTTTCCTCACTGATAATGACAAGTATGTGGCTGTACTGGGACATGACGTTGCATACGAAAAGTTTGACCGTTTCATCTCAGAGAAGAATACCATTGAGATGACCTTTGTGAAAGCTAACGGGGAAGTTGTTACCCAGAAGTTCAAGGTAAAAGGCATAATATCCAGCCCAGAGACTTCATTCGTCCAGAGTGGTATTGAACCCGACGTGAGAATATTCATCCCCATTGCCACTATGAATGAGATAATGGGTGAGAATTATTACTGGGGTTTCTTTGCTGCCTCAGAGAGCATGGAAAGCATTTCCGGCGTAACTGATGAAGTGGATCGCAGGCTTGCCAGGAACCTCGGAGTCCCGGCACGTGACCTGGATAACGAAGATGCTAAACCCTATTCCCTTCTCAACCAGGAGGAAATACTGGAGCAGGTCGATCAGTTATCAGGAGCACTCGGATCATTGCTGACGGCTGTTGCGCTGATATCCCTGATAGTTGGCTCGATCGGTATCATGAACATCATGCTGGTAACGGTAACCGAGAGGACCAGCGAGATAGGCATTATGAAATCGCTTGGCTACAAGAACCATGAGGTTCTCTCCATGTTCATTGTGGAATCCATGGTTGTAGGTCTTATCGGTGGCATCTTTGGCACAGCACTCGGAGTTATCGGCGCTTACGTGGTTGTCGGGGCAATGGGCATGCCTCATGTGTTCCCGCTGGATATGATCTTCATCGGAGTGGCAGTATCTATTATCGTAGGACTTGTCGCGGGTGTCTATCCTGCAAACAAGGCCGCAAAGATGAATCCTGTGGATGCTCTGAGGCATGAATAAAAGATTCAAAAAATAATGGAGGTAAAATGTTCGATATGTTATATGTAGGGCTTCCCTTTCTGATGTTCTTCCTCTTCTTTGGGGTGGGCATCATCGGGACCCTTTTCTGGATATGGATGCTCATTGACTGCGCGACAAAAGAGCCCTCATCAGGCAATGACAAGCTGATCTGGATACTGATCATCATATTCACGCACCTGCTTGGTGCTTTGATCTACTTCCTGGTCAGAAGACCAAAGCGCATACGTGAGTTCGGGGAATAAAGAGCAGGATTTCTGCAGAGCATGCTGGATGCGGCCTGCCTTCTGCCGGGCTGCACCCCGGGAAGGTGAAGCAGATGATGTGCCGCGACGCCAGCATGTCTCTGCCACATATGTGGATGGATAAAATGCTTGAGAGAATTAACACAGCACTCGGTTTAGCACAATTGTATGTAAGTGAATTTGTAGCTGTAGCTTTCAGAAGACAGACCTATATGAATATTCTCTACCTGCTGTCCACGTTCCCTCTTGGCACAGCTTACTTTGTATTCTTGGTTACAGGACTGTCACTGGGTTTCCATCTGGTAGGCATCTGGATAGGTATCCCTATTCTGATGCTTGTGCTCCTTGCCTGGTGGGAAATGGCATCCTTTGAACGCCAGCTTGCCGAATGGCTGCTTGGTCTGAAGATGCCTCCGATGTCCCGCGAGCAGCTTGAAGCAGGTAGCCTGCTTGACAGGTGGATGGCCAAGTTAAGGAACCCTGTTACATGGAAAGCGCTGTTGTTCCTGCTCATGAAATTCCCCCTGGGGATATTCTCGCTTGCAGTAGCGGCTTTTATGGTTATACTGACCGTGTTCCTGCTGATGTCACCGCTAATATATTATGCAGGCTACTCTTTGCCTTTAGATGGGCCACGCTATGCATTATCGTTATCTTTGGCGGCCTTTTTTACAGGCATTCCGGTAGGATTGTTATCTCTGCATACCATGAACTTCCTTGCAAAGCTCTCTGGAAGGTTTGCAGTATTGATGCTTGGTTTTTCACCAAAAAAAGATGACTCTACATTGCAGGAATTGTGAGAGTATTATCCTGCCTGATATTATGGAAATGGATAAATCCTGAGGAAGGATTATCTTTCGTTCAGCCTGTTGTAAAAATCAAGGATCAGATGCGTTTTCTCATTATCAAGGTTCAGGCGGAAAGTGCGTATCTGTTTACCGAGGGGTTTCTCAAGAACGATTCCTGTTTTGATAAGAGGAGCGATAACTCTTGCCACGCTGGAATGGGACAGGCCGGTTTCCTCTGCTATCCCTGAAAGATAAGTTGATTCATTCTGATGCTGTATCAGGTTTTTCAGAACGGTCATCTGGGCTGTCTTTCCAAATATCTCTTCCAGTGCATCCATTGTATCGTACCTTAGATATTCATTGATGGGTTATAATACTTTCTTTAATTTGGACGACTGGTCTAATTAAGATATAACTCTTTGATATTTGGAAAGGTTTTAATAGCATCATCCTGCTATACTTATTCATAGCTTGGGTAGTATTACCATGAATACTGAAAACATTGACCCGAAGATCCTGGCACTGATGGAGCAGAATCCACACATGACAGATAAGGAAATTGCCATGTCACTTGGAATGGATGAAAGCCTTATCAGGCAGAGGATAGCCTTTCTGTCCGACATACGTGAGAAGATCCTCATCGTAGACGAAGAGATCGACGCATCAACCGCACTCAAGTTAGCGCTTGAAACAGAGGGCTATAATGTTATAGAAGCTCTTGATGGATATGAAGGTATCATGAAGGCAAAATCTGAAAATCCTGACATAATCCTTCTTGATATTATGATGCCAGGTATGGATGGTTTTGAAGTATGCCAGCTTCTTAAAGCTGACCCGGCTTCCAGGCATATCCCTATCATAATGCTGACCGCAAAAGGAGAGGTAGACGATAAGGTGGAAGGGCTTGAACTGGGCGCAGATGACTATGTTACAAAGCCTTTCAACCTCAAGGAACTGAAAGCCCGTATCAGGATAGTGCTCAGAAGAGGCACTGTATAAACCTTATTCTCCCGCTCATCTCTTTTATATCCTGACCTCATGTTAAACAAAAAAAACAGATGGAGTCTCGTTGTTTTTGCAGTTATAGTGCTGCTACTGGTAGGTTCTATCTTCTTTCTCTGGATGAGGGCCAATGATGAGGTCCGGTCCATCGTAGAAGAACAATACCAGACCCAGCAACTCATCCTTACTCAATATGTCTCGTACTCCATCGGGGAACTGCTCAACGAAAGAGTGCTGCTGCTGGAGGTGGTGGCACAAAAGCAGCAGGGGGTTCCTGAAGATATGTTCATGTCTGAATTCGAAACGGTATATGAAGTCGCAGACATTTACTACGTGCTGGAATTCATCGACGTAAATGGCACGGTCGTTTCGGGCTATCCTGTGGAAAATGTGCCCCTGGGTTTCAATCTTTATTCTAACAATATGACCTGGGCTTTTGAACATGTCAGGGACACAGGCCAGGTTTACATATCCGAACCCGTGAGCACGATGGAGGGTATTTTTGGAGCTTATGTATGGGTCCCTGTGTTTGAGAACGGCCAGTTCAGGGGTTCTATCCTCGGGATTGTTTCTGATGAGAATATCATAGAGCAATTTGAAACAACCTCAGACAGCAGTAATTATGTCTATATTGTGAATGATAAAGGCATGATACTCTACGACCAGTCAGGCACCTATGAGAAAGGCACAAATTATCTTGACCATACGGATAAGAATGACACCGATCGTCTGCATATCCTTGAGGCGCAGATGGGAGGAATGATGGGCAATGGTAAATACTGGCAGGAAACTCCGGATGGCAGTGAATATGTGCTGGTTTCCTATTCTCCTGTAAACTGGTACAACCAGCGGTGGTCCGTGGGTCTTACTAGCCCAGGTGATGCTGTTGATGATATTATTCTCTCTGTGTATGTAAAACTGTTCACCGTTGCAGCTGTCTCTGTGCTTTTCATCCTGTTTGTGAGTTCCCAGGTATATATTATCCTTCTTAACTGGAATAAGACTCTTGAGAGGGAAGTTGAGAAAAAGACCCGCGAACTTCAGGAGTCCAATGAATCTCTGACTGCTGCGAATATAAAGCTCAAGGAGCTTGACGGGTTGAAGAATGAGTTCCTGTCCATGGTCTCGCATGAGCTCAAAACTCCCCTGACTGCCATGAAGACTTCAAGTGAGTTCCTGCTGGAGGACAGGTGCGACCCTGCTGTCAGGAATCAATTGCTTGCACTCATAGTACGCAATGTTGACAGGCAGGCAAGACTTGTCGACGACCTGCTGGATATTTCCAGGATCGAATCCAACAGGATGAAATTCAATATGGAACCGGTGAGCCTGCAGGAGGTTCTGGACCATTCCATTGAGAACATCCACCGTTTATCGGAGAGTAAAGGAGTTGCCCTCGGGGCGGATATATCCCGGTCCCTTCCGGCAGTCCTTGCGGATCGGGATAAGCTCATCCAGATATTTGTCAATCTGCTGAACAATGCTGTCAAGTTCACTCAAAGGGGCGGAAGTGTAACTGTTCTTGCACAAGAGTCCGGTGATAACATCGAAGTAATTGTCAGCGATACGGGTATAGGCATTGATCCGTCCCATGCGGAACATATATTCGATAAGTTCTACCAGATAGACAGCACATCAACCCGCACTGCAGGAGGCTGTGGTCTTGGTCTTGCAATCACCAAAGGTCTGGTTGAAGGTATGAATGGCTCGATAAGGGTCGAGAGTGAGCCTGGTATCGGCAGCAGGTTTATTGTCACGCTGAAGAAGGCAGGGATTTAAAATCCACTATTCATGCCAGAATTATTTAATTTAAGAGGTGTAACATGTTAGTAACAACAACCGATGGGATAGAAGGTAAGGAACTGGAAATACTGGGCGTAGTTTTTGGAACAATATAAATCTTTCTGGGTATGTTCTATTTTTAGACTTTTAGCTTTCTCTGCTTTAATGTTTTCTTGACCTGAAAATAACCTTGTATATTGCTAGAAACATTGCTAATTGTAGCAATGTAAAAGAGGTGACATTTTGACGGTCAAACTTCAAAAGAGAAATGGTCAGTATTCAATAACACTACCTAAAAATATTGTAGAAAGCGAGGGTTTCGATAAAGGTCAGCTTTTCGAGATAATCAAACTGCAAGGATACCTTGCGCTCAAACCTGTTCACTGAGAACGCAGGCAGGGCTGTGGGTGCAACTCGTTGAAAGTGCAAGAGATTTTCACTTTATTATGCTCTACAGTTCGATGAAATACCTCGATGTTAATGTGGCAGATATTCAGCCTGAGCTGGAAAAGATACAAGACCCCCTAGAGACTATTATCTAATTGTATTTGCGGAGAAGGGACATTGTGGATAATAAAGAAAACAACAGACTCGATGAATCAAACATCGGCATGGCTTCAACTGAATTACATGACTTAACTAAATTCTGGAATGGACTGAGTTTATGGGAACGTGACCAATCGATAATAACAGTGGAGGATTTCTTGGGCAGAGCATCACTCTGTTCATCTGACGCATCAACAAAGCAATTTGAAAAGATGCGTGAAAATATTAAGTTTTTGTCATCGTCAAATCATATAGAAAAACAATCCCGAATTAAGTCTTTGCTCATTGAACCATCAACAGATTTGACGAATGAGCAGAAAAAGCTCAACTTTAATGCCTGCATAGAGATTATTCAATCTCTATCACGGGAAGAACTATTGAACCTGGGTGATTATATGGGGATGAATAAAGCAAGATTGAGTCTTATCAAGTCTGCAGAATTGTGTCGGTTATATGAAGAGACCTTAACCACAAAGAGTATTGCTGTATTCTTTGCTGTGAGAAACTATCTTGGGAAGAAGCACATGTGACAATATTCCTGACCAACTGAGTGAACGCATAATTATCCGGCTTTTGAGCATATACTACGAACACCATTTGTGGTCGGATGTGGGCATATATGAAGGAGTAGCACCCTCCGATTCATGCCCACTCATGGTTCAACCGCTACTATATTAAAAAGAGGTCGTGTCCTTATGTTATTGAACTGGAACTCTGAATGTTAGTAGTTCTTTTTAAGTCCATATATGGTCAGTTATTATTTCCGCCATTGCCGGAGTTCTTTGCAACCATTTTCTTTTCCCTGAATTAACTTTAACTTTCAGAGAATCATGAGGTTTGACAAAATTATACCACGCATGGAAGAGATCAAGGGATTTCTGATGCATTGCCAGTGTTTTACTAAAATTCATTCCTTTCCTTATGAACCTTGCAAGAGAAGTTCGAATTGTAAGATTCATCCTTTCTACATATGAAGTACCAATACAGTCCTCAAAACAAGCTCTAAGTATTTTGAATGTATCATCAGGATCTCCAAAAACAATACAAGAAACTGTACTGATCACATAACCTTTTACTTTTTTCTTATATACTTTGATATACTTTAGATTCTCAACTGGAATCAACTGTGTAGTTGTTTTCTTCCAATGCCTTTGTATTGTGATAGTTCCATCTGACCACAAACGTTTACAAGTCCTTCTTCAAAGGCATCCCAGTCATTTGAAATGAATATGGGGATAGGAGAAGATGCGTTGCGCATCTTCTCAATCTCACCGAACAACTTGATTGCATCCTCTGCACTCCGTTTTCCTTCATGATAGACAAGAAACAGTCTGGTATCACTTTTAATTGCAGTGAATGAGTATACGCTCCCATATTCTTCAGAATCATCTTCAGTCACGTTCTTTTGCTTTTTTTATGTATGACCAGATCTCATCAACTTCTACTTTCTTAAGGTTCATATCCTTAAGGAAGTAATCTGTAACTTCTTTAGAATGAGCTCCTGCGACCTTAACCCATTTACAAATTGTGCCTTTATCATGTTCAGTAGCTCTTGCAACTCCACAGATACTTCCTTTTTCAGAGATCATGGCCAAAGTTCTCAGAACTTCTTCCTGAGGAGTATCCAGTCCGAAAAAAGCTGTGCCTCTCGTTTCACGATAAATTGAGGAAGGATGCCTGCAACTTCAGTTGCAGGAGGAATTCCGTTAACTATAGCGATCTAACCGTCATTTTAAATCTGAAACCGAATACTTTCAGTCTACTTACTGTGCTTTAAAATCATATGTATTCATATCTTTATGTGATAGCATGCTCCTAACAATTAAAAGTAAATTAGTAACCACTCCGGAACAACATGACCAGTTACTGAGAACAATGGAGTCTTTTAATAAAGCATGCAATTACATTTCAAAATTTGCACACAATAAAAGAGTTTTCAGCAAATTCAAATTACAGAAACACCTTTATTACGAGATCAGAGAAAAATTCTCCTTATCCTCTCAACTGGCTGTCAGAGCATTTGCAAAAGTAGCTGAGAGTTACAAAGTCGATAAAAAGATAATTCATCAATTCAAACCACACGGGGCGGTTGTTTATGATCCGAGGATACTATCTATCAGCAAAGATATTGTTTCCATTCTTACATTAGATGGTAGAATTAAAACGCAAATAAAATACCGGAAAGACAAAAATATCGACAATAAAAAAGGGCAGATTGACCTCATATATAAAAACAGGAAATTCTACCTCCAGATAGTCATCGACCAACCAGAAGCAACTCCGATCAATTCGGAAGAGTTCCTTGGAGTTGACCTTGGAATCGTTAACATTGCAGCAACTTCTGACGGAAAGATATATTCCGGAGAAAAATGCCAGAAAGTCAGGGAAAAATATGCACGGATAAAGGCAAAACTACAATCAGTTGGAACTTATTCAGCTAAGAGACATCTGAGAAAAATAAGCAAAAAGGAAAGGAGATTCAAAAAAGATACAAACCATTGTATTTCAAAAGACATTGTCCAAACTGCTAAAGACACAAACAGATCGATAGCTCTGGAAGAACTTACAGGGATTCGGGAAAGGACAACGGTTAGAAAAGTAGATAGGGACAAATATGTCAAATGGGCATTTAACGAGCTTCGACAATTCATAGAATACAAAGCCAAAATCAATGGAGTTATTGTCAGGTTCGTTGATCCTGCATATACATCAAAGCAATGTTCAGGATGCGGTCATATTTCAGATAAGAACAGAAAGAAACAGGATGCATTCTCCTGTCAGAAATGTGGTCATACCGAAAATGCAGACTGGAATGCTAGTAAGAACATTGCTTCAAGGGCTGCTATCAACCAGCCTATTGTACTCTGCTCAGCTAACTGAGAACTTGAAGTGCAAGCCCCCGACTTCAGCCGGGGGTCGTTGACTAAAGCAATGCTTACATGTTCTACATTTAAGAAGTGCGTGATTACTCTTGCCATATCTTTATTTAAAAACAATATTTCCTTGATTTTCTAATCCATAATCAGGACAATTTTCATTTAAACACCAAAAGTGTGACAAATCTATTTCAGAAGTCATTTCACTTTCCCCCTTGAAAATTGATTTACAAGTATATAAAGAAAAAGTCAATCACTCAAGGACACGGCTAAATATGTACACTTATTGAAACTGAATTTCGAATAAAAGAAAAGGACATCATGTGGGAATATGATGCCCTTGGTGGACCTCCTGCAATAAGCTCTACACTATTTCCCAGTTAAACCAAACTCTCCTGGGTTGCTGAGAGTTAATGGGAGTTTTTGAAGGGGACTTTATGATACAATATAGGAAATCGGGGTTATGCCTCACTTATTTACAGGGGGGCACATGTGTAAGAGAATTATACGATCTTCGCTTATCTCCAGTTACTACTATGCCCTATTCTATTTAAGGTAGCACATTATATACCCTTATTGAAACTATCTTCTGACTCAGTAAAAATACATATGAAGTAAGCACCATACTATTATAAAAACTCTAACCAGACAGCATAGCCATAATTCACAGAGGATTTCGATAAACTAGACCCACATTAGACTAAAATATAAATAATAGATAAACAAATTAAGTATTATGGATGATTTGACTGATTTTGCTCTTAATGAAGAATATAAACGCCTTCAATCCGTTGGAGACAAGCTTGCAGAAATAGAATCACTTATTGATTGGAAACCGTTTCGTCCAATTCTGGAATCAATGTACAAGAACAGAACAGCTTCAGGCGGCAGGCCTGAAGCTGATGTTATTGTGATGTTTAAAATGCTTGTTCTACAACAGTGGCATGGTCTTTCTGATGCTGAACTTGAAAGACAGTGTATTGACAGAATATCCTTTAGGAAATTTCTGGGGTTTCCTGAATATGTTCCAGACAGTACAACTGTCTGGTCATTTAGAAAGAGAATTAGCGATAATGGAAAAGAGAAAGAAATATGGGACGAGATGCAAAAACAGCTTAATGCTCTTGGATTGAAGATCAAAAAAGGGATGATCCAGGATGCCACATTCATCCACTCCAACCCTGGACATGCTAAAGCTGATGAACCTCGTGGAAAGGATGCTAAAACAGCTAGAAGCAAAGATGGAACCTGGGCAAAAAAAGGTGGCAAATCTCATTTTGGCTACAAGCTTCATACAATTATTGATAAGGAATATGAACTGATCAGAAGATTTGAAACAACAACTGCATCAGTACATGATTCACAGGTAGATCTATCTGAAGTGGGTGAAGTAGTCTACCGTGACAAAGGATACTTTGGAGCAGTTGCAAAGGGTTTTGCAGCAACAATGCAAAGAGCGGTAAGAGGACATCCATTAGGAATAAACGATGTTCTCAGAAATGAAAGGATAAGTGTACAGCGAGTTCCATGTGAAAGAGTCTATGCAGTAGCAAAGGAAGTGTTCAAAGCAGGAAAAGTGCTTGTCACAAATGTGGAAAGGGTGAATGTAAAAAAAGAGGGGTTAATCTGAATCCTCCACAATATAATTTAAAATAATTTATGATTAGTTTTAATATACCTACCGCATATTGCCTTAAAGTTGAGATGTATCAATAAATGCTTATCAAAACTGTGTTTTTCATAAATAAGAAATTATTTATGTGTCTTACCTCTCCAAGAAAACAGTCTTAATTAGTTAATAAAAGTAGTATTAACAAATATAATTTTTATAAGTACTCTCTACTTCATTCTTCTCAAAATTACCTACAACCTCTTCCTCAAGTTGATACCAGCATAGAGACCGCAGAACCCTGGAACGGTCCTCAGTGTGCTCTTAGGTTTACCGTAGCGCATCGCAGGCAGGGCTGTGGAAAGGTTATCGTTGATAGGTTGATACGCTGCAGGTCTCTGATTTTGGTCTCGTTGTACCTCATTGTAAAAATAACCAGTTAGGATAAGAACGTTTTATAACAACGGGAGCATTATAATTGCAAATATCATTATTATGCAAAAAGCAAAACCTATTGACCCTCCTATTTCAAAAGCCCTAATATTCTTTTTTTTACCGACTGCTACTAGAAATACATCCACGAAAGCTAATATCGCTAATGGAACAATTAAAGAATCCATGATGTTTTACCTCTTCCTTAAAAGTTGAACTCATTAGTAGTTTATCTAATATTATTTAATCTTTCCTGAATAAAAATAATAAGTTATTCCTGAAATGTCAGATTGAAGTAACTCTAGAACATTCAGAGATTCAAGTGTACTAGCATCAAAAATAGGAGGTCAGGTAGGTGCAGGCAGGGTTATCTTTGGTTAGTTGATAGTGCGTAAGTCTTTGATTTTTAATCCCTTTATAGACGATTCTTGAAAGAAGAGGTTAGGGTAGAATCTGTTTCTAACCAAGTGTACAAATAAATTTAAATTGCATCCTTTACGCTTTTATAATCTCAATGCACAATTATATTCATCGATATTTTTGAATTATTTCTGCTACGAATTTTCATGGCCACTTCATATAATTAATTTAAACTAGAAAAGCTTATTTCAGTATAAATATCATAGAAGTTAATATGCTTCCAGAGTTACTCCAACACATAGGATTTTTAAAATACATAATTAAAATTTATCATCAACATGAATTGAAATGTGCTTTCACTGATGAAATTGAGATAGATTTACGCAAGCTGGAAGAAGCTTATTCTGATATGATAACAGACTTTTACCTTATATTTGATGCAATGATGATGGGAACATTAATACCACCAGAAAAACCCGGGTATACTATCAGTAAAATAGTTCAGAATTATACAAAATCATTAGAAAATGTGGAAAAATCTGGATGAATAAAGAGTTTAGACGAAAGTATGCGGAGTTAGTTAAAGAATATTCTAACTAATGTCTTGATAGTAAATTTCAGCTATATCCTTATCAATACTGTCCGCGCCAAACATATAGGAAGTGATATTGCAGCAGGCCTGAAGAATATAATAGGAGGAGAACTTAAAGGTTATTCCGATATGCTTTCCCAGGCCAGGAAAGAGTCTTATGACCGGATGGTGGAGGAAGCCAGGAAGATGGGCGCTGATGCAGTTGTGAATGTAAGGTTCACGACATCACAGACCATGGCAGAAGCCGCCAAGCTGCTAACCTATGGAACAGCTGTTAAGATCAGGAAAGGGTGAACTCCTTTTTCTTTAAGTCCTTATATCGGGAAGGGACTGAACAATTCAATGTTCACTGTGCTTTTTAACATCTGTTAACAGGGATAGTGAATGTGAAAGTACTCCCTTTCCCCGGTTCACTTTCCAGTTGTATGCTACCTCCAAGCATTTCCACAAACTCTTTTGCAATGTATAGCCCAAGCCCGACTCCGTCAAAATTCCTTGTAAGGGATGAGTCGATCTGGGAAAAAGGTTTGAACAGCTTACTCTGATCCTCTGTGGAGATGCCGATGCCCGTATCTTCAATAGTGACTGTCAGGTTTCCTTCATTCATTGAAGTGAACTTTACGCTGACCTTGCCTTCCTCCTGAGTGAATTTAACTGCATTGCTGATAAGGTCATAAAGAATTGTTTTGAATTTACTTTCGTCAGAATATATCTTTCTTATCCCCGTTTCTAAAATAATATGTAGATCGATATTTTTCTTTTTTGCCAATGGCATTGCAGAAGCTTCTATGTTCTTGATAACAGGTAGGAGTAGAAACTCTTTTTTCTCCGTTTCCATCTTTCCTTGATCAATCTGGGAGTGCTCTATAACGGCGTTAATAAGCATCAACAGCCGTCCTCCACTTCTGCTGACAATGTCCATACATCTCTTCTGTTCGGTGTTAAGAGGCCCAAGGTCACCTCTACAAAGAATGTCAGAATAGCCTATGATATGGTTGAGTGGGGTTCTTAGTTCATGGCTCATGGTGGTTATAAAATCTTTTTTCATCTGGGAGGCATTATCCGAAAGGGCCTTTGCCATCAAAATAGCTTTTACGGCTTTTTTCCTGTCAGTTATATCGTTACCTGAGGCGAGACGTCCCTGTATGTTGCCACTTGTGTCCTTCAGCAGTATATTGTTCCACTCAAATGTCCTTATTTCCCTATCTTTTGTCTGGACAGGTGATTCAAAACATGCATTTAGGGTTGTTTCTTTTTCCATTGATTTACGGTATTCTTCTCTTGCGTTTTCCCTGATATCTTCAGGCAGGATCGCATTGAAAAAGTTCTTCCCTACAAGCTCGCTTTCCTCATATCCGAGGATCTCACAACCTTTTTTGTTTATCAGTATAATGTTTCCATCCCTGTCTGTCGCAAGTATGCTGACAGCTACAACATCAAGATACTTTTGAGCTTTATCCCTTTCTTTCCTAAGATTCATTTCAACCTGCTTGAGCATGGCGATGTCTACCATCAGGCCGTTTATACCTGTAACTTTTCCATCGTGTATGATGGGACGGGATGTAGTATGCACATAGCTGATGTCTCCTGATCTTTTCACAACACGGAACATGTAAGGTTTTCTCTCACCGGCGATAGTCCTCCTGATGTCTTCCAGGAGCCCGGGAAGGTCCTCAGGATGCACATACCGTGTGTATGGTGTCCCAATGACTTCTTCCATTTTATAGCCGGTCATATTTTCAATGGCAGAATTGAGATAAGTGAATATGCCTTCGTTGTCAATACTAAAAACTACGTCGTTAAGATTCTCCAGACGCTCCTTGTAGAAGTCCTGGGTTGTGGCAAGCTCTTTTTTCGTAATATCGAGCTCTTCGCTAAGTTGCTGGACTCTTGATCGAAGAGATGCATTTGTTCGTTTTTCATTTGTATTTTCTTTATTCAGGGTAGTATTTTTAGTATTCATATCTATGAAAAATCCACATTGTTTGTTTATATATTTATATTATTTTGAAGTACTTAAGTTTTGTGAGAATTCTACAGATTGATTATTACATAAGCAGAGTTAACCACTCTTGCAGAAATGTTAACTTATGAGTTTGTCTGTATGTCTATTTTTGGGTGCAGGCTAAATTTTATGGCATATCGCAGATTCACTTTTAAACTATGAGGGACATAATCAACTATTATACAAAAAACACTTTGTATAAATGGGGGAGTAAATATGGGGTTAGATGAAATAATCAAAGAAATAACTCACGAAACTGAGAGCATAGTGAATACCAAGACACTGATTGGTGAACCCACTACCTGGGAAGGGAAGACCATAATGCCGATCATGAAAGTTTCTGCCGGTTTCGGGAGTGCTGGCGGGGAGAATCATCAGGAAAGCGGCCAGACAGGGTACGCCGGTGGAGGATATGCCGGGGTTAATATGGAACCTATTGGTTTTGTTGTGATCTCTGAAGAAGATGTCCGTCTGCTTACGTTGTCAGGCAGAAGCAGTTTCAATAGTATTATCGATGTGATCCCGGAACTGGCAAGCAGACTGCCTTATGCCGCATCCAGGGTAAAGGAAGCTGGCACCCACATGGCCGAGGATGTTAATAAAAAGATCAGGGAAAGGCGAGAGAAGCGGTCTGAGGAAGGAAAAAGCTCGATGACCGATATGGTCAAAGAGGGCGCAGAAAAGATAAGTCAGAGAGTAAAGGACATGCAATCTGAGGAAGGCTCGATGGCTGAAAAGATTAGGCATGGTGCTGAAGAGATAAGTAAAAAAGCAAAAAATCTCAGGGGAAAGGTTGAAGGTGAGTCTGAAAGCGAAAGCAGCCAGCCTTTTGGTGAGAAAGAACCTTCAGAAGAGAACAAACAGGCCTTTGGCAGTCGTTCAATGGAGGAAGGTGGATCCGGTGGAAGCAGCCAGTCCTTCGGTGGCAGGGGAGGAGCTTAAACTCCCCTAGCCAACTTATCGTTTTGAAGTTCACTTTTTATCTGTTTATGCTTTAGTGATAACTGTTTTCTTTTCAATGAACATTAACAATATCATTATTGATTATACCAGTAAGCTAATATTAGCTTAATAATCTATAAATAGGAAAAAGAACCTCCCTTCTTTGGAGAGACGGAGTTGGCTTGAGGTATTCATCTATACTCATAATATTCTCTGGAAAACATACTTCCTCAAAAGTCGATTATATTTGCAATGGGGCACACCTGAATGAGTAAAACACCACTTCAAGCAGTAATTGCATCGGAAGAAAGCAGGTCTTTACTTTTATTTCTGGATGAATGTCCAGCTGGTCTTGATGGGCTTACAATATCCATGGGAACGACTAAAGAACAACTTCACTCTATCATTGGACTGCTTGAAGAGTGTTATCTCATAACAGGGGAAAACGGCATTTACAGGCTGACACGTATCGGGGAGTTAATTACAGGGGAATTGAAATCTCTTTTGAATCTCGAGGAATTCATTAATACTGCTGAAAATTACTGGCTGGACCGGAAACTGGATTTTATTCCTCCTTCTTTGCTGAAAAAGCTGCATGAAGTTAATTCATGTACTGTGATACGACCTCGTTTTTCAGATATCTTCGACTATAACAAAGAGGCTCATGAAGCATCTACAGGTTCAAAATCATTCAGCATGGCCGCGGCCGGTCTTCACCCTAGTTTTCCTGACCTGTTCGGGGATATGATAAACAAGGGAGTAAACGTGTCATTGATCTTTGATCCCTCCCTCCTTGAAAAAGTCAAGAGAGACAACTACGACGAACTGCAAAAGCTCGTAAATAACAGGCAGGTTGCACTTTATCTATATTCACAAAAGATGCATTTCGTATCGTTTAAAGTAAATGACACATGTGTTGTACTGAAGCTGCTGACTAAAAATGATACTTATGACCACAAACAACTGATCTGTCACAGTCCTGATGCAGTGGAATGGGGAAAAGAGCTCTTTAACTATTACCTGCAGGATTCCATGCTCTTAACTGAGATTTAAGATGTTCTGTTCCGTTTCCTGACATCAAGAAAAAACAAGTAGGCAATATCAGATGTAATTATTATTTACACGCCGAGGTTGGGATTTGAACCCAAGCACTCTTTTCAGAGAAACCGGTCTCGAGCCGGTCGCGTTTGGACTCCGGGGCCGCTTTGCCGTCAGATTAGTCCGCTCTGCCACCTCGGCACGCAGTGTTTGAAGGCTGTTATATATTATATAGGTATCGAGCTTTCATAAGCTGAAAATCAGAAATCAAACAGGGAGCTCTGGCTCTTTTTGTTTCCTTTGCCGTCCTCTTCTTTTCCTGCTGTCCTGGCTGTTCCCATATCCGGAGGTAGTTCGATATGTCCATACTGGCCGCCGCCTCCTGGATGGAGAATGACCTTCCCTTCCCTGAAAGCAAGTATCGCATCAACGACCCTCTTATCCACGAAGTCCATGTTTTGTGGCTGTGTGTGGAGGAGTACCTGCAGCTCGTCTGTGAACCTGTCAAGAAGTGTGTTCCATGCATCCTGCACTCCTTTGGTATTGATACTGGCATGTCCCAGAGCCATCATGATAATCTCAGAGAGGGGCATCAGATGCACATACGGAGGCCTGTGGTCAGGATGGACGGGTCGCGGAAGGTCTGCAAGCTCGTTGACCCTGTCATATACTCCTTTCTTGATACGCCCTCCGCAAACGCTGCATTTCCATTTGCTTGAAACGCTCTCTTCCAGTGAGTAGTGGGTGAAACATTTGATGCAGGCAGACTCGTTATACTTTCCCTCCTGGGGATAGAATCCTACGTTCATTATGACCCGGTAATTGTTCTGTCTGAGGATTGCTTTCCTGAGCCCTTCAAAAGACATGTCAGGAACTTCCATCCTGTTGAATTCTCTTGCAAGCTTGTTGGGAACAGGGGAATGCGCATCGGAATTAGTAAGGAAGGTCAACCTGTGGAGTTCGCTTATGCGGTCTGCATAGTCACTGTCTGCGCTCAGGCCAAGTTCCAGAAACGATACATAATCAGTCATGTCTCCATAACAGCTTTTAAGGGAATCATGGTAAGCATACATGGCAGTCCAGGGGGTAAAGGCATGACAGGGTCCGATCAGAGCTCCGATGTCCCTGGCTATCTCAGCTATCTCTGTTCCGTTAAGGCGTACAGTGGGGCGCCCGTCAGAAGAAAGATTGCCGTGCCTGGCCATCGTTTCTGCAAGCTCCTGAGCTTTGGATATGGAAGGAAGTATCAAAAGATGATGGACACGGTGATTGTCCTCGATCTCTGTTGTAAGTGTAAAAGTAGTTTTTCCCAGGACAATGTTCTCATCATCGACCGCGGCATCTCTTATCTCTTTCATCCATTGGGGGTGTATGCAGTCCCCAGTCGCGACCAGATCTATGCCTTTTTTTGCAGCCTCTTGTGCTATGGTTGGGAGGTCCATTTTGCCTGAACAGGCCATTGAGTACTTAGAATGCAGATGGAGATCTGCGTTGATGATCATCAAACCCCTTCAGCCGATGTATCGCAGATCCTCGTCCCTTATTGTGGCTTGTGGTATGGTCGGCTGCTGTTGTTGCTGCTCGACCTCCTTAAGCCTTGCAACAATCTTCTCCATTTCCTTTGCCCTTTCTTCAAGAGGACCTTCATCTATCTCTATCGTAAATAACTTGCATATGACCTTTAGAAGCGATTGCGCACTCTTGGGATCTACAAGGTATCCGGACGTAAGCCCCATCAGGCATGCAGCATCCATTTTCCTGAATTTGCTCAATCCAAGGAGCAGACCGGAAGCGCCTATGATGCCTCCGCCGGGTTCGTTCTCTCTAAATACCACTCCTGATCTCTGCAGCTCTTCTTTAAGGCCGGGATTATTAACTGCTCCGAGAACCTCTTCAGAATATGTCAGTTGCCCCGTAGGGAAACCGCCAAGAGTGTATATCCTTTTGACTCCTAACTCTTCTGCAATGTCAAGGTACAGATCGCAAAGCTGGTAGTGACCTTCGGCTGTGGAACTCTGGTGATCGCCTACCAGGATAAGGATGTCAGATTCATCTGTACTGCAAATATACATCTCATTGTTGACTAGGTGCGTTTCGCTGTTCTCGTCAACAAGGACCTGCGGAGGAAAATGGTGTGAGTATATCTCGATGACTTTTTCGGCATCGAGCTCTTCAATAATGTGCTCAGCAACCAGCTTTCCAACATGACCCACGCCAGGGAGGCCTACAAGGAATATTGGTTCTCTCAGTTGAAGCTCATCCTTCAGTCGAATTACTTTTATCTCCTGCATAGCTCATCCTTCCTTGCCAATCTGCGATATTTCCCGTATGGGTCCTTTGGAGAGAATTTTGCAGGACTGGGGTCCACAGCTATTGACCCGCAAGCAGGACACGTTCCCTCGAGAGTGTACCTTCCGCAGTTCTTACATCTGTAGATCTTCAGTCCCAAAAGAACATCACGCCTTTACTGTGTCGTTATGCCTGTGGAATTCTCCTTTCCCGCCAAGCTCTTCGATAGTAGTGACGGCCATTGTTGCAGCTCTCTTCAACACGGCCTCAGCCTTCTTATAGTCGGGCGCGATCACTTTGATACGGTATCTGGGTGCACCTGTGTAAGTGATGTCCAGCCTCACGTTCTCTTCCTCGATAGCATTAGCCGCCATAAGAGCTTCCTTTATGATGTCTATTCCTTCAGGAAGGATGGATGTCAGGTCAACATATCCTGCAATATCTACATAAGGCAGTTTTATGTTGTTCTGGGCTATCTGGACTATACTGGCAACAAGCTTCTTCTTCAGCTTGATCTCGTTGAACGCGTTGGCCCCGATCATTGCAGCTTCTTCAAAAGCTGAGTAAAGAGTGCCGAAATGTTCTGTCAGCTTCTGAGCAGCTTTCTGCATCTCATCTTCACTAGTGCCGGTTTCCTCTGCCACGAACTGAAGCCACTTAGTTGCTTTCTGCTCGCTCTTCCATTCCTGGATCTTTGCGCGCTTCTGATGCTCGTTAACGTCTTTAAGGGAAAGGTCGATGTGACGACGGGATGAGTCCACATTGAGAACTTTGCAGACTATCTTTTGCCCTTCTCTCACATGGTCCCGTACGTACTTGACCCACCCAGCCTTGATTTCGGAGATATGGATGAAACCTTCTTTCCCATCGTACTCTTCAAGTGTCGTATACGCACCGAAGTCAGTTACATCCTTTACGGTACAGACAACGAAATCTCCGATCTCTGGCCAATTGTTCTGTTCCATTATGGACCCCTTTATTCAAGGACTTCAAGGATATGTGTTGTTATCGTGGATTTGCCGCCGGTTGGCTCTGCAAGTGTCCTTCCGCAGACAAGGCATGTTACCTTTCGGCTTGCACTGCCGAAGATGACCTGCTCGTTCTCGCAGTCGTTGCACTTTACACGTAAGAATCTGCTCTTGGGTTTGTTCATTTAAATCACTCCGCGAATTCGAACTTCTTTGCTCTGAAACATGGTCTCTGGTGTGCTTTGTTGCACTCAGTGCACTTGTACTTGAGCCATATCCTCTTGGTGGGTTTGTCTCCTCCAGGGACCTTTGAGAATTTACCGGTGTTACCGATACCTGTCTGGCGCTTCTTCTGCCTTGCGATATGTGTCAAAGACGATGCTTTCCCCTTCTTCACTCTTTCCACAACTACCTCAGTGTGTTTCTTGCATGAAGGGCAATATGTTCTGACTCTCTTCGGGATCTTCATTATCTACACCTTAAATAAGTTTAAGTCAATTATTTGTGATCACCTGTGCTGCGTTGCGTTTAACGAGTCCCTTAGCATTAAGGGCAGGTAAAACAACAACGTCTTCTGCACACAATGTATAATTGCGATTATCCATAGCCTTGAAAGTAGGCACGTTTTCCAGTATTCGCACAACAACGAATTCCTTATTTATATTACTTTTGGCTATGTCTTCTTTCTCTTCAGTTTCCGGGGTAACATCTGTAGTGGCAATTTCTGTCCCGGGAATGGTCAATGGAGCTGTATCTTGACCTTTTAAAGTATTGGCCGCCCGGTTCTCCCTGTTTCTCGTACTCACTAAAGGGATATGTTCTTTTCCCTTCTCGCCTGCAGGGGCTATGTGCGGGTTGATCACTGGCTCGAGCATTTCCCTGCGGGCATTGTTGATTGCAGAAAGGACAGCTTCGTAAACCTGTTTCTCCTGCGGAAGTAGTTTTCCCATGTCCTGTATGGTCGATTTGCTGGAGAAAGCATTGGTTGTGGCGCTGCCAATGATCTTCTTGATGCGGCGCATGAAAATAAGCTCAACAGCGGTTGTGGCGTTCTGAAGTTCGTCTTCCAGTATCTTTGCCTCCACTGAGCGCGGGTTCCTAAGCTGGGCTATCTCCTCTTCAAGTTCCGTTATGTACTCTTCCACCTTATGGTAAAAATCAGCATTTACCGACTTCAGTGAAGAGCTCCTCTCTTCTCTGAGAGTGTCAGTAAGCTCAGTGCGATCCATATTCCGCCACACCTCTGCATATCAGGTATACTGCCGCATACTCCGGAACTTCCTGCAAACCTTCCTCGACCATAAGGTCCTTTCCTTTCATCTGCACAGCAAAAGGCTTGATTGCTTTTATCTTTACCGATTTATCCCCGAAAACAACGGCATCGTTCAGGGGCTCGAACTTCTCCAGTTCGTCTATTCTGAGCGCTGTGACCTTCATCCCCGATTTTCCGTGAAGGGAACCCGGCAGGCGTATCAGACGCTTTATATCTGCGGTGACAGGCTCGTCGACGCATGCCGCCATCTGGCTGATACCATGACTGACG